>NZ_JBDZDI010000004.1:0-342466 GCF_040044975.1 Gordonia oleivorans
GACGAGGTTGCGGATGAGGCGCAGTTGGGTCATCACCTCGGTGGCGTGCCGGTCGGTCAGCGACTTCTGGTCGATGCTCGGTTCGGTGAGGTTGTCGATGATGACGTCGAGAATCTCGGCGAGGTCGTGGTCGCTCATTCGTCCCCCTGTGTGAGTGCCGCTGCCATCTAGTGTAGCCGATAATCAGTTCGTCATGGGGTGAATCATGAGGTGAATGTGTAACGGTTGCAAGGCATTTCGTACCTTCAGTGAACAGTTTCCCCTGGGGTGAACTGTGGTGAACGTACGCCCCTGTGGTGAACAGAATTCACACGGGCGCGCATGTACGCCCCTCCGACGAAGCCCCGACCCGATCAACAACTCAGCGCGCGGTGCGCAGGCCCGCCGAGAGTCGCTCGAGAACCATTCGCGCGGTGAGTAATTCAGCTTCAGAGAGGGATGAATCCGCGGAAGCCTGGTCGAGAGCACCGGTCAGTCGCCGCCGCCAGAAGTCGTGGAGTCGCGCGATCGAGGTCTCGGCTCGTCGTGTCGCATACAACCGCACCGACCGCGCGTCGTCGGGATCGGGACTGCGTCGCACCATGTCCTTGGCCTCCAGTGAACGCAGCACGGCCGAGAAGTTGCTGCGCTTGAGGCCCGTCGCCGTGGCCCCCTCGGCGGGACACGTCCCGGGATTGTGATGAATCCAGCGCATCACCAGGACTTCGCTGCCATTGAGCGGAACGACCCCACTGACTCCGGCCGGCCCATGGGGTTCGATCTCTCGTGCCACCCGCAGAACCACCTCGGCGATATCGACGAGAAGGTTCACGCTCAACCCGGCGTCGCCCATCGACCCCGCAGCAGGGCCGTACGATTCGACATCACTCATTTGGATATGATCTCATAACTATATGACCTCGTCGACCACCGCGTCCGTGACCAGCGAACCGCGCACCGAGCGAGCGATCACCGGTCCGCTGCTGCTGGTACTCGCGCTGCTGTCGGCGGTCGCACCCTTCGCCACCGACCTGTACCTGCCCGCATTCCCCGAGATGACCGGCGAATTGTCGGCCTCGGCGACCGCCATCCAGCTGACGCTGACCGCCTTTCTGGTCGGCGTGACGACCGGGCAGTTGGCGTTCGGCCCGCTGTCGGATCGGTTCGGTCGTCGCGGTCCCCTGCTGTTCGGCGCAGCACTGTGCGTGGCCGCCGGCATCGTCGCGGTGATCGCGCCGTCGGTGGGCGTCCTGGTGGCCGCACGCTTCGCGCAGGGATTCGGCGGTGCGGCCGGAATGGTGATCGGCCGGGCGATCATCTCCGACCTGGCAGCCGGCCGGGCCGCGGCACGGGCGTTCAGCCTGATGATGATCGTCGGTGGCGTGGCCCCTGTCCTCGCACCACTGCTGGGCGGATTCCTGGTGAACCCGATCGGCTGGCGCGGGATTCTCGGTGTGGTACTGGGCATTTCGGTCCTCATGCTGGTGTCGATCATCGGCGTCGTCCGCGAGACACTGCCCCCGGACCGACGTCGGCGCGATGCCGCGGCCACCACCGCCACGGCCGCCGCCGCGGCCTCACCGCGTGAGCTGCTCCGGCCGGGATTCCTCGGCTACGCCGGCACATTCGCGTTCTCGTTCGCGGTCATGATGGCCTACATCTCCGCGTCGCCGTTCGTCTATCAGGACATGATCGGACTCAGCAGCGGCGGCTACGGGCTGGCATTCGGCGCCAACGCGCTCGCCCTGATGGCCATCAGTGCACTGGCCGCACGACTGGTCGCCACCCGCCAGGTCCGCCACCTGGTCGGCATCGGACTATCGGTGATGTCGTTGGCGGTCATCACCTTCGGGATTCTCGTCGTCACCGCCGCACCGGCGATGTGGCTGGCCGTGCCACTGTTCGTGATGGTCGGGAGCCTCGGCATGATCTTCGGCAACGCGACCGCCCTGGCGATGTCGGCGGTCGGCTCGCACGCCGGCAGCGCCTCGGCGGTGCTCGGCGCGCTGCAATTCGGTCTCGGCGCACTGGTGTCCCCACTGGTCAGCATCCAGGGCCCGGACACCGCCGCCCCACTGGCCGTGGTCATGCTGATCGCCGCCGTGATCGCGATCGCTTCCTTCCTCGCCGCCGGACGCGGGAGGCCGACACCGGTCCCCGAACCCGTCTGACACGGACAGATCCGGGCCGACCCCGCTACTCCCACCCGGCATCGTGGACGAGGATCGCCACCTGAACCCGGTTCGCGACACCGAGTTTCGCGAAGATGTGGGTGATGTGTGCCTTGACCGTCGCCACGCTCATGTAGAGCGCCGCCGCGATCTCCGCATTCGATGCCCCCTTGGCCAACCAGATCGCCACGGTCCGTTCCCGTTCGGTCAGCGAGTCGAGGTTCGCCCGGGCCCGGACCGTGCCCGCGCGGTCGGGGGAATCCACCACCTGCTTGATCAACGCCGCCGTGACCGACGGACTGAGTGCGGGCTGACCGGCGAGCACATCGGCGATCGCCGCGACGATCTTCTCCGGCGGGGTGTCCTTCAGCAGGAATCCGTCGGCGCCGACGGTCAACGCACGCATCACATAGTCGTCGGCGTCGAAGGTGGTCAGCACGATGACCGCGGGCGGTGCCTCGAGTTCCTTGAGCGCCGCGGTGGCCGCGATCCCGTCCATCACCGGCATCCGCAGATCCATCAGCACCAGATCCACCGGATCGGCGGCGAAGACCTCCAGTGCCGCACGACCATCGGGTGCCTCGGCCACGATCGACAACGCCGGATCGCCACCGAGCAACAACTTCAGCCCCGATCGGACCAGTGGATCGTCGTCGACGATCATCAGACGTGCCATGGCGGTCACCACTCCCTCACTCGGGCGCACCCGTGCCGGGCAGCCACACATGCAGAATGAACATCCCGTCGTCGGTGCGCGTCGTCGAGTGCCGACCGCCGCTGAGTTCCACTCGTTCGGCGACACCGATCAGCCCGAGACCCGAACGCGGCAGGGCCGCGGGGACACCGCCGATCGGCAACGGATTGACCACGAGCAGATCCACACCCGACTCGCGGCCCGCCTCGATCCGCACGGTCACCGCCGACGACGGAGCGTGCTTACGCGCGTTGGTCAACCCCTCCTGCACACAGCGATACAGGGTTCGCACGGTGCTCGCCGGCATCTCGTCGAGATCCGCTGTGCGCGTGTAGGTCACCCGAATACCGGTGTCGTCGGCCGCTGCGACGAGATCATCGATCTCGGCCGGACCCACCTGCGGCTGCTCCGGATCGGCGTCACCCGGACCCTCACGCAGCACGCCGAGCACCTCACGCAGTTCGGTCAGCGCGAGCCGGGAATTCTCCTCGATGGTCCTCGCGGTGTCGGCCACCTCGTCCGAGCTCAGATCGGTACGGTAGGCCAACGCCCCGGCGAACATGCTGACGGTCGAAATCCGATGCGCCAGAACATCATGCATCTCCCGTGCGATACGCGCCCGCTCCACCGAGCGCGCCTGGGCGACCTTGGCCTGCTGCTCCTGTTCGGCGAGCATCGCCCGAGATCGCCAGGTGGCCAGCAGTTCTCGACGCGATCCGATGTACATACCCCAGGCCACCATGACCGCGGTGATGGCGGTGAGGAACACCAGCAGCACCAGAAGGGGTTCTCTCGCACCGCCATCGCTCGACGTCCGGAAGATCTCCTCGGACATCAGCCCGCAGACCAGACCCAGCACGGCCTGCGGGATGATCTCCCGCCAGCGCCGCCGCGTCGACAGCGACACCAGGGCGAGCGCACCGGCACCGGTCGAACTCAGTGACACCGCACCACACAGGGTGGTGAACGTGCACACCAGAACCGGGTGCGAGCGCCGCCACCAGGTGGCCACGTAACTCGCCACGCCGAGTCCGAGGTCCACCGCCAACCACCACGTGGTACCGCCCAATCCGGTGTCGGCCCGTGAGCTCACCACCAGGCCCGAGATCGCCAGCATGAGCAGCAGACGCCAGATGTGACTCCACCACGTCAGTGGTGGTTGATAGTCCTCGGGGCGCACCCCCTCACCGTAGTGGGGGGCAACCCTGATCCGCGTCCCACCGGCGGCCACCGTGCATCCGACTTTGGTCGTAGACCGATCCCGGCCTCATGCCCGATGCACACGACCATTCGTCACGCCGACGATGGGACACATGATCACCGTCACCGAACTCACCAAGCGATACGGCGAGTACACCGCCGTCGACAACGTCACCTTCACCTGCCGATCGGGGCAGGTCACCGGCTTCCTGGGCCCCAACGGCGCAGGGAAATCGACCACCATGCGCGTGATGACCGGGCTCACTCCCGCGACGTCGGGCACCGCACTCATCGACGGGGTCGCCTACCGCGACATCCCGAATCCGGCTGCCGAGGTCGGCGTCCTGCTCGACGCGTCCGCCCAGCATGCCGGGCGTACCGGCGACGAGATCCTCCGCCTCGCGGCCATGACCATCGGCGCACCCCGCAGCCGGGTCGACGACATGCTCGAACTCGTCGGCCTCACCCCGGACGAGGCGGGACGACGCGTCCGGAACTACTCCCTGGGCATGCGTCAGCGTCTCGGTCTGGCCAACGCGTTGATGGGTGACCCGCGCATCCTGATCCTCGACGAACCCGCCAACGGTCTCGACCCCGCCGGCATCCACTGGATGCGGTCACTGCTGCGCAACTATGCCGATCGTGGTGGCACCGTCCTGTTGTCGTCTCACCTGCTCCACGAGATCGAGATCATCGCCGACGACCTCGTCGTCATCGGCAACGGCCATATCGTCGCCCAGGGCACCAAGTCGGAGTTGCTCGCCGGCACCGGCACCGTCGTCGCCTCCACCGACGACCGAACGCTGGCCGACGCGCTCGATCGCGCCGGCCTCACCGTCACGCGGACCGCGACCGGTGGCCTGTCCGTGGACGCCGAACCCGTCGACGTCGGACGCATCGCCGCCGAATGCTCCATCGCGCTCACCGAGTTGCGGCGCGGCGACGGAGCACAACTCGAGGAGATGTTCTTGTCCCTGACCGCCGATACCCAACGCGAACAACGACTCACCGCAGGAGCCTTCTGATGACCACACTCACCGCATCCCCCACCACCACCGCGGCCGTCGCCGAACGGGCCACCGCCATCCCGATGAGCCGTCTGATTCGGGTCGAATTACGCAAGCTCGTCGACACCCGGGCGGGATTCTGGCTGGCCGCCTCCATCGGACTCGGCTCGGTGATCGTCATGGTCGCCATGCTGATCGCCAATCGCGACAACCCCGCGAACCTCACCTTCGGCCAGTTCTTCGGCATGATGAACATCCCGATCGGCATCATCCTGCCGGTTATGGCGATCCTGTTGGTCACCGGCGAGTGGAGCCAGCGGACCGCACTGACCACATTCACCATGGAGCCACGGCGGGAACGCATCGTCGTGGCGAAGTTGACCACGGCGCTCATCGCGGCCGTCGGGGCCGTCGCGGTGGCGCTGGCCATGGGCGCCCTCGGCAACGTGATCGCCACCGTCGCCCTGCCCGATCCGGCCGGCGCGTGGTCGTTCACCGCCGCCGGGCTCGTCAATTCCTTTGTCCTGCAACTGTTCGGTCTCCTCCTCGGTTTCGGTTTCGCCGCCCTGCTGCTCAGTACTCCCGGTGCGATCGTCGCGTACTTCGCACTGCCGACACTGTTCGCCCTGATCAGCCAGGTGGTCCCGTGGTTCGCCGACCATCTCGGCCAATGGATCGACGTGGCAGCCACCCAGGAGCCGTTCCAGACCGAGTTCTGGCCGACCGGCGGCGAGTGGGCCAAGATCGCGGTCTCCGCACTCCTCTGGATCGCCCTCCCCCTCGCGATCGGTGTCGCACGCATCCTGCGCAGTGAGATCAAGTAGATCTGCACCTGCAGATGACGGCGAAATGTCAGAGAATTCTTGATGTTTCGCTTGGCCTCCTCTCAGTGAGCGTCGGCAACGTGGTCTGGTGACCAGCGATCCTCATTCCGAGACCACCGGACCGATCACCACCGGACCGGGCACCACCGGACCGATCGGACCCGAGCCGACCATCCCGATTTCACAGGGCGCCCACCCCGGTCCGGCCGCCGACGTCCCGCCGGAGTGGCGCCGTCCGGGTACGCAGTGGACCGAGCCGTATCCTCCCGGCACCCATCAGGTGCCGGGAGGATACTCGCCGCCGCCGATGCCTCCGGTCACCGGAGTGCTGCCGCACCACACCGCTCCTGCACCCGTCGCGCAACGGAGATCGACGCTGAAACCGATCATCGCGACCGCCCTCATCGCCGGCCTCTTCGGCGGTGCGGTGGCGCTCGGGGGCGCGACGTTGATCGATCACACCACCACCGCGACACCACAACTGGGGACGGCGGCCACCGCTCCCGCGCAACCGTCACAACCGGGCTCGGTCACCTACGCGGCGGCTGCGGCCTCGAAGTTCACCGCGGACATCGCGGTGGCGACGGCGCAGGGCACCGCCATCGGCAGTGGCATCGTGTTGTCCTCCGACGGCTACGTCCTGACCAACAATCACGTCGTGAACGGTGTGGGCAGCGGCGCCCGGATACAGGTCACCACCGCCGATCAGAACACCAACGCGGCAACGATTGTCGGCACGTCACCGTCCTACGATCTCGCGGTCATCAAGCTGCAGAACGTATCCGGTCTCACCGCGGCACCGCTGGGCAGTTCGGCGAATCTCCAGGTCGGCGAGCAGGTCGTCGCCGTGGGCAGCCCCGAGAGCCTGTCGAACACGGTGACCTCCGGCATCATCAGCGCGCTGTCGCGGACGGTGACCGCCGGCGACGAGCAGGGTTCGCAGGTGACGGTGTACAACGGCCTGCAGACCGACACACCCATCAATCCGGGCAATTCCGGTGGGCCGCTGGTCAATCTGTCCGGACAGGTGATCGGCGTCAACTCGGCCGTCGACACCGGCCAGTCCTCACAGGGTGGCGTACAGGCATTCGGCCTCGGTTTCGCCATCCCCATCGACACCGCACGACGCGTCGCCAACGAACTACTCCAGGACGGGAAGGCCACCAAACCTGTTCTGGGCGTAACCGGTTCGATCAGCGACACACAGAACGCCGCCGCCGGCGGTGTGACCGGCGCGCAGGTGACCGGCGTGACCCGCGACGGCGCCGCGGCCGCGGCGGGTATCGGTGCCGGCGACGTCATCACCAAGGTCGGCGACGAAAAGGTCGACTCGTATGCCGATCTGATGGCCCAGGTCCTCACCCACACGCCCGGTGAGGCCGTCCCGGTGACCGTGTCCGGCAGCGGGGGCGAGCGCACCGTGTCGGTGACGCTCGGCAGCGCCGTCGACACCGAGCAGACCACGGTGCCCGGCAACGGCACACCCTGAGCGCCTCGAGACCCGAGGAACGAGCAGCCGTCACCGCAGAATGAATGTCAGTGCGGCGGTGACCACCTCGTCGAGGTCGTCACCGAGGTGCCCGCCGATCCACTGCTCGGCGAGTGCGGTCATCGCACCGGTGTACATCGCCGCCGCCACCCTGCCGCCCACGACATCCCGGCCCCGACCGCCCGAGATCTGCTGTCTGCTCAGCGTTTCCGCGAGCACCGAGGTCATCAGTAGTTCCTCGGTGGCCGCTCGGCGCTCCGCCAGCACCGGATTGGCCCGATCGTGGGTGAACAGAATGCGGCCACGGCGCACGTCCTGCGAGCAGAATCCGAGAACCGCACGGATTCCCGCGGCCGTGCGCGCCCGAGCCGAACGGCCGGCCGCCGTCACCGCGGCTGCCACCTCCTCGGCCAGATCCCGTGCGACATCGTCGTAGACCGCCCCGAGTAATTCGTCGACGCCGGTGAAACTCTCGTAGAAGTATCGCGTGTTGAAACCGCAGGCGCGGCAGACCGATCGCACCGACAGCACACCGGGGGTCTCGCCGCCGACCTCGGCAAACGCGGCATCGATGAGCCGGGCGCGCCGATCGGCACGCCGATCACTCAGGGGCACCCCCGCCCATCGGGTCGCATTCGCCATCGCATCACCGTACGACGGGATCGGCGGCCGGCGAAACCCTGGTCACGTCCGTGACCAGAATGTAGTCTGGGTACACCTGTGACCAGACTTTCTCACCCGGGAGGCCCTGCCGATGTCGTCGCTCGCCACATTGCCCCGCCGCCTCACGCCCACCGGCCCGCTGCGCCTGCCCGAGTTGCCGGTCGTGCCCGTCGGGTCGTTGGTCCCCCTGCCGCACCAACTCCTCGGACACTGGTTCAACCAGTTCTTCGATACCAATGTGCGCTCGAAGTTCTTCCGCGGCATGGTGTTCGATCAGCCCGCCGGCGATCCCGGGTGGTTCGGTCCGGACAGCGCCACGTGGTATGTCCACTCGCACACGCCGGCGTTGATCTTCGGCTTGCAGTGCGCGTCGTACCTCGAACGCCTCGATCCGAGCATCTACTGGATGGGAATGCACCATTCCCGACTCGTCGAGCAGTCCGATGACCCGGCAGCACTGCCACGTCTCGATCCCGACGGCGCGGCCACCCGACTCGGCCACTCGCTCGCCTTCTTCATCGGCACCGCGTACGGCACCACCGACACCGCCGAACGTCTGGCGCGAACCGTGCGCGCGATGCACCACACGATCAAGGGCACCCGGCCCGACGGCGCGGCCTACGACGCCGACGACCCGGACTGGTTGCGCTGGAACTATGCGACGGTCGTCTGGGGTATCGCCACCGCCCACGAGATCTATCACCCGCGCCCGTTGCGCGGCGACGACCTGGATCGGTACTACGCCGAGTTCGTGCGCGTCGGGCACGCGTTGGGCGCCACCGATCTGCCGACGACCAAGGCCGACACCCTCACGTGTCTGCGGGAATACCTTCCCCGACTGTCCCTCACCTACGGGGCCGCCATGGCGACCGGCAACAACGTCACCGATCCCACTCAGGCCGCCGTGGACTGGGCCATCCGCGACACCATGCCACGGTGGGCGGCCCAGTTGGTGATGCACCGGCCGCCGTCACCGATCGAACGGCGCGCGCGTCGCGCGATCGTGTGGAGTATGCTCAACGGTCTGCGGGCCACGATGGGCGACACCCCGGAGTTCGAGCAGGCCCGGCGGCGGGTGGCGGCCGGAACGACCGCCGACCACACCGAGCCCACGCACGTTCCCGGTAGCGACCTTCCACTGGATCGAACCGAGGTCGAGCGCCGCATCTCCGCCGCCCAGTTCTGAGGCGCCGGGCGATCAGGCCCGCGACAGCCGCTCGAATCGAGCCAGATGTGCGTCGGCGGAACCGAATTCGTACTCGATGACCGTCAGCCGACGGAAGTAATGACCCACCGCCAGTTCCTCGGTCATCCCCATTCCGCCGTGCAGTTGCACCGCGTTCTGGCCGATGAATCGTGCCGCCCGACTGATCGTGGCCTTGGCCGCCGACACCGCCGCCGCACGTTCGGCCGGTTCGGAATTCAGTGACAGGATCGCGAGATACTGTGCGGCAACGGCCTGTTCGAGTTCGATGTACATGTCCACCATGCGATGGGCCAGTGCCTGGAATCCGGCCAGGGGGCGGCCGAACTGCTGACGTTGCTTGGTGTACTCGACGGTGTCGGCCAGCACCTTGCGCATCAGCCCGACGGCCTCCGACACGACTGCCGCGGTGGCGGTGTCCCAGGCCTGCTCGAGCAGGCCCAGCGCCTCCTCGCCGGAGGCGATGAGCGCCGAATCCGGCAGGCGCACACCGTCGAGGGTGATGTCGGCGGCCTGCCGGTCGTCGACGGTGCGGAACGCGTGCAGTGTCAGACCGTCCGGCGTCGCGTCGCCGAGCGGGATCAACAACAGCGCGATGCCGTCGCGGTCGTCGGCCTCGCCGGCGGTGCGCGCGGTCAGGATCAGATGCCCGGCGATCGGGGCGGTGGTGACAACGGTCTTGGCGCCGTTGAGGATCCATTCGTCACCGGAGCGCTCGGCGGTGGTGGTGACGTGATGGAGCCGGCCACCCGATCCCTCCTCGAGGGCCGCGGTGGCGAGCAGTTCGCCGCCCTCGGCGACGGCGTGGGCCACCGCGAGGGCGCCTTCGTGTCCGGTCCGGGCCAGCAGGGCCGCGCCCAGCACCACGGTGTCGACGAACGGCTCGACGACCAGCGCATGGCCGAGCGCCTCGGTGACCACCATCAGTTCCTCGGGGCCGCCGTCGAAGCCACCGACCGACGACGGAAGGCAGGCGCCGACCACGCCGAGTTCGTCGACGAAGGAACGCCAGATCGCCGGCTGCCAGCCGTCGCCGACCTTCGCGGCCTTGCGGCTCTCGGTGAGGTCATATCGGGAGTCGAGAAATTTCGTGAGTCCGTCGGAGAGCAACTGCTGCTCGGCGGTGAGATCGAAGTCCATGGGTTCCTACTCGGTATCGGGCCGCGCGGCCGGTCAGAATTGGGGCAGGCCGAGAGCGGCCTTGGCGAGGATGTTGCGCTGAATCTCGTTGCTGCCGGCGTAGATCGAGCCGGCGCGATCGTTGAGGTACAGCAGCGGCGCGACCGCCTGCCACGTTTCGCCGGAGACGTATCCGTCGGCCGGAGGCACGTAGTCGGCGATCGGGCCGCCCGGCTTTGCCGCAACGGGCTGGTAGGCGCGACCGCGGGTTCCGGCCGCTTCCACGGCGAGGGTGGTGATCTCCTGGCTCAGTTCGGTGCCGAGCACCTTGAGCATCGACGAGATCGCACCCGGGTTGCGGCCGGCATTCATCTCCGCGAGGGCACGGAACTCGAGAATCTCGAGAACCTTGGCACGTGCCCGCGCATCGGAGATCTTCGCGGAGAACGCCGGATCGTCGGACAGCGGAACGCCGGCGGGCCCGATGACCGTCGCCGCGTGCTCGGTGAGGTTTTCCACCATCACCTGCAGGGCGGGTGCGGCCGCGCCGCCGCCACGCTCGAATACCAGCAGGTACTTGGCGACGGTCCAGCCGTCGTCGATCTTGCCGAGGACATTCTTCTTGGGCACGCGAACTCCGTCGAAGAAGACCTGCGCCTGCACCTTCTCACCGGAGGCCATCACCAAGGGCTGCACCTCGATGCCCGGCGAGTTCATGTCGATGAGGACGAAGGTGATGCCCTCCTGCTTCTTGCCGGTGCGGGAGGTGCGCACCAGGCAGAAGATCCAGTTCGCCTCTGCGGCATGGGTTGTCCAGATCTTCGAGCCGGTGCAGACGAGGTCGTCGCCGTCCTCGACGGCCGACATCGACAGCGACGCGAGGTCCGAGCCGGATTCGGGTTCGGAGTAGCCCTGGCAGAAGAACACCTCCCCGGTGAGGATGCCGGGCAGGAAGTAGTCCTTCTGCTCCTGGGTGCCGAAGGCGATGATCGCGTGGCTCACCATCCGGATACCCATCGGCGAGAGCGCGGGCGCACCGGCGAGCACCGATTCCCGGCTGAAGATGTAGTGCTGGGTCAGCGACCAGTCACAGCCGCCGTGCTCGACCGGCCATGCCGGAGCGGCCCACCCCCGCTTGTGCAGGATCGCCTGCCACTCCATCGACGCCTCGTGGTCGGTGTAGACGCTGGTGCGCAGGCGGCCCGCCTCCCGCAGCTCTCGCGTGAGTTCGGCGTCGAGGAATTCGCGCACCTCGTCGCGGAACGCGATGTCCGCGTCCGAGAAGTTCATGTCCATCGGTGTGCCACCTTGTCCGTGTCGGCCAGTATCCGTATCACATATATGATCGCACCCAATCTACGACATAGATCACTCCGCGTACACCGCGGGGCCGCCTCGCAGAGGCGATGCGCGCGAACTCAACTCCGCAGCGCCGTCGACGGTGGACGCCCGTACCGCCGTCGATACGCCGCCGCGAACCGGCTCGCGCTGCTGAACCCCCAGCGGGCCGCGATGTCGCTGACCGTTCCCGCGCCGGCCTCCACGTCGCGGTGCGCCCGCGCGAGCCGGATGTCACGCAGCGCCACCGTCGGACTCGCCCCGAGATGTTCGGCGAACGCCTCTTGCAGGCGCCGCACACTCGTCGGCGCCTGCGCGGCCATCTCCGCGAGGGTCCACGGATGCGCGGGGTCCGCTTCGAGGGCATCGAGGACACGTTTGACCGTGCGAGGGCGCAGCGGCCGCGCGGCGTCGACGGGTTCGGGACCCACCATCAGCAGGAAGGCCGCCGTGACCGCGGTCGCCAGTTGCGGACCGACCAGCGGATTCGCCAGCAGATCGACGGGTTCACGTTGCTGCGCCGACAACGCGGTCACCAGGTTGAGCCACGAGCGGCCCTCGTCGGTCCGCAGGTCGACCTGCTCGGGGAGGACCAGTCGTCCGCGCGAGCGCGCGGCGTGTACGCGGTCGGCCTCCCGTTCCAGATGAGCGGCGTCGAACTTCACACCGATCACGTCACAGTCGGCCGTCCAGCGACTGATCAGCGACGGCCGGCCCGCGGTGAACACCGTGCCCCGGCCGGGTGTCGAGACGATGTCGGTGACATCACCGCGCGACGCCCGCGACCGGGAATGCAGACGTCCCGACAGTGGGATGTTGACCTCGTAGGCACCCGGGTAGGCGCATTCGATCGCGACGTCGGTGCCCCAGGACAGACGGCCGATGGTCACCGCGCCGAGTTCGACGGTCTGCAGCGACAGGTCGACCTTTCCGTCGCCGTCAGGATCGGTGAGCTCGTGAGGGAAGTACGCAGCGGCGACCGCCCGGTGGGCGCTGTCCCAGTCACGGGTGGCGGAGCCGTCACCGTGAGCGCGTTCGGTGGACATCGAGTGCGGTCTTTCGGTCTGTTCTGGAGTCGGCGGGCTGAACCGACCCACACCTTGTCTACCTCACAGTCACCCGCGATAGCGATGCCCGTCACAATCTCGCCGCGCATTTCGTACCACCGCCGCGTGATCGGTGTCGTGGACCGACGCCGCACACCCCTACCGTCGGCGACACGTCATCAGCCCCCGACCTTGTGAGGACCCCGTCATGACCACGACGCTGACCTGGATCGACGAGATCACCATGACCGAACTCGAACGCAACCCGTACCCGGTGTACGAACGGCTGCGGGCCGAGGCACCGCTCGCCTACATCCCGGTGCTGGGCTCCTACGTCGCCAGCACCGCGGAGATCTGCCGGACGATCGCCACCAGCGATCGGTTCGAGGCGATCATCACCAAGGCCGGCGGCCGTACCTTCGGGCATCCCGCCGTCATCGGCGTCAACGGGCCGATCCACGCGGACCTCCGGTCGATGGTCGATCCGGCCTTGCAGCCGCAGGAGGTCGATCGGTGGATCGACGATCTGGTCCGTCCGATCGCGCGACGCTACCTCGAGCAGTTCGAGGATGTGGGCAGCGCCGAGTTGGTGGCCCAGTACTGCGAACCGGTGAGCGTTCGCGCCCTCGGTGACCTGCTCGGACTGCACGACGTCAGCTCCGACACGCTGCGCGAGTGGTTCCACAAATTGTCGCACTCGTTCACCAACGCCGGGGTCGACGAGAACGGCGAGTTCACCAACCCGGACGGATTCCGTGAGGGCGACGCGGCGAAGGCCGAGATCCGGGCGATCGTGGACCCCAAGATCGATCACTGGATCGCTCACCCCGACGACAGCGCGATCTCGCACTGGCTACACGACGGGATGCCCGACGGCCAGACCCGCGATCGCGACTACATCTACCCGACGCTGTATGTGTATCTGCTCGGCGCGATGCAGGAACCCGGCCACGCGATGGCCTCCACATTGGTCGGACTGTTCACCCGGCCCGATCAGATGGAGCAGGTCGTCGACGAGCCCGGTCTCATCCCGCGGGCGATCTCCGAGGGCATGCGCTGGACCTCCCCCATCTGGTCGGCGACCGCGCGGGTCGCGATCACCGACGTCGAGGTGGCCGGCGTCGAGTTGGCGGCGGGCACCGTGGTGCTGATGTCGTATGGGTCGGCCAATCACGACAGCGCCACCTACACCGCGCCGTCGGAGTACGACCTGTCGCGACCGCCGCTGCCGCACTTGGCCTTTGGTGCCGGAAACCACGCCTGCGCCGGCATCTACTTCGCCAATCACGTGTGCCGGATCGGTCTCGAGGAACTCTTCGAGTCCATCCCGAACCTCGAGCGTGACACGTCCTCCGACGTGGAGTTCTGGGGCTGGGGCTTCCGCGGACCGACCTCGTTGAACGTGGTGTGGGAGGCCTGAGATGGACCCTGTGACCCATCAGATCGTCGTCGACGGCGCGGTCGCCGGAGATGCCGAACGCTCGGTGGACTGCACCGAGGATCAGACCCTGCTCGACGCCTTTCTCCGCAACGGTGTCTACCTGCCGAACTCCTGCAATCAGGGCACCTGCGGAACCTGCAAGGTGCGACTGAGCACCGGGAGCGTCGACACGCCCGACATCCCCGACACCGTCCTCGGAGCCGACGACCGGGCCGCCGGATACGTTCTCGCGTGCCAGTCGCGGCCACGGTCGGCCGCCCGGATCGTCGTGGACACCGCAAGCGATTCCGTTCCGGCACACCGGCTTCGCGATGTGGACGGCACCGTCACGGCACTGCGGCACGTCGCCGAGGACACCGTGGCGATGCATCTGGAACTCGATGAGCCGCTGGAGTTCTCGGCCGGACAGTACGTCGAGGTGGAGATTCCGGGGACAGGTCACCTACGCCAGTATTCGATGGCCAACACACCATCGGAGAACTCGACGCTGGAGTTCCACATCCGGCGGGTGCCGGGCGGCGCGGCCACCGACAAGTGGATCTTCGCCGAGCTCGCGGTAAACCATCGCGTCCGGGTACGCGGCCCGTGGGGCGACTTCGTCCACGACGACACCACCGACGCACCGTTGGTCCTGGTGGCCGGCGGCACCGGCCTCGCACCCTTGAAAGCGATTGCGCGGCAGGCACTCATGATCAATCCCGACCACGAGATCCACGTGTATCACGGGGTTCGTCACCAGGGGGATCTCTACGACCTGGACTTCTGGGCGGAACTCACGCGGAACCATCCGCACGTGAGGTTCACCCCGTGCCTGAGTCGCGAGGAGTGGGACGGTCGGCGTGGCTACGTGGGAGATGCGCTGCTCGAGGACTTCGCATCGCTGCGGGGATATGTCGGTTACCTGTGTGGGCCGCCCGCGATGGTCGACGCGACGGTCAAGGTATGCAAGCGCCGCCGGATGGCGGGACGAAACATCAACCGGGAGCGGTATTCCGCTGCCGCCACCACACCCGAGTCGACGGAACTCACCGCCTGATCCGCGACGCTCGCTACCCTGGCACCGTGGATGTACTACGCAGCGTCATAGTCCTGGTGCACATCATCGGCTTCGCCGTGACCTTCGGCGCACTGGTCGCCGAGGCCGCGGCACGCCGGTTCCGCTTCACCCGCGTGATGGATTACGGACTGCTGGTGTCGCTGCTGACCGGCATCGTCCTGGCCGCGCCCTGGCCGGCGGACTTCGAGCCGAATTACACGAAGATCGGCGTCAAGCTGGTCATTCTGCTGATCCTCGGGGGTGTGCTGGGGATGGGCAGCGCACGTCAGCGCCGGACCGGGGAACCCGTTGCGCGTGCGCTGTTCGTCCTCGCGATGGTCCTGTCGGCGGGGGCAGCGGCGGTCGCGGTCATCTGGTGAGTGCGCCCGGTCACCACCGCAGGCGGTATCCGACCCGCACGCCGTCGGTCCCGGCACCGCGATCGAGCGCCAGAATCAGCACCACACAACCGATCCCGGAGATCAGCAGACTACTGCCGAACAACGCCGGATACCCCCACAGCTGACCGACGAGACCCGCGGCCAGGCCGGCCACACCCTGCACCACCACCACCGAACACGCGAGCAGCGTGTAATCGGCACCGGCGTGGGCACGTTCGGCCGCGTCCATCATCACCGTGAACACGGCGACGGTGGCCGCACCCCCGAAGATGTGCTCGGCCAGACTCGCCGCGACGATCAGCCCGAACCCGCCGACCCCGAGCGCCGCGGTCAGATAGAGCCCCAGGGCCACGGTCTGGGTGAGCCCACCGAGCAGCAATGCGGTCCGACGGCCGTACCGATAGGCGATCCAGCCACCGAGCGCCGCCCCCACCAGCGCACCCGCCGACGACAACACGCCCTTGACCAGGGCGATCTGCAGCAACGACATGCCGACGTCGGTCATGAACGGCCCGGTCAGCGCCGACCCCATCGAATCGCCGAACTTGTACGCCGCGATCAGCGCGATCAGGCCGACCACTCCCGGCCGCCGGAGGCGCTCCAGCCACGTTCCGGCCGTCCGCAGAAATGACGTCGGTCCCTCGTGGGATTCGCGGTGGTCGGAGACGCGCTCACGCGGCAACCACCAGACCGGGATGGTGCAGAGCACCAGGGCCAGTGCCATCGCCAGGAACAGCCCACGCCACCCCACCACCGCGTACAGATACAGCAGCCCACCTCCACCGGCGATCATGCCGATCCGGTAGGCACCCACCTGAATGCCGTTGCCCAGGCCCCGTTGCCGGGGACCCAGGCGCGTCACGGCCACGCCGTCGGTGGCGACGTCCTGGGTCGCCGAGAGGGTGTTGAGAACGGCGATCCCGACGAACAGCACCCCGTACCCGCCGACGACATCGAACGATGCCATCAGGCATGCGACTGCGGCACAAGCGAATTGAAGACTGAGCAGCCAGCGGCGCCGCGTGCCGTACCGGTCGACGAAGGGTGCCCAGAGAAACTTCAGCGCCCACGGCGCGAACAGCAGTCCGGTGGCGCTGATCTCGATGAGCGAGAAGCCGGATTCGCGCAGGACCACCGGCAGCGCCTGGGTGAAGAACCCGAACGGCAGCCCCTGCGCGAAGTACAACGCCGACAACACGCCCACGGTGACGGCGACCGCGGAGCGGCGGCGAGCGGTGGTCGTCACCGCCCCATGATGTCAGCGCATGTGAGTTCAGCGCACGTGAGGTCAGTGCCGAACGGTGACCACCCGAGCCGCACCGAACCCGTTGAACGCCGACGCGGTGACCGTCGTGTACGCCCCCATCATCGGGCTGATCACCAATTCACCGGCGGCCATCGGCGGCATCGGATGATCCACGACGATGACGTCGGTGCTGTCACAGGTGGGCCCGGCGAGTACCACCGGCGTGACGGCGTCGACACCGTCGAAGACCTCGGCGCCGGCGAGGATGGCCGGCCAGATCCGTTCGGTGAGAATGTTGGAATACGTGCCGTAGATCCCGTCGTCGAGGAAGTGCCAGCGCCGGCCCGCGCGGGTGGTCGACCCGATGACGCTGCTCAGCAACGTCATCGCCGGCGCGGCGAGCACCCGTCCGGGTTCGGCGATGATCCGGAAGTCGGTGCGCCGTGCGCCGAAGGCCGCGTCGATCGCCACCGCGAAATCGGCCAGCGAGTACGGCAACGCCGCCCGGTGGGCCACCGGGAAGCCACCGCCGATGTCGATCGTCGTCATGGACACGCCGGTGGCCGCGGTGACGGCGTCGACGATCTCGAGGGCGGCGGCGATCGCCACCGAGAACGCGGCCGGGTGCACGCATTGGCTGCCGACGTGGAAGCTCACCCCGGCCGGCCGCGCTCCGATGGTCAGGATGCGCTTGACCAGCGCGATCACCTCGTCGGGGGTGACACCGAACTTGGCGGAGAGATCGAGGTGTGCGGCGGGTACACCGGCGTCGCCGGTGTCCGGCGGCGCGAACCGCACGAGCAGCTCAGGGACGACCGGCAGCGCCGCGAACCGCTCGATCTGTTCCTCGGAATCGACCACGAAGGTCCGGATCCCGGCGGCGACGGCGTACTCGACGTCCGAGCGTGTCAGGTGGGGATTGGTCACGATGCAGCGGTCCGGTGCGATGCCCGACGTCACCGCCAGCGTCACCTCCGAGCGCGATGCGAGGTCGAATGCCGCCGAATGATCCCGCAACACCGACAACATTTCCCGGTGCGATTGGCACTTCACCGCGAAATGCCATTCGATGTCGGGCATCAGGGAGCGCAGCTCGCAGATGACGTCGCCGACCGCAGCCGGGTCGAACACCAGCAGCGGGGTGCCGTGCTCGGCGACGAGGCGCGACCAGTCGTGGCGAGCGGCGTTATCGGCCAGCGTCCTCGCCAGCTGCCGGCGATACCGTGAGTCCATGTGGGTGTCCTTCCGGGGTTGCGTCGTAGCGCACGACACGAGAACGATTCAGTTCGTAGGAGACAATGGCGCAGGCGTAGAAGATGCTGTCCGACAACAGCTTTCCGACGACCCAGCCGAGTACGGTCCAGCCGGCCGAACCCGACGACGCCGAGCCGGCCAGCAACAGCGGCAGCAGATAGTAGGCAAGGGGACGGATGATCACCGAGTCGACGATCTCCCCCGGCCCGAACTCGATGAGGATGCTGCGCAACGACCATCCGTTCGCGGCGAGGATCCCGACACCCTGTGCCCGATAGGCACGGACCGCCCGCACATAGTTGGTGGCGTAGTAGCCCACCGTGGCACTGATCGTGGCCGCGACCGCGGCCGCCACCAGCGACCCGGTCGCCAGGTAGACCAGCGCCGCGCCCCCGAGTTCGGCTGCGGTGCCGATGATCTCACCGGGTAGATACCGTGTGCACCACTCGAGGGCCTTGTGCCGCCATCTCTGTTCGGACATGGGACAACCGTCGCGGCTGCGACGGGAATCGGCACGAGTAGACCGCTACCCGTCCGGGGCGAGCCGAAGCCGTGCGCGTCGCATCCACTACCTCATCGGCGCGTCACCGAAGGTCGGGTACGCCGGTCCCATTACGGTGGTCGTCGTGGCCACGCCCAACCGCACCCGCGCACGCCGATACGCTCGACGCCGCAAACGCCGGATGGATGCCGTCGAGCACGACCTCACCGCGGCGCAGTGGCAGCGGCTGACGTCGCTGTGGGACGGGTGCGCCTACTGCGGACGGACGGGGACACCCTTGCAGAAGGATTGCGTGTTGCCGATCTCCCGAGGCGGGCGGTACACGGTGACCAACGTGGTGCCGAGTTGCCGATCGTGCAATGCCGGCAAGTGCAATCTCGAGGTCACCGCCTGGATGCGCCGCAAGCGTCTGGACGAACGCCGGTTCCTGTCGCGTCATGCCGAGATCTGCGCGCTGATCGGCTCCGACGACGAGTGAGGGTTTCGCTCACGAGACCCCCATCACCGGAGTCGATGGATGATACTTCTGGCGGCAACACGCCGAGCCCGTGACGAAAAGGAATCTTCATGCAGACCGACCGGACCGACGCACCGGCCCCGGTGAGCGCCGAACGACGACTCAGTGCCGTCCTCGCGTTGATCGCCGGCGCGGCGCTCATCGTCGTGACCGTGGTGTTCCTGTTCCACCACGGCGTGTACTTCGTGCTCGGACTGCTCGGTCTGGCGATCGCCGCCGCGGGCGCCTGGTTCGCGATCACCGAACGCGCCCGGCGACGGATCATCGGTTCGTCCGTGGCGATCCTCGGATTGGCGGTCGTCATCATCGCGTTGGTGCTCGCCATCGTCGACACCGGACGCTTCGTCATCATGGCCTTCGTCGCGCTCGGACTCTTCGCGGTGACCACCGCCTGCGCCCGGCACGCGCTGACACCGCACCTGCATGAACTCGACCGGCTGCACCAACCGTTGCGGCCACGCCATCCGGTGCTGATCTGCAATCCCAAGTCCGGCGGCGGCAAGGTCGAGCGTTTCGGTCTCGTCGAGCAGGCGCGCGGCATGGGGGTGGAGACGATCGTCCTGGCGCCGGGCGACGATCTCGAACAACTCGCCCGTGATGCGATCGCCCGGGGTGCCGATTGTCTGGGGATGGCCGGTGGCGACGGTTCGCAGGCGCTGGTGTGCTCGGTGGCCGTCGAACACGACGTCCCGTTCGTGTGCGTGAGCGCGGGAACACGCAATCACTTCGCCCTCGATCTCGGCCTCGACCGACTCGATCCGCGCACGAATCTGACGGCGTTCGTCGACGGGGTGCAACGGCACGTCGACTACGCGACGGTCAACGACCGCGTCTTCGTCAACAACGTCTCGCTCGGCGTGTACGCCACGATCGTGCAGCAGGACTCCTACCGCAACGAGAAGGCCCAGACCACCGCGGCCATGCTGCCCGAACTCCTCGGCAGCACGGCGCAACCCTTCGATCTGCAGTTCCGCACCCCGGACGGCCGTGACATCGACGGGTCCTTCCTGATCCTGGTGTCCAACAATCCGTACTCGGGTGCGCTGTTCGACGCCGGGAGCCGCCGACGGATGGACACCGGCACCCTCGGGGTGGTCGCCGTCTCGGCACAGACCGGCGCCGACGCCGCCCGCCTGGTCGCACTGTCGGCGGTGGGTCTGCGCAAGACCAGCCCGGCATGGCACGAGTTCACCACCGACGAGTTCGAGGTGCGCGCCCGAGGCGGCCAGGCGTATGCGGGAATCGACGGCGAGGCACTCGATCTCGCCACTCCCCTGGTGTTCCGGAGTCATCACCGCGGTCTGCGTCTGTTGGTGCCCGCCGACAATCCGCTGGCCGAGTCGCGCCGCCGGGCCCGTAACGTGGATCTGCGGGCGATCGTCCAGATCGCGGTGCAGCACAGCGCCGTTCGCTGATCCGCCTCAATCGACCGGGCGCGCGGCCCGGACCGCGAAGACGGGGTAGTCCGCGCTGATCGACTCGAAGTCGGCGACAGGTTGTGTGTAGGCCACCGGTATGTGGGGACGCGCTCCGGGCACCTGCTGCAGGTAGGCCTTGAGCAGGGGTGGGCGCGCCGCCACCGGAACCTCCGCCAGGTGCACCTGACGTCGCCCGCGTCTCTCGATGATCGCGTCACCGTTGTTGGCGCGGACGTTGCGCACCCAGTTGCAGTCGTTGCCCAGCATCGCGCCCAGATAGTCCTGCCCGTCGACGGTGGCCATTCCGAGAGGAAACCGGGTGGGATTCCCGGTCTTTCGGCCGGGCACCTCCAGCGTCACCCAGCGTCGGCCCGGCATGAGGCCCTTGCCGAACGCCCACGCCCAGACCCGGGCGAACCGTCGTGCGGTGCCATTGCCCTTGCCGCCGGCATACATCGCGCGCAACGCGTCGCCACGGCGGGTGACGAGCGCGCGGACCGCCCGGTCGAACGTCATGCCGCCGAGTGTAGTGCGCCGGTGTGGACCGGCCAGCGTATCCGATAGCCTCCCCATCATGGCCCCGTCCGCTCCCCTGCCGGTCCGCGACGGTGTCGGTCCCACGCGTCTGCGCGTCCCGACGTCGGGACCGTGGTCGACGATCGCCGACTTCGTCGTCGAGCGGTTCGAGCACCTCGACGCCGACGACCTACGCCGACGATTCGACGCCGGCGAGATCGTCGACGACGACGGAACGCCGATCACACGCGAGACCCCGCTGGGCACAATCGAATTCCTCTGGTACTACCGACAACTGCCGGCCGAGGAGCCGGTGCCGTTTCACGAGCAGATCCTGTATGTCGACGACGATCTCGTCGTCATCGACAAACCACACTTCCTGCCGACCACACCGGGCGGCCGCTTCCTTCGGGAGTCGGCCCTCGTCCGACTGCGCATCCGCCTCGACAACCCCGACCTGACGCCCATCCATCGGCTCGATCGTGCGACGGCCGGGCTGGTGATGTTCTCGGCCCGGCCGGCGACACGCGGCGCCTACCAGTCGCTGTTCGAGAAGCGGGAGGTCGCCAAGGTCTACGAGGCGGTCTCGGGGCGGCCCGCCGCCTGGGACGCCGACCCGCCGATCCCGGCGCGATACGCCACTCCGTTCGTGTACCGCAACCACATCTGTTCGCGCCGTGGGGAACTGCGGGTGATCGTCGACGACGCACGAGAACCCAACGCGGAGACACTGATCGAGGTGCACGGTACCGGTACCAGCGCCTCGGGACGGGCCGTCGTCCACACGAGGCTGCGACCCCACACCGGACGGATGCATCAACTGCGCGTCCACCTCGCCGCTCTCGACCTGGGCATTCTCGGCGACCGCTGGTATCCGGACCTGCAACCCGAGGAGCCCGACGATCATCGGCTGCCCCTCCAATTGCTGGCCCGCGAACTGGGTTTCACCGATCCACTGACCGGACGAGGGCGCCGGTTCGTCACCCGCCGGACGCTGAGCGAGGTGCCCGTGCGACACGGCTGAGCCGACGGGTCGTTCATGCCGGGTGACGCATCGTCGATACTGAGAGTCCGTCAGCAGCGCACCGCGGGCGGTCGTGACCGCCGGTCGTCGTCGGTCGTGATCGTCACCCACCGAGGGAGAAAGGGGGACGTATGAGCGTCGTCGCCATTTATCTGGTCGTCACCTTCGGGCTGGGCGGCCTCGCCCTCGCGATGCGCCTGCCGCCGCTCGTCGGTTTCCTGGCCGCCGGATTCGTGCTCAACGCGGCGCACGTCGAACATCTCTCGGGATTGGACACCCTCGCCGATCTCGGCGTCACCCTGCTCCTGTTCGCCATCGGTCTCAAGCTCAACGTGCGCATCCTGCTGCGCCGGGAGGTGTGGCTGACCACCTCGATCCACATGGTGGTCAGCGTCGTCCTCGGGGGTGCGTTCCTGTGGCTGGCCGCGGTCGTCGGCGTGACGATGCTCTCCGGCGCGAGCCTGACGACCATCGCGCTGCTGGGTTTTGCGTTGTCGTTCTCCAGCACGGTGTTCGTCGTCAAGATCCTCGACGAACGCGGCGAATCGCACTCGCTGTACGGGCGTGTCTGCATCGGCATCCTGGTGATGCAGGACCTCATCGCCGTGATCTTCCTGACGGCCACCAGCGGTCACGCGCCCAGCCCGTGGGCACTGACGCTGGTGGCTCTGTGGCCGGTCACCCTGATCGCCCGCCGGATCTGGGGCCGCCTGGGCCACGGTGAGATGCAGTCACTCTTCGGCTCGTCATGGCACTGGTGCCCGGCTACGTGTGGTTCTCCTCGGTCGGGCTCAAGGGCGATCTCGGAGCGCTCATCGTCGGTGTCCTGCTCGCCTCGCACCCGGCCGCCACCGAACTGTCCCGGTCGCTGTTCCACATCAAGGAACTGCTGCTGGTGGCGTTCTTCGTGTCGATCGGCCTGACCGGCCTCCCCGACGCACCCACCATCGGTGTCGCGTTGCTGATGATGCTGCTGCTGCCGATGAAGGCGATCGGCTACACCGCACTGCTGGCCGTGCTGAAGCTGCGGTATCGCACCGCGATTCTGGCCGGACTGGGATTGATGAACTATTCGGAGTTCGGCCTGATCGTGGTGTCCGTCGGGGTGAGTGCCGGACTGCTGACCCAGGCCTGGCTGGTAGAGTTGTCCATCGCCGTCGCGTTGAGCTTCGTCATCTCCGCGCTGGTCAACGGGCGTGCGAATGTGCTCGCGGAGAAGATCGTGGCGCGCCTGCCCGACCAGGACGAACACACTCTGCAGCCAGAGGAACGGCCCGGCGACGCCGGCGACGCCGAGGTCGTCGTCATCGGCATGGGTCGCGTCGGATTTGCCGCCTACCAGCGCCTGACCGAGCAACACCGTCTGCGGGTGGTCGGCGTCGATTACGACGGCAGCCGGATTCAGCGACTCTCCGATCGCGGAATCCGGGTCATCGAGGCCGACGCCACCGACCTGGACTTCTGGATCCGGCTACGTCATTCGGACTCGGTCCGGCACGCGGTGCTGGCCATGCCCAGTCACAGCGCCAACGTCGTCGCGCTCGAGTGCCTGCGAAAGTCCGGTTTCAGCGGTCGCATCGCGTCGGCCGCTCGATACGAGGACGAAGTGCAATGGGCCAAGGACCACGGCGTCGACATCGCGTTCAACGTGTACTCGGGTGCCGGCCTGGAACTGGCAGATCAGGTGGGTCGCAGCGCGACGGAGCCGCCACCTGACGAGCCGCCGCGCGCCACAGGGGACGACACCGACCGATGATCACGCCGGTTCCCGCATCACCCCGGCATGTCGCACGATGCCCGACACCTCCGGCAGTACCGACGGGGCCGTCCAGGTCCGCATCCCGTCGCCGCTGTCGGAGTAGAGATACTTCCCGGACTTGTAGGAGTCCAGGTAGATGCGCCAGGCCCCGTTCGGCAACTGGACGACCTCGGGGCCTTCCACGAAGGTTCCCCAATTGCCGGGTGTCACAAAGGAATACGGACCGATCAGCGACGACGACACCGCGTGTTCGACGAATTTGTGGGTCTCGTTCTTGGTGAATGCGTGATAGGTCGATCCCACCTTGACGATGGTGGTGTCGATGTGGTCTGCGCCGATGCCGAGGATCGGGACGGGCGCACTCCACGATCGCAACGACGAATCGTTGGCGGTCATCAGGTAGGGCACGAAGCCACCGCCGGTCGACATCGAGAGGATGACGTGGACCCGACCTCCGTCGACGAACCAGTCGGGAGCCCACGCCTTGGTGGTGAACGGCGAGAGCGACGGGATGTCGACCGACCCCGCCGACCCGAGCGAGCCGGTGCCATCTCCCGTGCCGGGAAGCAGAAAGCAGCACAGCGGGACCGGGTGGTTCTGCAGGAATGTCCAGCTGATGCGGTCTTTGCTGCGCGCGAACCCGATGTTCGCCCCGTCGGCCGTCGTGTAGGTGACGTAGTACCACCCGTCGGAATGGCGGAAGATGCTCGGATCGCGCACGCTACCGGCCGGAGGCGTGAACGCGTCCTTCTTGAGCAGGTGATACGTGGTGCCGTCGGACGATTCGTAGACGTCCATGGCGCGGTCGCTGGCGTTGCTGAACGCCACCATCGTGTAGCGCCACCCGGCGGGCGGTGCCGCCGCACCGACTCCGGGCACAGCGATCAGCAGCGCGGCGACGGTCAGCAACGCCACCGACGCGATGAACAGCATGGTTCGAGCGGGATACCTCACCGGAGCAGTATCGGTGAGGACCGGCTCACCGCGCATCACTTCGGCCTCGGGCGCACCACATCGTTATGCGCGATGGCGCCGGCCCGAGGTGTCAGCCCTTGGTCAGATCCTGGGCGAGCATGACGAGAATCCCGCTCGGACCGCGCAGGTAGGTGAGCTTGTAGACGTCGTTGTACGTGGCGACGCCGCGCAGCGGATGGCACCCGTGCCCGGCGGCCACCTCGAGGGCCGCATCGATGTCGTCGACGCAGAAGGCGACGCGATGCATGCCGATCTCGTGGGGCAGGGTGGGTGACGTCGCGATCGCCTCGGGGTGGATGTATTCGAAGAGCTCGATGCGGCCGTGCCCGTCCGGGGTCTGCAGCATCGCGATCTTGGCGTGATTGCCGTCGAGTCCCACGGCGGTGTCGGCCCACTCGCCGCTGACCGTGTCCCGCCCGACAACGGTGAGGCCGAGGTCGGTGAAGAAGGCGATCGCGGCGTCGATGTCCTCGACTGCGATGCCGACGTTCTCGAGTGTGATGGCCATGGGCGACACCTTACTGCGGGGCGAGATTTCTTCCCCTGCCTTCGGAGTCGTCGGCTCAGTTCTTCAGGGTTCGCAAGGATTGCCGCACGGCCAGCTCTGCCGCCGCAATGACCAGCCGATGAGGCGCAATACGGCTGATGGTGGTGCCGATGACGTTCAGCAATCCGTCGACGACGCTCGGTTTCCCCGTCTCGAGCCCGCGCAAGGCGGTGTCGACGACCTGCTGCGTGGTGCGACGCGGGCCCACGGCATCCCGGTCGGCACCGGCCACCTCGAAGAAACCGGTGTCGGTCGCACCCGGACACACGGCGAGCACCTTCACCCCGCGGCGCCGGCTCTCCCACCACAATGACTCACTGAACGACAGCACGTACGCCTTCGACGCCGCATACACCGCCAGGTGCGGAACCGGTTGGAAGGCAGCAACACTCGACACATTGACGATCGCGCCGGAACCCTTGTCGGTCATACGCTTGAGGTAGACGGTCGACATCCTGATCAACAACGCGGGCTTCGCGATTCACGCAGACCTGGTGGATTCGGACCCGATGAGGATTCGGGATCAGGTGCGGCTCAACGTCGGACTCCTCACCGACCTCACCAACGTCGAGTGCGCGGCGATCGACCTCGGCGATCAGGCCATCGGCGGCATTCACACTCGACAGGTCTTGGGCGATGTACTCGGCCCGGATGCCATGCTGATCCTGCAGCTACATGGCCAACTCCTTGAGTGCGACCTCATTACGCGCCACCAAGATGACATTCGTCCCTTTCGCCGCCAGGGTTTTCGCGAACTGGGCACCGATACCGGCGCTCGCGCCGGTGATGAGTGCCGTGCGGCCGTGATATTCCATCGGTGTCATCTCCTCAGTCAGTTGGCGAAACATGCAGTCGTGCCGCCGTTTTCGGGTCATACATCGCACATTCAGGCTCCAGAACGTGATCGCAATGACGTTCGCAGCAGCAATGAATTACCCCGACCGGCGCGCACCGCAATTGCCACGGGAGACTACGGATGAACCGGTGGGTAAGAAAGGAGATGTGACATCATCAACACCATCGCCAATTGACACGGCGAATTGTCAGAAATGGCGGCGCAGTCCATTCATCGTGATACCGAGACAAAGCCTGCAGCGGGGCGGAGCCGGTCGACGTGTGGAGTAGGACCTGAACTGGAGGGCAAACATACATTCAAGCGAAACTCCACCGGGTCGCACCACCGAACGGCATCTAGTGCGGGGAGCCGGACGACCAGTCCACGAACGCATCGCGATCAACGTAGTGCCGGAATGCGACCAGAAGATCCGCCACGTTCGCCTCCGGCCTCTGATCCCACGCATTGGCGACGATTCCCTGGAGGTCGACCACGCCGAGCACGTACTCGTAACCGAGCGCTCTGGCCGCTTCGGGCAGGTCGTCATCGTCGCTGACGTCGTCGACGTCCCAGACCAGGACCGAAAGGCGCTCGTCGCTGAAATCGGCAGCGACCGGCGCGTACAGCGCATGTGTCCAGGGCAGGGAAGCCGCGCCCCGCAGCGCGTCCCCGAGACTCGTGATCACCTCTCGATCCTTGCACGCGGCGAACGCCGGGTGCGTCGAGCATGCGTCACACGTTGAACCGGAACTCGACCGGATAACGGCATCGATAAACGTCACCCGATCACGGCATCCAACCCGGCCTCTTCGCACACCGCGCTCAACCGCTTGTCTCTCGTCCACAGTGTCGCGCCATCGACGAGAAGCACCGACCCGAGTAATCCAGCGTCGGCCGGACTCAATCCGCGACCCCAGAGTTGCCGAGCCTCGACCAGGTGCAGCAACTCCACATGAGTGAGAAAGGGAAATCGGAAAAGATTGCCGAGCAGATCGATCACCGTGTCCCGGTTCGCGATCGATCCCATCGCCAGTTCCTCGATCACCATTGGGTGACAACCGATCTCGTCTTCACCGAGGAGTGCGGTCAAGCGTTCGTTCTTGGTATGCAGATGGTCGATCCAGACCGACGTGTCAACAAGGATCATCCGACGGACGAACGACGACGCGGAGCGGCCGCGGCCGCCGGATCGGTACCGCCGAGCGCAGCAAGGCGACGCGCACTCTCCATGCGGATCAACGCCTGCAACCCCTCGCGAATGAGCGCCGCTCTCTCGTGAACCCCGGTCAGCTCGGCCGCCTTCGCCAAAAGGTCGTCGTCAAGGGTCACCGTCGTGCGCATCTGCATCTCCATTCGCATCAAACTATGTCGTCAATGATGCCTGGAAGTCGGGATTGTCGCCACATGCCCATGCCGTCCGGGGTTCCTGTACTCCGCGGTGGCGGCGTGCGGCTGCGTCCATTCGCCGACGGCGACGTTCCGTTCGTCGTCGCCGCATCGCACGACTCGCTGATTCCGTTGATCACATCGGTCCGCAGGTCCAGCTCCACCGAAGACGCAGTCGACTACATCCATCGTCAGCACGCGAGGCTTGCCGCCGGAGTTGGTTACTCGTTCGCGGCCGCCGCTGCTGACACCGACGTGGCCGTGGGGCAGATCAGCCTCTGGACGCGCGACATCGCAAGAGGGCGCGTTTCGACTGGCTACTGGATCGCCGAAGCACATCGCGGCCGTGGGTTTGCCCGCGCGGCATTGGCCACGCTGTCCGACTGGGCTTTCACATTTCCGGAAGTGGCACGCCTTGAACTGCACGTGGAACCGGAGAATGCGGCCTCCTGGCGCACCGCCGAGAGCTGCGGATTCGACCGGGAGGGATTGCTGCGCTGCTGGCAGCGCGTCGGGTCCGAGGACCGTGACATGTTTGTCTACAGTCGCGTCGCCCCGCGTGAAACGTGAGACGTTGAATCGGAACCAACTACACGTTGAACCGGAACTCGACCACATCACCATCGGCCATGACGTAGTCCTTGCCTTCCATGCGCACCTTGCCCGCGGCCTTGGCTGCAGCCATCGAGCCGGCGTCGTCGAGGTCACCGAAGGAGACGATCTCGGCCTTGATGAAGCCCTTTTCGAAGTCGGTGTGGATGACGCCGGCCGCCTTGGGGGCTGTGTCACCCTGGTGAATTGTCCACGCGCGGGACTCTTTTGGTCCGGCGGTGAGGTAGGTCTGCAGACCGAGGGTGTGGAAACCGGCACGCGCCAGCGACCGCAGCCCGGGCTCGTCCTGCCCGATCGAGTCGAGCAGTTCCTGCGCATCCTCCTCGTCGAGTTCGAGCAGTTCGCTCTCCACTTTGGCGTCGAGGAACACCGCATCCGCCGGCGCCACCGTCTCGCGCAGCTGCGCCTTCTTCGCGTCGTCGGTGAGGACCGACTCGTCGGCGTTGAAGACGTAGAGGAAGGGCTTGGCCGTCATCAGGTGCAGTTCGCGTACCGACCCGAGGTCAAACGAATCCTTCTGCGCGAACAGGGTTTTGCCACTGTCGAGGAGTTCCTGCGCCTGCTTGGCGGCGGCGAGGGTCTCGGCGAGGTCCTTGTTCTTGCGCGACTCCTTCTCCAGCCGCGGGATCGCCTTCTCCAGGGTCTGCATGTCGGCGAGGATCAATTCGGTCTCGATGACCTCGATGTCGGCGAGCGGATCGACGCGACCGTCGACGTGCACCACGTCGTCGTCGGCGAACACGCGCACCACCTGACAGATCGCGTCGGCCTCGCGGATGTTGGCCAGGAACTGGTTGCCCATCCCCTCACCCTCGGAGGCACCCTTCACGATGCCGGCGATGTCGACGAAGGACACCGTCGCGGGCAGGATGCGTTCGCTGCCGAAGATCTCGGCGAGGCGACCCAGCCGGGCGTCGGGCAGCTCGACCACTCCGATGTTGGGTTCGATGGTCGCGAACGGGTAGTTCGCGGCCAGCACGTCGTTGCGGGTCAGAGCGTTGAACAGGGTGGACTTGCCGACGTTGGGCAATCCGACGATACCGAGGGTAAGACTCACGGGCGATCAGTCTATCCGCCGCGGGCGGGCGGTAGGCCGCGCCCTCACCTCAGGTGGCCGGCGCGCCGGACGGTTCCGGGTCATCGACGGGATCGCCGCCATCGTCATCGCCGTCCCCGTCGTCCGGCTCCCCCGACGGCGGCAGGGTCTCCCCGGCGCGCAGGGCGACCTGCTCGTTGAGGTAGCGAAGGATCACCGCGATCGTTGCCGCGGCCGGCACCGCGAGGAACGCGCCGGTGATGCCGAACAGGCTGCCGCCGAGCGTGACCGCGAGCAGCACGATCACCGCATGCAGATCCATCGACTTCGCCTGCAGCCACGGTTGCAGGACATTTCCCTCGAGTTGCTGCACGGCGATGATGATGGCGAGCACGATCAGCGCGGTGGTGAATCCATTGGAGACCAGCGCGATGAGCACCGCGAGGGCCCCGGCGACGAACGCACCGACGATCGGGATGAACCCGCCGAGGAAGGTGATCACGATCAGCACACCGGCCAACGGCACCTGCAGGACGAGCAGGCCGATACCGATCAGGGAGGCGTCGACGAAGCTGACGATCGCCTGGGTCCGGATGAAACCTCCGAGCGCATTCCACATGCGCTGCAACACTTCCCCGATGTGCGCGCCGGCCGGGTGGCCCACCGTCCGACGAAGCCACGGCACGAACTTCGGCCCGTCCTTGAGGAAGAAGAACACCAGCACGATCGTGGTGAACACGGTCACCAGCATCGACGTCGCGGTGCCCACACCGGTGAACACACCGGCCGCGATGGTGCTCGCACTCGACTTCACCTTGCTGGTGATCGCGGCCACCGCGTCGTTGAGTTGCTCGTCGCGCACATTGAACGGCGGCCCCTGCACCCAGTCCTGCAGCTCGTGGACCCCCTTGACGGCGCCGTCGGCAAGCTGCGGCGACTGATCGACGATCGACGGCACGATCACCGCGATGACCCCCGCGAGCACACCGATCCCCACGAGCATCATCACCAATGAGGCCGCGGCCGCCGGGACGTGGCGGTCACGCATCCACCGCACCGGCGGCCACAGCAACGTGCAGACGATGATCGCGAGCAGGACCGGCAACAGGACCACCCAGACGCGGCCGACGACCCACATCAGCACGGCAAAGGCGGCGACGACGATGACGAATTGTGCTCCGACGACGGCGGATGACCGCAGTCCGTCGAGCAGCACCCGCAGCCGCGTGGGCGGGGTCGGGTTCTCGGGGGGTCCGGCCGGGGTCGCGTCGCCAGTTGCGGTCACGCGTCGATCCTCACATACCCGGCACACCCGGGCACGCGGGTGTCTCAGCGACGACGAACGAGCCGCATGAAAAATGCACCGAGCGCGTCGAACGCCAGGAGTTCGGCCTCCAGGGCGGTGATGGCGGGTTCGGGCGGGTCCGCCGGCGGCGGCTCGGGCCGGGTCCGCGCGCGCCCGCGTTCACATTCCGCGGCGACGGTATCCGGGCCGTACAGGCCGCGCATGATGTCCAGTCCCCACTCGGGGAAGTCGTGCAGGTCCATGTGTGCGCCCCGACTCTGTCGGACGCCGCGAAAGTACGTGCCCATGCGCACATCGTGACATGAAATATGATCTACGTCACCCAAATCGGTAAACTGGTTGGGCCCAGAGATCCCCGGCGAGGCCGTGTCCGATTCCCGCCAGATTTCTCCCGTCCGGGAATGCCAGAGTGGAGGGGTGACGACGACCGACCTGGATTTCGACAGCTGCTACCGCGCACTGTGCGCGCGCGACGCGCGCTTCGACGGCCAGTTCTTCGTCACCGTCCGCACCACCGGCATCTACTGCCGGCCATCCTGCCCGGCGCAGACACCCCGGCCACACAATGTGGACTTCGTCGTGACCGCGGCGAGCGCTGTGGCCCGCGGTTTCCGTGCCTGCCGACGCTGCCTGCCCGATGCGGTACCCGGATCACCCCGATGGAATCTCGGCGAGGATCTGTCGGCACGCGCGATGCGACTGATCGGCGACGGCACCATCGAACGCGAAGGTGTCGACGGCCTGGCCGCCCGACTGGGCTATTCACCACGCCACGTCACCCGGGTACTCACGACCGAGTTGGGCGCGGGTCCGCTCGCCCTGGCACGCGCGCACCGCGCGGCCAATGCCCGGGTCCTCATCCAGTGCACCGACCTGCCCATGGCCGACGTCGCCTTCGCCGCCGGGTTCAGCAGCGTGCGTCAGTTCAACGACACCATCCGCGAGGTGTTCGCGTTGACGCCACGGGCACTGCGCAGTCTGCGTCCGGGGCGGTCGGGCACCGGGTCGGCGTCGGGGGTGTCGGCGTCGGGGGTCTCACTGCGTCTGGCCTTCCGGGACCCCTTCGACCCCTCCTGGTTCCGGTGGTATCTGGGGGCACACGCCGTCGACGGACTCGAACAGCTCGACGTCGACGCCGACGGCACGTGGACCCATCGCCGGGTGCTGAGCCTGCCCCACGGACCCGCACTCGCCGAGATACGGCCCGCGACGGGGTTTCTGCGGGTCGTCCTCGATCATCTGGATCTGCGCGATCTCGGCGTCGCCGTCAACCGGGTGCGGCGGATGTTCGATCTCGACGCCGACATCGTGGCCGCCACCGACGTCCTCGCCGACGATCCGGCCCTGGCGCCGCTGGTGGCCGCCGCACCCGGCATCCGGGTGCCCGGAACCGACGACGGCGCACAGACCCTCATCCGCACCATGATCGGCCAGCAGATCAGTGTGAAGGCGGCGCGTGCGCACATCACCCGCCTGGTCGAGGCGCTCGGTGAGCCCACCGGATGGGCGGACGGTTCGTGGCGGCAGTTCCCCACGCCCACCGCCATCGCCGAACACGGCACCGAGGTGCTACGCGGTCCGGGCCGTCGGATCGACGCGGTCGTCCACGCCGCGCGGGCGATTGCCGAAAATTCGGTGGAACCGAATGCGGGGGCAGCTGCGTCAGATCTACGTGCGCACCTCCTCGAGCTTCCCGGTGTCGGTCCGTGGACCGCCGACTACGTCACCATGCAGGTCACCGGCAACCCGGACATCCTGCTCCGCCACGACCTCGTGATCCGGCACGCCGCCGACGATCTCGGTCTCGACCTCGACGATCACCTCCGGTGGGCGCCCTGGCGGTCGTATGCGTCCATGCATCTGTGGCGCCATCGCCTGCTGCCCCGATCACCCGCACCCGCCACACCGGCACCGAGCGTGTCGACGCCACCACCACCGCTGCTCTCCACCACATCCCCGAACTGACAGGACCCCCGATGACGATCACCGCACCCGACAGCTCCGACACCACCGACGCGACGCCCACGGCCGGCTGGACGACGGTGTCCACCCCCGACGGACCGTTCACCGTCGTCGTGAACGATTCCGGCACTGTTCTGGCGTCCGGCTGGACGTCGGAACCCGAGTACCTCCTCCAACTCGTCCATCGTGACCTGCGACCGGCCGACATCGGCCGGTCCGCCTGCCTGTCGGCGATCGGTGACGTCGTCGACGCGTACTACGCGGGTGAGCACGACGCACCACAGTCGGTCCCGGTGTTCCAGCATGGTGGACCGTTCCTCGAGAAGTCCTGGACCGCGCTGCGCACCGTGCGCGCCGGCGCGCCGGTCACCTACTCCGATCTGGCCGAGCTCGCCGGCGAACCGGCCGCGATACGCGCCGCGGCCACGTCGTGCGCCCGCAACGCCGCGGCATTGTTCGTCCCCTGTCATCGAGTCCTGCGCCGTGACGGCAAACTCGGCGGTTTCCGCTACGGGGTGGAGCTCAAGCAGCGGCTGATCGACCGCGAGGCCGCTGCAGCCACGAACTGACCCGACGACGAGGCGCATGGTGGTGGTCGGAGGTTTCTGTCGGACGATTTCTGTCGGTGGCATCCGACAGGATCGTGGCCATGACCTCCACCCTCGTCGCTCTCGTCATCGGACTCGCCGTCGGCGTCGCACTCGGCGTGTTGCTCGGTTGGCTCGCATGCACCGGACGATCCGCCGGTGCCGTCGCCGCGGCGCGCGCCGAGGCCAAGGCGCTGCGGTCGTCGCAGGATCTCGTCGGCCAGTCCCTGGCCGCGGCCTCCGAGGACGCCGCGCGGCGGCAGTCGGCCGCGATCGGCGCGCAACTGACCCACATCGTCGAACCACTGCATTCGCTGGTCGGGCAGATGGGAGACGAGCTCCGTCGCGTCGAACGCGACCGGACCAGCGCCTACGCGGGACTCAGCGAACAGGTGCGGGGAATGCATGTGGCGTCGATGCGTCTCGGTGATCAGACCCAGGCGCTGGCCACCGCGCTGCACACCCCGCACCTGCGCGGCCGGTGGGGCGAGGTGGCGCTCGAGCGGGTGGTGGAACTCGCCGGCATGACCCGTCACTGTGACTTCGACACGCAGGTTTCGGTGCGATCCACGCTGACCGGGGATCTGCGCCCGGACATGGTCGTGCACCTCGCCGGGGGCCGCGACATCGTCGTCGACGCGAAGGTGCCGCTGCAGGCCTACCTGCAGGCTGCCGACTGCGATGATCCCGAGATGCGTCGGGATCTGCTGTCCGATCATGCCCGGGCGGTTCGGTCGCACATCTCGGCGTTGTCGTCGAAGGCGTACTGGTCGGCCTTCGACCAGTCACCGGAACTCGTCGTGCTGTTCGTGCCGGCCGACGGCGTGCTCGAGTGGGCGGCCCGCGCCGACCCGACACTCATCGAATTCGGCATCACCAAGAATGTGGTCCTGACCACCCCGTCGAGCCTGGTGTCGTTGCTGCGGACCGTCGCCCTCGGGTGGCGTCACGACGCGATGGCCCGCGACGCGGCGGTGATCCACGAACTCGGCGTCGAATTGCATCACCGACTCGAGACCGTCCTCGGCCACCTCGATCGCGTGGGCGTGGGCCTTCGTCGGGCCGTCGAGGCGTACAACTCGACCGTGGGGGCATTGGATTCGCGCGTGGGTGTGACGGCCCGCCGACTCGCCTCCCTCGAGGCGCTCGGCGATCTGCCCGAGCCGACGGCACCACGTCATGTCGACGATCCCATCCGCACCGCGAGTCGGACACACGGCGTCGGCATCGATACCTGACGGATCACCACGACACGTCGGTTGCCGGGAAAGCAGCCCACAACCGGTACCGTCTAGGGGTGCCCTTTCCGCAACGAAGCTCCTCCGCGGTACCACTGGATCAGCAGTCGGTGCTGCCGACCGTCCGTGGTGTGCCCTGGTGGGGCGCCGTCCTCATTGCGACGATCCTGACCGCGATCGGTGCCGTCATCGACGCGAAGAACAATGACAGCCTGGGTGCGACCTTCAACTTCTGTCTGCTCGTCGGTTGCTGTCTCGCTGCGCTGGCGGTGCGTCGGCGCGCGTTGTTCACCGCGGCGGCTCAGCCTCCGCTGATCGCCTTCGTCGTCGGCATGCTCGCGCTCTACGGACTCAACGCCGACGATTCGTCTGGCCTGCGGTCGCTGGTGCTCAAGGTGCTGCTGCCGATCGCCGCGAACTTCCCGTGGATGGCCATCACGTTCGTGGTGACGTTGATCCTGGTGCTGCTGCGGTGGTACCTGACGCGTCCCGCGTCCACCCCGACCCCGGCCAAGGCCCCGGCGAAGCGCACACCCACCCGGCGTCGTGCGTCCGCATCGCCGGCGCCCGAGGCCCAGCCCGGTCGCCGAAGCCGGGCCCGGGCCGACGCCGCCGGTCAGCAGTCGCCACGCCCAGATACGGTGCGCGCCCAGAAAAGCAGCGCAACACGGGCGGCGCGCGCAGGTGAGCGTCCCCGACGCCGACGCTCCGACGAACCGACCGCGGTGGCCGCCACGGCGAGTCCGTCGACCCGTCGCCCCGCCGGCGAGACCCCGCCGCGCGGGACCGAACGTCCGGTCGCGGCAACCGAATCCGCCGACCCCGGTCGCCGACGTGCCCGATCCGCCGCCGCCGATCTCGATCGGTACGAACCCCGGGCCGCCGGCGCGGCGCCCTATCGGACGAGCCGCGAGGGCGGCAACCGCGCCTGAACCCCAGGCCACGGTGTCGGTCAGAGCACGGTGTCAGTCAGAGCACGGTGTCGGTCAGCCACGTCCCCAGACGCGCGGCCGCGTCGTCGACCAGCGCCGGCCAGTCCATCGCCCCCTCGTCGGCGGTGTCGGTGACGACCTTGACCAACCGGCATCCGACGCCGAACGCGGCACAGACGTGGGCGATCGCGGCGCCCTCCATGTCGACGAGGTCGGCCTGCTCGGCGAGACGGTCCCGGTGGGCCGGGTCGGCGACGAAGGTGTCGCCGGTCGCCAGTACCGTGCCGTCGCCCTCGGGAAGATCCCAGCGGTCGGTGACCGGATAGCCCATCGCGATCAGTTCGGCGCTGCTGATGTCGTGTTCGACGACCACCGACGGTACGAACAGCCCGCTGTGGTGGGTGCGCAGGGCGCCGGCGGTCCCGATGTTGACGACCTCGCGGACCGCGGGTCCGGTCGCGAGTTCACGGGTGAGCGCCAGTGAGGTGGCCACCTTCCCGATGCCGGTGATGAGCAGACGGGCGCCCGGGGGAACGTGAGCCGCCTCCGACCGCGTGGCGGACACGATCAGGACCGTGGAATCGGTGTGCATCAGATGATTGTCGCCAAGTCCAGCGTCGCCCGCGCCGCCCGCCCCAGTTCGTCGCCGTAGGACGGTCCGTGCCCGGCCGCGTGGACGGCGAGCGGATGGAGTTGATGCACCGGTATCCGCTCCCGCCATCCGGCGCGCAACGGATGGGCCGCGAGGTAGCCGTCGAGAATCGCCGACAGCTGCGGCGCACCGAACAGTGCCAGCATCGCCAGGTCGGTTTCGCGGTGCCCGCCGTGGGCGGCGGGATCGATCATCACCACCCCGTCGGGTGTCCACATCACGTTCCCGCTCCACAGGTCGCCGTGCAGACGGCTGGGCGCCTCGTCGTCGTCGAAGACGCCGTCGGCGATCACCTCGCAGGCGCGTCGCGTGAGCCGTTCGTCCGCGCGCGTGAGGTACCCGGCCCGCACCGCGGTGTCGAGGTAGGGCTCGACCCGCTCGCGGGCGTAGAACTCGCCCCACCGGTCGTGGGTGCGGGAACTCAGTGGGCGTTCCCCGATGAACTGGCGGCCGGTGTATCCCGGCGGCGGCGACCCGAATGCCGGCGCACCCGCATCGTGCATCGCCGCGAGTGCGGCCCCGAAGGTGCGGGCCGCGACCGGGTCGGGTCGTGCTGCGGCCAGTCGACGGAGCTCGATGGCGTCGTCGGACACCGAGATCACCTTGACGACCGGGGCGCCGGCCGCCGCCAGCCAGCGCAGGCCGGCGGCTTCGGCGGCAAAGAAGTCGGGATCGGAGCCGCGACGCGACTTCCGAAAGACGTTGTCGGTCAATGGAGATCAGCCTTGCGGGGAGCCGATCCCGGAGTCGGAGTCGACCGCCTCGCCCCGGGCGGAGGCGCTGATCCGGGCCAGTTTCGCGAAACGGTCGTTGGCGATCCGCATGACGATTTCGTAGGGCAGGGCGAATTTGCGCGCCCACCAGTACCCGAACCGGATGTCGAACGAGGTGTAGACGAGGAACCGATTCTTCTTGATGCCCTTGATGATCGACGACGCCGCCTTGTCCGGACTGACGGCGACCTTGTGGAAGTTGTCGATCTGACGGGCCACCCGCGGATCCGCGCGATCGATGCCGGCGATCTCCACGGTGTTGACCAGCGGGGTGTCCACACCGCCGGGACAGACCAGGCACACCCCGATGTGATGACGCCGCAGGTCGAAGCGCAGCACCTCCGACACCCCACGAATCCCGAACTTCGAGGCGCTGTAGGCGGCATGCCAGGGCAACGCGAGCAGCCCGGCCGCCGACGACACGTTGACCAGCTGACCACCGTGACCCCGCCGGACCATCTGCGGCACAAAGCATTCGATGATGTGGATGGGCCCCATCAGGTTCACGTCGACCATCGTGCGCCAGTGCCGGTGCTCCAGATTCTCCACCGTTCCCCACGCCGAGACGCCCGCGATGTTCATCACCACATCCATCACGCCGACCTCCGCGTCGACCTCCCGCGCGAACCCGCACACCCAGTCGAAGTCGGAGACGTCGCCGGCGGCATGGAACACCACACTCGCGCCGTCGCCCACCAGGTCGGCGACGGCACGATCGAGCGCATCCGCGTGCAGGTCGGTGAGAACCAGTTCGGCGCCCTCACGCGCCGCGGCGCGCGCGGTGGCCAGACCGATCCCGCTCGCCGCTCCGGTGATCAGGACCCGGCGCCCGCGCAGGGTCGGTACGGGCGGAGCCATCCAGACGAGATCTCGAAGTGCCATGCCTCGACCCTAATCGTGGGGGTTCGGATCACTCAGCCGATCGGGAGCTTTCCACCGAACAGCCCGTAGATCACCTCGAGCATCGCGTTGAGCACCTGCGCGGAGGCGTCCTGCCCTTCGGTGAGCATCAGTTGGGCGATCTCGGCCGGATCCTCGGTGCCCAGCAGTTTCTGGATGAACGGCAGCACGGCCGAGAGTTCGGAGTCATCCCCCGACGGCGTGGTCGTGGTCGTCGGCGGTGTGGTCGCCGCCGCGCCGGGAGCGCTTGTCGTCGGGGCGCTCGACCCCGAGGTGGCCGCAGCACCCGAGACGTAGTTGAGGATGCCGTCGGTGATGGCCATCGAGTACTTGAGCTGGCCGTCACGCCCGGACAACGCTGCGGCTTCCTGCGGGTTGGACAGGTTGCCCATCTCGATGAACACCGCGGGCACCTTGGTCAGGTTGACCGCCGCGATGTCGGAGCGGGTCTGGATGCCGTTGACGACCCCGGCGTAGTTGGCTGCCGGGAACCCGGCCTTGAGGAACGCATCGCGCATCAGGTTCGACGCGGTGCGTCCGCCACTGCCCTGGACCTGGTTGACCGTGGCGTCCGGCACCGGCAGCGTCGGCACGATCATGTGGAAGCCCTTCTTGGTGGCATCCGATCCGGTTGTCGTGGAGTCCGCGTGCAGGCTCACCGCGACGGCCGCACCCGAGCGGCTCGCCGCCGCGGCCCGCTCGTCGACGCATCCTCCCCAGCCGGTGTCGTCGTTGCGGCTGAGCACCACGCGGGCGCCCTGACTTTCCAGTCCGGCCTTCACCAGCTGGGCGATGTCCCAGTTCACCGTGTGCTCCGGTGTGCCGTTGACTCCCGTCGCGCCGGTGGTCTGGCAGTCCTTGGTGCCGCCGCGACCGTCGGGGACCTGCTTGGCGAGGTCATGTCCGGCGGCGCTGCCCTGGTGACCGGGATCGAGGAAGATCGTCTTGCCGGTCAGGGCTCCTACCGTCGGGGCCGCCGCGGCGGGTGCGGTTCCTGTTGTCGCGGTCAGCAGCGCCGAACCGGCCAGGGTGGCGGTGGTGACCGCCGCGATCGACAGCCGCAGTCGCGAGAATCGTGTCTGGGTCATTGCGGTACGGGTGCGCATGCCCGGTCGGCAGTCGCACCACACTCCTTCCATCCAGCAACAGTGGCCACAATAGTCACAGCTGTCACACAGTCAAACAGTCCTGGTCCGGAAGGGGAAATCGGTGACCTGACCCGATCGGATTCGTTAGCCAGCTGTGACGTGACGCGGACTGCGCCGAGACCGAGCGGCGACGGTCACCGCGTCGGCAGATGTCGGGTGATGTGCAGAATGCCGTGTTCATCGTCGCCGGTGGCCGCTGTCGCGACGGCCGCCCGCAGCCCCGTGAGCACCTGCTGCTCGTCCATCCCCGCACCGATCGCCACCAGCGACGTCGATCGTGGACGACCCGACCACGATTCGCGCCGGACCTCCACGAATCCCCCGACCCCGTGCACGACGAACCGCTGCCGGTGTCCGGGCAGATCGAACCACACGATTCCCTTGATGCGGTAGCAGCCGGCCGGTGGCCGCTCCAGAAAGGCCGCCAGAGCTCGTGGGTCCATCGCCTCGTCGGTGCCGAAGTGGACCGAGGTGAACGAATCGTGCAGGTGCGGGTGCGGATGGCCATGGCCGACGTGGTCGTCGGCATGATGGTCGTCGGGATCGGGGCCACCGGCACGGTCGTCGGATTCGGCGAGCAGCGCGTCGAGCGTCAACTGTTGCGGTCCACGGCCGGGGCCGGCCGTGCCCGCACCGTCGGCCGCCACCGGATCGAACAACACCTGCGGGTCGATCCGGGCATCGGTGACCGTCACCTGCGCCGCGGTCGAATTCAGCTCGGCCAGCGCGGTGCGCAGGTGCGCCAGGGCGTCCGCGTCGACCAGATCGGCCTTGTTGACCATCACCAGATCGGCAACCCCCACGTGGCCGTCGATCTCGGGATGCTCGGTCCGGATACGCTCGAACATGGCGGCGTCGACGACGTAGATCAGACCGCCGTAGCGCATCCGTGGATCGGCGGCGGAGACGACCATCCGGATCAGGGCCTTCGGCTCGGCGATCCCGCTCGCCTCGATGACGATCGCGTCCAGACGTGCCGACGGTCGCAACAGCGAGTCCAGCGCCGCTTCCAGACCGTCACGGTCGACCGAACAGCACATGCAGCCGTTGGTGAGGCTGACCGCCCCGTCCGCCTGCCCGGCGACGAGCATCGCGTCGATGTTCACCGCCCCGAAGTCGTTGACCAGCACACCGATTCGCGTACCGGACGCCGCACCTCCGGTGCGCAGGAGATGGTTGAGCAGGGTCGTCTTGCCCGATCCGAGGAACCCGGCGACCACGATGACCGGGATGGGGGCTCGACTCATCGCTCCCCGACGAGGCCGGACACCGATTCCGCACTCGCCGAATAACATTCGGCACAGATCACCGCGAGATCGCGTCCCAGCCGGTCGGGATGGTTGGCCACATTACTTGTCGGACTGCCACATTCGACGCAGGTGGAGATCACGGTGGCGCGTTCGGTGAAGTCGACGGTCATCCGCTTGTCGAAGACGTACAGCGATCCCTCCCAGAGCCCGTCGTCGCCGAACTGTTCCCCGTAGGTGACGATGCCGCCGTCGAGTTGGTAGACCTCCTCGAACCCGCGATGGCGCATGAGTGCGGTGAGTACCTCGCAGCGGACACCGCCGGTGCAGTAGGTGACCACCGGCCGGTCCTTGAGATCGTCGAATGCGCCGCTGTCGAGTAGCGGAAGGAAGTCCCGCGTGGTCTCCACATCCGGGGTGATGGCGTTGGCGAACCGCCCGATGGACGATTCGATGCGATTGCGGCCGTCGAAGAACACCACGTCGTCGCCCCGGGCGGCGATGAGCTCGTGGAGTTCGGTGGGACTGAGCCGGGTTCCCCCGTCGATCACGCCGTGCACGTCGACGGCGACCTCCTGCGGAGCACCGAAGGTGACGATCTCCGGGCGCACGCGCACGGACAATCGCGGAAAGTCATCACCGATGCCCTCGGACCATTTGATGTCGGCATCGGCGAATGGCCGGTAACCGCGGGTCGCTCTGACGTAACGTTTGACCTCGGCCAGATTTCCGCCCACGGTGCCATTGATGCCGTGAGGTGACAAGATGATCCTGCCGTGGAGCCCGAGCGACTCACAGAGCGTCTGCTGCCACAGTCGAATCGCCTCGGGATCCGGCAAGGGGGTGAACACATAGAACAGGACGATCTTGGGGGTCGACACAGTTGTCAGATTACGGAGTTCGACGACGTCGGCGTCTGGCACTCCCGGCGAGTGCCGCGCTCATCGTCGGAGCCGGCGCAGTGATCACCGCGTGTGCGATGTCGAACGACACCGAATCCACCTCGTTGGTGCTGCCGCCGACCGACCAATTGACAACCGAATCGGACACATCGAGTTCCTCGTCGTCATCGACCCCCCGCATAGCGGAGACCGCCACCGAGTTACCCGATTGGAGTATCGGCCGAGTGATCTCACTCGCACCCCGCGCCGATAATTCTCGATATCACGATGGGGCCACCGGGCCGCAGCAGCCACTGGAACAGACATCGGGTTTCCATTTCTCCACCCCCGACCGCACGGTCAATTGCTCAACCGGCGTCAACGGCAACACAACACTCGCCTGTCGGCTCAACGATCAGCCGGCCGAGGGAAACCCGCCGGCGTCGACCCCCTCCGGGTGCCAGTGGGAGGCAAATCTCGCCGTGTTGGACTCCTCCGGACCCCAGCGCGGCGCCTGCGCCGACGACACCACGGTGCTCTACCGTTCGGCGATAGTCGACTTCGGAACGACTATCGCAATCGGACGATTCTCATGCTTGGTCGAGACCGATGGAACTTACTGCCTGGAATCGAGTTCGGATACCGGATTCGCGCTCACCACAACGGGTTACCGCAAGATATACGCAAACGAACGAGCCCCGGCGGCGTTGATCGGAACCAGTGATACAGATTCCATTCCATCGACAACCGCCACCCCCAGTTGATTCGCCGAATCATAACCGAATCGACGGAGCGAAAATCAGTAAGGCTCACGTCCACGAATTCAGCCAAGTCTTAAAGTCGGGGGCTATGATCGACGCTGGCAGCGGTAACTCAGAGGAGCCGTCTCCGGAAGAGGGTTTGACATTCACCGAGACGCGTCCCCACGATTTGTCCACAGCGATTTGCCCACGCAGACTCAGGAGATTTGACATGGCAAAGGTTCAGTCCGTCCAGATCGTCGACGACATCGACGGCAAGGTTCTCGACAAGTACGAAACGGTGCGCTGGGCGATTGACGGCAAGGAGTACGAATTCGATACTTCGACCAAGCACGCTCAGCAATTCCGTGATGCGGTGGCGAAGTATCTCGAGGTCTCGCGGACCGCGGATGCCGGTCGTGCGGTGGCCGCCAAGCGTCGCATCGTCGGCGGCGCCCGCAGCAAGGAGCAGACCCAGGCCATCCGCAAGTGGGCGGTGGCTAACGGTTTCGAGATCAGTGACCGGGGTCGCATCCCGGCGAATGTCCTCGAGGCATTCGAAGCCGCCCACTGAGCCGACGACGGGGTCCGCGCCGCACCCATTACAGTCGAGTGCGTGACCGACTCGCGGAAGAAGGCCAACGCCGACGCCTCGCGCCGTCGGAAAACCGATACATCGACGCGGCATCAGCCGAAAGCGACGTCGAGTAAGGCCACCTACGTCCTCCTCGGCGTCGCCGTGGTCGTGGTGGCCGCGCTCGTGGTGATGGGCATCATCTTCAACGCGAACAAGAAGGATCTGGGGCCGGTCAGCGACACCGTTCTCAACGAGAACGCCGCACTGATCGTCGGCGAACCGGCAGCAACCACCACCATCGATGTCTTCGAGGATTTCCTGTGCCCGGTCTGCCAGGAGTTCGAGAAGGAGTCCGGGCAGGCGATCGTCGACGCCGTGAACGCCGGCACACTGCGCGTTCGGTACCACATGTTGACCTTCCTCAACTCGAAGTCGGCGTCGGGCGACTACTCCGAACGAGCCGCCGGAGCACTGCAATGTATCGGCGATGCCAAAGACCCCGCCCTGTTCTTCCGATTCCACACGGCGCTGTTCGTCGACCAGCCCAAAGAGGGCGGCGACACCGATCATTCCAACGCCGATCTCGCCCGGATCGCCGCCACCCAGGGGGCGTCGCCGGCCACCCAGCAATGCATCTCCGCCAACGCGAAGCTCGTCGAGGCCAAGGCGGCCGCAAAACAGTCGACGACGCAGTTGCAGAAGGCACTCGACGGTGCCGTCGCCACTCCGACGGTGTTGCTCAACGGAGAATCGGTGCCCGACATCACAGAGGGCCCGCAGTGGTTGGCAACGATCCTGACCAAGGAGACCCAGTGACGTTCCGGTGAATACGCGGCGTCGCCAACCAACTCACTGACCAGGCGATTTGTTGCCCGCCGACACAATGGTGTAACTTCCTCAGTGCCCATTTCGAGGGGCGAGATCAACACAATACGGGGCTATGGCGCAGCTGGTAGCGCACCACACTGGCAGTGTGGGGGTCAGGGGTTCGAGTCCCCTTAGCTCCACAATCGAGAAACCCGCTCTGACTTCGGTCGGAGCGGGTTTTTCTCTGTCCTGAGCGGACTCGGCCGCGGCCGGTCTGTCCTGGCCCTGTCTTTTCGCATTCGAGATCGTGACCGCGGCGGGGGCCAGACGCTCCCGCGGTAGCTCTATCGCTCAGCGGGCTAGGTGCTCCAGACGCAGAATCCATTCCGTCACTTCAATTCTGGAACTCTGAACCATCACTGAGACGATTGCGACCAACAGCCGGAAGCCCGATTCGAAGGGATGACCACGCGATGAAATGGACCCTGGCTGCGCCATATCACCAGCCGCACCGACCACTTCTTCTATCCCAGGGCCCGCGAGTACGCGTGGAGTAAGCGACAGACCATCCAGGTCAGACGCACCCTGAAGGCCGTGCAGCTCGTGTTAACCGGCGCAAATCTCCGCTTCCGCGCCTCCGACATTCGCGCAATGCACAACTACGACGAACGCTTGGCCTCGATCAGGTGACGAGTGGAGTGGGCGATGAACGGTCCGTCCTGCCGGATGAGTTCGTCGAGGTCACGGAGCCGATCCCGGTACTTCTCCACCGTGAACCCTGGCACCCACCAGACCACCTTCCGCAGCAGGTACACCACGGCCGCAACATCGTGGATCACGATCCGCAGCTTCGCTGTTTGCAGATTGACGATCTCCAACCCGGCGGCCTCTGCCGCGGCTGCCTCGTCGTCAGGGTGGCGTCCTCGCCTGGCTTGGGGTTGCGGGCCGAGGAAGAACTCGATCAGCTCGAACACGCTCGCCGGTCCGACGTGCTGGGCGAAGTAGGTGCCGCCGGGCCGGAGCACGCGGGCAATTTCCTCCCACCAGATCGTCGCGGGATGTGTCAGCGGACATGAAAAACTGCCCATGGGCGGTCACGAAAGTGCCCGCTGACGGCCAATAAGGACTGCCCATCGGCGGTCAGGAAAGTGCCCGTTGGCGGACACGATTTTGCCCACACCTGTCTCATCCGGCGGCGCGTCTGCGCTGTGCGGGTCTCTCCCGTGGCTTCGATAGCGATGCCTAGTCGTATCGAACTCACTCACGGGAGAGACCCTTCTTGAAGTCTGACGGAGAACTCATGGACATACTCAATGCCTACGACCTGACGGGGTCGTATCGGGCTGCGGCCGAGTTGTGCGGTTGCAGCCATCACACGGTGAAACGGGCGGTTGACGACCGTGCGGCCGGGCTGGCGCCGGCGGTGCGTCGCGCCCGATTGATCGACGACTACCTGCCTCATATCGAGGGGTGGGTGGTGGATACGAAAGGAAAGATCCGCGCCGACAAGGCACACGAAAAGCTTGTGGCCCTTGGCTATACAGGGAATGAACGTACCACACGGCGTGCGGTCGCGGAAATGAAAGCGCAATGGCGCGTGGGTAATACGCGAGTGCACCGGCCGTGGGTGACCGAACCCGGCCTGTGGGTGCAGTACGACTTCGGCGACGGGCCGGTTGTTGATGGCCGCAAGGTGGTGTTACTGGTGGCGTGGCTGGCGTGGTGCCGCTACCGGGTGGTGATCGCGCTGCACGACCGGACCGCGCCGAGCGTGTTCGCCGGTCTGGATCGGGTGTTCCGCATTCTCGGTGGCGCCCCGTCGTATGTGTTGACCGACAACGAGAAAACGGTCACCACTGGCCATATCGCCGGGGTACCGATCCGCAACCGGCAGGCGGTCAGTTTTGTCCGCTACTACGGCGTCACAGTGCTCACCTGCGAGCCGGCCGACCCGGCCACCAAGGGCGGGGTGGAGAACGCGGTGAAACTGGCCAAGTCCGATATCGTGCCGACCGACACCAATCTGCTCGACGCCTACGAGACCTTCGGCGATGTCGTGGCCGCGTGTGAGCAGTTCATGGGTGAGATCAACGACCGGGAGCACCGCACCACCGGACGACGTCCGATCGAGATGCTCGCCGCCGAACGCACCCGACTGCATCCGATCCCCGATCTGCCGCACACCACCGGGTTGGGGGTGACTCGCCAGGTCCCCCGCAACACGCCGATGATTTCGTTCGACCACTGTCAATACTCTGTTCCGGCAATGCTGTTGGGTCAATCGGTGTGGGTGCGTCATCACCCAGCCACCGATGAGGTGATCGTGTGCGCGCTCGATGACGGCGGACCGGCCGAGGTGGCCCGGCACCGCCGTACCAGCCGCGGTACCCCGGCGATCGATGACGCCCATTTCCCCGACCATGAACCGAAAATCCCGGGTGACTATCGGATTCGGGCACGCAACGCCGACGACCACGCGTTCCTGGCGATCGGCGAGGGCGCCGGATTGTGGTTGAAAGAAGCCGCCGCCGTCGGCACCGAACGCATGCGGGAGAAGATGCGCCATGCCGTGTCGCTGGCCGCCTTGCATACCACTTCGGATGTGGACTGGGCGTTGGGTCATGCCGCGGTGCACGGCCGATTCGCCACCGGTGATCTCGACTCGATCCTGGCCGCCAAAGACCTCGACCCGACGCGGCACCAGGCCTCGGAGAACACCTCCCTGGCCCAAGGAACAAAGGGCTGGAACATGTTGGGCAACAACACTATCGACGGCACTGATCTCGACGAGGAGGAAACACGATGACCACAACAACGATGTTGCCTGCAGAAGTCGAAACGTTGATGCGGCAACTGCGGCTGCCGCATGCCCGCGCGATCGCCGGTGACGTGCTGGCCACCGCACGGGCACAACGCTGGGACCCCGCCGAAGTCGTCACAGCATTGCTCGCCGAAGAATCCGCAGGCCGCGCCCGATCGATGTTGGCCTCACGCCGCAAATCGGCGAACTTCCCGACCGGCAAGACCTTTGACGTGTGGGACGAGACCGCGTCCTCGATCCCGGTGCCCACCCAGCACGCCCTGCAAACCCTCGAATGGGTGCAGCGACGCGAGAATCTCGTGGTGTGCGGGCCCGCAGGCACCGGCAAGACGTTCTTCCTCGAAGCGCTCGGGCAGAAAGTGATCGAGGCCGGCATGCCCGTAGCATGGTTCAGTCTCGAACAACTCGGCACCCTGGTCCGCGCCCACCGCGCCGATGACACCCTTGGCAAGGCCATCGCCAAGATCGTGCGCGCCGAACTCGTCGTCATCGATGATGTTGGCCTGCTGCCGGTGGGAGCTGACGCCGCAGAAGGGCTCTACCGGGTCGTAGAAGCCGCCTACGAACGCAAATCCGTCGCTGTGTCCTCCAACCTGCACCCATCCGGTTTCGACGAGCTGATGCCCAAAACGCTCGCGACCGCGACCGTGGACCGGCTGCTGCACCACGCCCACCTCTGCCAGACCAGCGGCGACTCCGTGCGCCTGGCCCAAGCCCTGGCCGGAAAGGGGGTCACCGCGCTGAACTGACATCCCCCGGTGGCGGACCAGCGGGCAGATTCATGTCCGCCACCGGGCACCCCCTCGTGACCGCCTACGGGCAGTTTCCACGACCGCCTGTGGGCACTTCCCGCTGTCCCTTGACACTTCGCCGCCGCCGGTCTGGACATCCAACGACGCTGATGCCCTGCCAACCCGCTCGGCGAGCTGGCGGGCATAACCCCAGGCGGGGCGTTCCTCGGTTGCTCGTCCATCCACCCAGGAGAAGTCCCAGCCGGACACGTCAGCAGAAGCTCCGGCCTCGATTAGTGAGTCGAACGTGTCAGGCATGAGGAACATACTCCCTGACAGCGTGCCAGAGTGGTGGGGTCGCATCTTCGATGTGGCGCGAGCGACATGGGCCGGCCGTCGAGGATCACCGTGGCGTCGGGCACACACCGGACGGTCGGGCGCGTCGCCGGGCGAATGACTCAGACACCCTCACCCGGTGCGTCCTCGACCAGCCGCGTGAGCAGCTCGCCGAACACTGAACGCTCCTGCACCGAGAGGCGTCCGAAGGACTCCTGCATGACGCGGTCGATCGCCACGTTTGCGGCCTTGAGCACCTTCTCGCCTTCGGGAGTCAACTCAGGCCGGATGGCACGTCCTGGTCCGCTCACGCGACGTATCAGTCCGCGCCTCTCCATCCGGGTGGCGAGGGTGCCGAATGCCTGGTCGGTCTGAAAGGTCAACACCGCGAGGTCATGCAACGAGGCTCCGGGGTGAGCATGTAAGTGGCGCAAGGCATCCCACTGCACGATCGAGATGTCCAGCGCCCTCAACGCATCGTTGCCGGCCCGGTGGTGTTTGACCTGTAGACGTTTCACGGCCTGGCCGAGCTGCTGGATGGTCATCGCCATGTCCTGATGGTAGGACATCGGAACAACTTGCTTATATAAATATCCTTATCTAAGGTTGTTTATATGATGGCCCCGGCCGTGCTGCTGCTGCACGGTGGCGCCGGCCCGGACTCTGTCGCCGGCTTCGCAAACCTGCTCGCAGACCGGACTGGCAGTCGCGTGATCACGCCGGTTCACCCCGGCTTCGGAGGTACCTCCCGCCCCGAGGCCCTGGCCACCATCGGGGGGCTGGCCGAGGCCTACATCGCATTGCTGGACGCGCTCGACATCGACGACGTCACCGTGATCGGCAATTCGATCGGCGGCTGGACAGCCGCCGAGATCGCCGTAGGCCGGCCGTCACGGCTCGGTCGCCTCGCACTCGTCGACGCGGTCGGCATCGATGTCCCCGGTCATCGCGTCGTCGACTTCTTCGTACTGACCCCGCGTCAGATCGCCGAGCGCAGCTTCCACGATCCCGCGAGATCTGTCGTCCCCGACGTCGCGACACTGCCACCGTCCGTACGGGCGATCACCGAGGGCAATCGCGAGGCACTGCGCGTTTACGGCGATCCGATGACCGAGCCCGGTCTGCTGGAGCGGCTGGCCTCGATCGATGTGCCCACGACTGTGATCTGGGGTGAGAGCGACGGTATCGCTGACGTCGATTACGGCCGCGCGTACGCCGACGCGATCCCTCGTGCACAGTTCATCGTGCTCGAGGGCGCCGGACACGTCCCACAGATCGAGACCCCCGAGACCTTGTTGGGTGCGCTGACCCCGGTGCTTGGCTAACCTGTCCGGCGCCCGCACCGCGCAACTGTTGACCTTCATGTTGGTTGAGACCCGACAATGAGCTGGCGACCGGCTATCGGTACTACGCGCCTCCCAGATTCCGCGGGCGATACAAATTCGGCAGCTCCGCGATATCGGCATGTCGCTGCCGACGATCGCCCAATACCTCGCGTCGAACGATGCGATGCAACGCAGCTGATCGACGACCGTGCGCGTCGAACTGCGCAAGCTCGTCGACACGCGCGCCGGCTTCTGGCTGATCGTGTCGACGGGGAGTGATCACCGTGGCCGTCGTGGTCACGATGCTCATCGCGAACAGCACAAAACCGGAGGTGTTGAACTTCGGCGAGTTCTTCGGCAAAACCAATATCCCGACCGCCATCATCTTGCCTGTACTCGCGATCCTGCTTGTCACGAGCGAGTGAAGTCAACGACACGCGTTGACCACCTTCACGATGGAGCTTCGACGCGAACGAGTCATCCTCGCCAAACTCGGCGCCGCACTCATCGCAGGAGTCAGCGCCGTGGTGTTCTCGCTGATCGTCGGGGCGATCGCCACAGTGCTCGCGCGGGTCATCTACGGTTCGCCCGCCTGCGAATGGAGCTTGACCGCTGCCGGAGTGGTCAACTCTTTCACCATCCAGATGTTCGGGCTGCTCGTCGGATTCGCCTTTGCCGCACTCATCCTCAATACCCCCGGCGCCGTCGCCTACTTCGCCTTGCCAACCGTCTTGTCCATGCTCACCGAGTTGGTGCCGTGATTCAAGGACAACCTGAGCGGATGGATCGACATGGCGTCGACGCAGACGCCCTTCCAGTCCGGAGACTGGGCCACCGGCGGGGAGTGGGGGCGGCTGATGGTCTCGACACTCGTCTGGATCGCAATCCCATTGACGCCGGGTGTGATCCGACTATGCGGACAGAGGTCAAGTAGCCGTGAGGTGACGGCACTCTGAACGCACGAACTACGCGGACCCGCATCCCTCCGGGTCCGCGTAGTTCCCCCTGATCCCATATATTGGTACCAGGTTTCCATTGTATGAAATAGGGATGATAGTCTTCACACACGGTACGCAGAATCTGATGTCGTGCCGACACGGTGACCACCCGCATCACCCCTCGCCCTTCTCGTATGTCTCCCGGTGGTGGTGTTCCATGCTCGCGTCCCAACCTCTTCCGCCAAGCTCCATGGCTTTCAACGCCATTGGCGGATCAGCAATTCGTGACCTGCTGAAGGTCACCGAACAACCGGGAGTCCTCAGCCTCGCCGGCGGACTGCCCGCAACGGAGTTCATTCCGACATCCGCGATCGCCGCAGCAACCCAACTCGTGATGACCGACGACGCGGCGCTGCAATACACGGCCAGTCGCGGCGCGGCAACGTGTCTCCGCGCCGTCGCTGCCTTCATCGGCGGCTCACCCGACGAAGTGTTGATCACCCACGGCTCTCAGCAAGCGCTGTCGATGCTGGCGCATGCGTTTGTTGATCCCGGTGACGTCGTGATCGTCGACGACCCGGTCTATGTCGGCGCGCGTCAGGCATTCCAAGCCGCACGAGCACGCATTGTCGCGCTCCCCATCACCGCGACCGGTACCAACACCGCACACCTTGCTGAGCTACTCGAGTCGGGTCTCCGACCGCGGATCGTGCACACTGTCAGCAACTTTCACAATCCCAGCGGCGTCACCGCCGATCCCGACACTCGACAAGCACTCGCCGACCTTGCACAACAGTACGGCTTCTGGATCATCGACGACGACCCGTACGGATGCCTGCGCTTCAGCGCCGACGACGGCCGTCGCCGGATCGCACCCGACCCGATACCCGGCGACCGGGCCATTCGACTCGGCTCTGCGTCGAAGATTCTTGCTCCGGCGTTGCGCGTCGGCTGGTTACAGGGACCCACCGGTGTCATCGATGTCGTCGAGCGCCTGAAACAGAGCGCGGACCTCTGCGGTTCCACCTTCAGCCAGCTCGTGGTGGCTCAACTGCTCTCCGACACCCAGTGGCTCGACGAGCATATCCGCACGCTGTGCGTTGAGTACGGCGCCCGCGCAGCAGAATTGGTGAAGTCGCTACACCGACACCTCGGCGACGGCGTCGAGCTGACGGTGCCCTCGGGCGGAATGTTCTGCTGGGCAAGACTTCCCGGCATCGACAGCTCGGCACTGCTCGACGCCGCACTCATCGAAGGTGTCGCATTTGTGCCGGGCGCCGCATTCGCGGTCGACGCCGACTTCAGCGACCACCTGCGACTGAGCTTCGCGACGTTGCCACCCGACCTGCTCGGTGACGCGATCCGTCGACTCGCGATCGCGCTCGACCGGACACACTGACGTGCCGCCCGTCGACACCACCGGGCATGTCACGGATCGGTGGGAACGCCGAACATCCAGGTGCGCAACGCATCTCGGCGGTCGGAGCCATTTCCCCGATGAGTAGCTCGACATCGAGGCACAGCTCAATCGTCGGCCGCACCTCGCTCCCCCACACCCAACGATGAGGCTCCTTCACTTCGAGTGAAGGAGCCTCATCAGAGTGGGAATCGCTCAGCTCGCGAACTTGGCCGTGACCTTGGCAATGCGCTCGTCGCGCTTCTCCTTCTTCTCGGCCTTCTTCTCCTCGTGGATCTTCTTGCGAACAGCGTCGGAAGCAGCTTCAGCGGCGTCCTGCTGCGCCTCGATCTCAGCGAGCACCTCGTCAAGTGGGCGACGGACGATCGCGCCACCGTACTTGGCGACGAGGGCGTCGAACGCTGCGGTGTCCGCCTCATCCGTCTCTGCCAGAATGGCATTGCCGCCTGGTCGAATGGTCTTGCCGAACTCGGTGATCGCGACGTCGCAGTCGTCGGCGCGGCTCGCGTCGACCAGCGCGCCTCCGGCTGCACCGAGACCGAATCCCAAGAGCACACCGAGCGGTCCGCCGAGCACGCCGATCAGCATGCCGAGCAGTGAGCCGCCGACGGTGGCGTCGCCCGACTTGACGTCGCCGCCCTCGGTGACATTCAGCCGTCCGTTCTCATCACGCCGGAGGATTGCTGCGGCAGTCACCCCAGCCGACGCGGAGTTGCACCTCGGTGGGCAATCCATCGCCGACCGACGCCGCGTCGCTGCTCGATAGGTGCTGGCCCGCCGTCGTCGAGCTGGCACAGGTGCTCAACGCACGCGGCGAGATCGGCGAGGGCGACGTGATCCGCGCGCTCCGCAGCCCGCCCGGACCGGCGGGAGATCGGTATGTCGCCGAGCTGCAATCCGGCTACCGGGCGGTATCGTGACCAGCACGGGCACACAGCCCGTGAGCGGGTGATGTTTCGAACTCGGGTTGTCCACCTACCGTCCGTTACCTGTACCAACACCGCCGTCCTGCGAGGCCATCGAGGGGCGGCGGTGTTGTCTGAGCCGGGCCATGTCCGTACCAATCCATAGAATTTGAAGAGTTGGTCATCGTCACCAGGAGGACGAGGCCCCTATGCCCGACGTACGCTACAAGTTTCCTGCCGATATCAAGCGTGAGCTAAGGCGCACAAGAGGATTCGGCTGGCGACCTCGCTCCCGGGTCCGGCTGGCGAATAGCGAACCAGTGGTTCGCAGCCGTCCACGGCTTTGCGATGTTCGAGCTGGTGCGGGTACATCCGATCCGATGACGGCGTCGAGAAGGTACTACTCCCGCTTCTCGACGATCCGCTCGCAGGCCTGGCCGCCGGTCGAGTCCGGCTCGAGGACGGCAAGCCTGCCGGATCTCCATTCCGCCGGAATCGTTGCACGGGAGGACACTTCACCAGACCAGTGCGCCGGCTGGGAACGCATCGACCGATCTGCTCCCAGTTTTCCCACGGCTCGTTGGTCGTTCAGATGGCCTGAGCGCCCAGCATTCTCCAACGGCCCTGGCTTCACGTGCCGGTGCGGTGTGTTGGCGCGCCTGTGACGCCGGACGATCCCGCGGGCTCAGGTCGGCCCGGTCGCTTACACCAGTCCGTTCATGTACGCGAGAGCAACGAGGTGCGCACGGTCACGAGCCTCGAGCTTTCGCATCGCATGGTGTGCGTGGGTCTTCACGGTCAGTGGGGCAATGAACAGCTTCTCGGCGATGTCGGTATTGCTCAGGCCGATTGCGATGAGGGCGACGATCTCCCTTTCACGGGGCGTCAGTTGTTCAACCGGTGGCGACGGCGTCGACGCCGCGGTGGCAGGCGTCGCGACATAGGAGTCGATGAGCGCCCGAGTTGCCGTTGGCGACAGGGTGGGCTGCCCGGCGGCGGTATCTCGTACGGCGGCAAGCAGATCGTCAGGGCTGATGCCCTTGCCGACAAACCCGAGGGCACCTGCGCGCAACGCCTCGGTCACGTAATCGTCGTTCTCGAACGTCGTCAGGATCAGGATCGCAGTGTCGGCGAGGGCTGGATCGGCCCGGATGCGCCTCGTAGCCTCCACCCCATCGAGATCTGGCATCCGCACATCCATCAGCACCACATCTGCTCGGGTGCGTCGCGCGATGTCGAGGGCCTGACATCCCGTCGACGCCTCGCCTACCACCTCCATATCGCTCTGAGCGTCAAAGAGGGCGCGAAACGCGTTGCGCAACAAAGCATGATCGTCAGCCAAGAGGATTTTAATGCTCACGACACCACCCTTGAATTCCTCATTTCCCGATCGCTCGCAATGATCGGAAGCCGGGCGTGGATCACGAACTGATCGTCGCGATAGCCCGCATCGATCGACCCCCCCGAGGCCACGACGGTGTCGCGGAGCCCGGTGAGTCCAAGCCGCGTGCCCTCACCCTGAACCGCCGGACGCGCGGGATTGATGACCTCGATGTCGATGATCCCGCGCACCATCCTGATCCGGACTGTCGCCGATGCGGCGGTGCCGTGCTTCCGAGCGTTCTGCAGAGCTTCCGCGAGAACACGGTAGGCGGCCACCGATCCCGGGGTCCGTGCGACGCTGCCCGTCATCGGTCCTCCGTCGACGGGTTCACCCATGCCGTATTCGGTGTGCTCGATGGTCATTCCCGCCGATCGAAACGATTCGATCAGCTCGGCGCGGGCGTCGAAGTGGGCGACCGGCAAGCGATTCACGTCGGGTGCGGACGTCAAGAGGCCGACCGTCGATCGCAATTCATCGAGTGCGAGCCTGCTCGCCTCCTCGATCGCCGTCAACGTCTCGGCGACCTTCGTCTCCGACTCCGAGTGCGGTGTCGCCATGAGGTAGCGGGCAACCCCGGCCTGCGCGTTCACCAGAGTGATGTGATGCGCGACGTCGTCGTGCAGGTCGCGCGCGATGCGCATGCGTTCGGCCTGTACCCGCTGATCGGCTTCGCGCTCCCGCGACGCAGCCGTTGCCACCGCCTGTGCGCGCACCGCGTCGATCCGTTCGGCACGCGTGCGCACCATCGTGCCGACGGCCACCGCGATCACCACATAGTCGAACACCACCAGGTGGGTCAGCTCGATACTGTCGGGTGTCACCCAGATGAATGATGCCGCGGTCAGCCACATGCCGACCACCACCCCGACCAGCCAGCCGACACCCACCCGAAAACGTGTCGACGATGTGGCGAGGTAGATCGCCGCAATCGAGGCCAGCGGTATCCAGGGTGTGTGTGGGGGCACCGCAACCAAGAGGGTCTCGGTCACGACTGCGGCGGGCAGAGCGAACCACGGTTGTCCGCACGCCCACAGGACACAGACCCCCGCAATGAAGGCCAGCACAACCCGGAGCGGCAGAGTCGAGCGATCGCCCGCGAACAGGACGACCACCATCGGGAGGCACGCCACACACGCTGCAGCGATCCACTGCGACGTGCTCCCTGAGAAGCTCCCGTGTGTCCTCGTCACAGACGACGCCTCCTATCCGGTTATCCAGTATGCCCGGACACGCGCTGCTGGTCGTGGTCTGCGGACGGCGCTGCGGCATCATCGTCATCCGCTGATGCCTCTATCGAGAGGTTCGGCAGCAGTCGTCCCAGCCATCGGGGCAGCCACCAGTTGGCGCCACCCGAGACGAACATGAGCGCTGGGATCATTGCGAGTCGGACGACGAATACGTCGAGTAGGACGGCAAGTGCCAGGCCGAGGCCGAACTCAGCGATGAGCCGGACCCCGCCCGCGGCGAACGAGGCAAAGACACTGAACATGATCAGCGCGGCGGCGATCAGCACCGGCGCGGTGTGCGTGACACCGTCACGAATCGAACGCCTGGTGTCGCCGGACTGATGCCAGCGTTCGTAAATGCTACTGAGCAAGAAGACCTCTTTACCGGACTAGGATGGCAGGAGCTCGCCAGCAATGCGTTTGCCGCAATCATCTGCTGACGACCGTCTCCCGAACCGACGCGCCAACGAAGGCGTGACTGCTCTTGTCAGAGCTTGATCTTGACATTGTCACCGCGGCTGATTGCTTCGGCGATGCTGGTCAAAGTCGGCTCGACGAGGGCGGTGCCAAGCTTGCGTTGCAGCGCTCGCTTGACCGTGGCTACGGGCTGGCCTTTGCACTGGCGGTAGACGGCGTCGACCTCCCGCTGCATGTTTCCCGCAACCTGCTTCGCGAGCTTCTTCTCGAAGTTCGGATCCATCGTGAATCCAGCCATGTCGTCCCCCTTGTGGTCACCACTTGAGTGATCACGATCGTATCTGCGGGCACCGACACCAACCCCGCCATCAGCGTCTACCTGACCATCCGCCTGACGAGGTAGCGAGCGTCACGGCCGACTCCCCGTAAAGATGCGGAGGAGAGGCTGCGCTGCCATTCGAGGCCGATGTAGCCGAGTCCGGTGTGGGTGGTGGACAGGCCTTTCCGTTGCCGGGGGCGCCCGTCCTGGTCGAGAGCACCGATACCGGCGAGGTAGGGCAGGTGGGGTGTGTATCCGGTGGCAAGGACGATCGCGTCGACGTCGCTGGAGGTGCCGTCGGGCCATACGGCGGTGTCGCCGTCGAGTCGGGTGAACATCTCGCGGGCAACGGGTTGGGATGCGGCGAGGGCGGCGCGGTAGCGGCCGGTGTCGAAGACCGGCACGGTGGGCGGGTTGGTGATCCGGTGCCCGATGGGGAGGGCGTCGATGCCGGTGATGGTGAACCAGAAGTGCATGTCGCGGCCGAGGGGGCGTTGCGGGGCGAACTTCACCGGTGTGCGGCTGGCGAGGGTGACTGTGGTGGTGTCGGCGAGTTCCGCGGCGATCTGGACCGCGGAGTTGCCGGCGCCGACGACGATGACGTTCTCCCCGGTGTGGTCGGCGGGGGTGCGGTAGGTGCTGGCATGCAGCAGTTTTCCGGTGAACGTGTCTTGTCCTGGCAGTGCCGGGAGGTGGGGTGAGCCGAATCCGCCTGTGGCGGCGACGAGCCGGGGTGCGGTGAAGGCGGTTCCGATGTCGGTGTGGGCGGTGAAGGTGTGGCCGTCGTGGTCGACGGCGTCGACCCGGTGGTTGAGGTGGATGTCGACGTCGAGGCCCTTGGCGTAGCGGCGCAGGTAGTCGACGACTTCGTCGCGGTGCGGGTAGTGGTCGGGGTCGCCGGGGAAGGAAAGCCCGGGTAGGGAGCTGTATTTCGCGGGCGAGAACAGGGTGAGGCTGTCGTAGTAGTGCGGCCAGGATCCGGCGGTGTCGTCGGAGGCTTCGAGGATCGCGGCGGTCAGGCCACGCTGGCGGAGGGAGTGGGCAGTGGCCAGGCCGGACTGGCCGGCGCCCACGATGAGGGCGTCGTAGTGGGACATGTGGGGGTCCTTCGAATCAGGGAGTGGCGTCGACGGTGCGGCGGGGGACGCTGGCGGCCGCGACGAGGGCTGCGAGGAGTGCGATGGCACCGAGGACGAGGTAGGCGTGGGCGTAGCTGCCGGTCCAATTCGACAGGGCGGTGCCGGCCCACGGGGCGAGTGCCATCACGATGACGATGGGGGCGGACATCAGGCCGTTGAGGCGGCCGTAGTGGACGGCGCCCCACCGGTCGGTGATGGCGGTGGCTTGGACGAGGGTGAACAGTCCACGGATCAGTCCGGCGCCGATCGCGACGGTGATCAGGGTCACGACCGTGGTCACGACACCCAGTAGTGCGGTGCTGACGGCGGTCGCGACGAGAACACCGATGGCACGGCTGCGAGCCGAGGTACGGGCCGCGAGGGGCAGGTAGCCGATGCGGCCGAGGAGCTGTCCCGCCCCACTCAGGCCGAGGGTCAAAGCCGCCAGAGACGGGGAGAAGCCTTGTTCGATGAGCAGCGGCACGAGGTTGAACACGCCAGCGAAGGCGGCGAACGCGCCGAGGCTCAAGGCGGCGACGAGGGCGAGGAACGCGGGGCTGCGGGAGGCGTCGCGGTGATCGGCCGCGTCTCCGTGCGCCGGTGCCGGTGGGTGCGGCCAGCGCCCGCGCAGCCCCCACAGGTGGGCGGGGATGGTGATGACGGCGAGGATCGCCGCGAGGATGAGATAGGTGGCGCGCCAGTCGGTTCGCTCGACCAGCGTCGCGGCGAGCGGGGCGAAGACGGTGCTCGCCAGGCCCGCGGCGAGGGTGAGGATCATCAGCGCCTTGACGTAGCTGTCGCCGTACCAGCGGGTCAGCGCCGCGAACGCGGGCGGGTAGAGAACGCCGCCCATCGCGATGCCGGCGAGGATCCAGCCGGCGTAGAACGTCGGCAGGTTGTGTGCGGTCGCGATGAGGAGCAGTGCGGGCACGGCGAGTACGGAGCCGGCGGTCATGATGGCGCGCGGGCCGATGCGGTCGATGATGCGGCCGACGGGGATGCCGGTGAATGCGGCGGCGAGCTGGCCGATCGAGAACGCGGCCATGATCGTCTGTAGGGACCAGCCGGTGTCGTCCGCGATGGACACCGACAGCACGGGGAAGGCGTAGTAGAGGATGCCCCAGCTGGTGATCTCCGTCAGGCACAGGATCGCCAAGACCCGCCGCAGACCAGCCGCGGGAAGGGTGTCGGTCTGCGGCGGGGCCTTGGTGTCCGTCATCGGGCTATCGTGACCCGCCGGGTGCGGTCAGGGTCACCAACTCTGGCTGCGGCGCGCCGCAGCAGCCGCCTTCCGAGGCGTCGGCGTCGGGCTCGTCGAATACCCCTGCGCCGCCGCAGACCCCGGTTTCGGGGAGGATCAGCTCGACGCGGGCGGCGGCCTCGTGGTCACCGGCGATCGCGGCGGCGATGCTGCGGACCTGCTCGTACCCGGTCATGGCCAGGAACGTCGGTGCGCGGCCGTAGCTCTTCATTCCGGCCAGGTAGAAGCCGGGTTCGGGGTGGCTGAGTTCCTCGGCGCCGTGCGGGTAGACGGTGCCGCAGGAGTGCACGTTCGGGTCGATCAGCGGGGCCAGCTCGATCGGGGCCTGCAGGACCGGATCGAGGCCGAGGCGGATCTCCGACAGCCAGGACAGCTCGGGCCGGAAACCGGTGAGCACCACGACACGGTCGACACCGTCGACCCGCTGACCGTTGTCGGAGGTCAGGGCAACCCGGTCCTGATCGGCGGGTTCGACTGCGGCGGTGCGGAACCCGGTGACGACGTTCAGCAGGCCGTCGTCGACGGCCTTCTTCGCCTTCAGGCCCAGGGCGCCGCGGGCGGGCAGCTGGTCGGATTCGCCGCCACCGAATGTGGAGGCGACGTCGCCGCGGCGCAGGATCCAGGTGATCCGGGTGCCGGGTGCTTCCTTCTCGAGCGCGGCGAGGGCAACGATGGCGTTCAGTGCCGAGTGGCCGCCGCCGGCGATCGCGGTGTGCTTGCCCGCGTACTGCGCGCGCACTTCCCGGTCGTCGAGGTCCGGGACGCGGTAGGAGATGACGTCGGCCGCGGCCTTCTCGCCGAGCGCGGGTAGTCCTTCGCCGCCGAGCGGGTTCGGGGTGCCCCAGGTGCCGGAGGCGTCGATGACCGCCTGCGCAAGCACACGTTCCTCGGTGCCGTCGGCGCGGCGGATGTGCACGGACAGCGGTTCGGTGTCGCGGCCGGAGTCGACGACGAGGTCGCGGCCGCGGCGGGCGACGCCGATGACCTCGGTGCCGAACTGCACGGCGTCACCGAGTGCGGCGGCGAGCGGGACGAGGTAGTCGCGGACCCACTCCTGCCCGGTCAGATACGCCTCATCGTCGGGGGCATTCCAGCCGGTCTGGTCGAGCAGGCGGCGGGCGGCGGGGTCGATGACCTCGGCCCAGCGGGAGAACAGTCGCACGTGGTTCCACTCGGCCACGGCAGCTCCTGCGCGGGGGCCCCGCTCGAAGACCAGCGGGGTGAGCTGGCGTTCGCGCAGTTCGGCGGCGGCGGCCAGACCGATGGGTCCGGCACCGATCACGACGACGGGCAAGTCGTTCATCATTCGACCTTTCATCGATGTTCTTCGATCAATGCCCACAGTATCGATGGCCATCGATGAATGCAACCATCGATGCCGATCGATATACTGAGTTCATGGTTACGTCCACTGAGTCCGCCGAGTGCCGTGTCCCGCCGAGTGCAGGTGCCGGGCATCCGTCGGCCGGTTTGGCGGCCGAGGACGCGGCCACCTACGCCGGTTGGTTCGCCTGCCTGGCCGAACCGACCCGTGTCCGGCTTCTCCACGAGGTCGCCAGCACCCCGGCCGGCGTCAGCATCGGGGAGCTGGCCACACGGCTGGGCATCGGCCAGCCGACCATCTCGCACCACGTCCGCAAGCTCGCCGACGTCGGCTTCGTGACCGTCCACAAGGACGGCACCAGCTCCGTCGTGGTGGTCAACCCGGCGTGCTGCACCGGCCTGCCGAGCGCGGCCGACGCAGTCATGGGCCTGCTCACCCAGCGCCCGTGCTGCCCGGACGATCTCCCCGGCGACGTGACCGTTCGACCGATGACCGACGAGGACTGGCCCGCCGTGCGCCGCATCTACAGCGACGCCATCGCCACCGGTCTCACCACCTTCGCCACCGAGGTGCCGCCTCGGAAGACGCTGGACACCCAGTGGCTCCCGGATCACCGGTGGGTCGCCGAGATCGACGGCACCGTCGTCGGCTGGGCCGCCCTAACCCCCGCGTCGCCCCACGAGCACTTCCGCGGGGTCGCAGAAAGCGCGGTCTGTGTCGCCGAAGGCTGGCGCGGCCGCGGCGTCGGCAAGGCCCTGCTCCGAACGCAGGTGATCGCCGCCGACCAGGCCGGCCTGTGGACGCTACAGACCTCGGTCTTCCCGGAGAACCGGGCCGCGATCGCGCTGCACCACTCCGCCGGGTTCCGCACCGTCGGGGTCCGCGAACGCATCGCCCAACTCGGCGGCGAGTGGCGCGACACCGTCCTGCTCGAACGACGATCCGAGACCGAGGCCGCCACCAGCTGCGCGGCGTTCTGACCGTCGTGGACATCGAGCTGCTCTACTTCGACGGCTGCCCCAACTGGCAGATCGCCCGGGACCAGATCGCCGAGGCCCTCGCCGCGACCGGGAACGCCGGAACGCCGATCGTGCTCCGGGCGATCGACACCCAGGACGAGGCAGAACGCGAAGCGTTTCCGGGATCGCCCACCATCCGCATCGACCGGGTCGACGCGTTCGGGCCGACCACCGGGGTGGGACTGACCTGCAGGGTCTACCACACCGCCAACGGCCCCGCCGGAGCACCGACAGTTCCCGACCTCGTCGAGGCGCTCCGCCAGGCGGAGCTGCGGCGACACTGACGTCAGACACTCAGTCCGCGTATGCGGACCGTGCGTTCGAGCATCGTCGAAATGTCGAATTGGCGGAAACCGACCCGATCAGTGACCTCGCGAGTGAGGGCAAAGATGCCCGCTCGTTCCGCCCACAGCGCAGCACTGCACCGAAGGCGACACGAGCGGGTTCACGGCCGAAGCAACATGCGACCTAGCAGCAGCCCGTCATCGGCGTGCACGCGCACATCTCACATGTTCCGTTCGCCATCATTACCTGACAGGTCCACCAGGCCTGCAGATTCGTCAGCCAGTTCTCCATGTCCTCACCTGATCTCCAACCCCCATCTAACATCGTAGTTCATCGGTTATCATCGCCGTATGACGATTGATCGTGCGGATGGTTGCCTGACAGCCGGGAGTACCGGCTCGACCCTCGATGCGGCGGTGGCGTTGTTCCACAGCCTGTCGGACGGGACCCGGTTGGCGATCGTGCGCCGCCTCGCTGCGGGTGAGGCTCGGGTGGCGGATCTGGTCGGCGAGTTGGGGTTGGCGCAGTCGACGGTGTCGGCGCATGTGGCGTGTCTGCGGGACTGCGGGCTGGTGACCGGCCGCCCGCAGGGGCGGCAGGTGTTCTATGCGCTGGCCCGGCCGGAGTTGATGGATCTTCTCGCCTCGGCGGAGACGCTGCTGGCGGCGACCGGGAACGCGGTCGCGTTGTGCCCGAACTACGGCACCGATGCCGAGGAGAAGTCATGAGCGACGCGTGCGGCTGCGGCCACGACGAACCCCGCCCCGAAGGCGAGGAAGAACACGAGCCCGAAAAGCTCTGGCACATCACCGAGATCCGCGCCGCCGCCGCGGCCGGCGTGCTGCTGGTCGCGGCGCTGATCGTTCGCGTGACCGGCGGAGCCGATGCGCTCGCTGTGGGGTTCGAGGCGGCCGCGCTGATCGTGGCGGGTTACACGTTCGTCCCGTCCACGCTCAAGAGGCTGGCCAAGGGCAAGATCGGCGTCGGCACGCTGATGACGATTGCCGCCGTCGGAGCGGTGCTGCTCGGCGAGGTCGGCGAGGCCGCCATGCTCGCGTTCCTGTTCGCGATCAGCGAGGGGCTCGAGGAGTACGCGGTCACCCGCACCCGCCGCGGCCTGCGGGCCCTGTTGTCCCTGGTCCCGGACACCGCCACGGTGCTCCGCGGCGGCCGCGAGGAGACCGTCCCGCCGGCCGAGCTCGCTCTCGGCGAGATCATGATCGTCAAGCCCGGGGAGCGGATCGCGACCGACGGCGTCATCCGCACCGGACGCACCGCCCTGGACACCTCCGCGATCACCGGCGAATCGGTGCCCGTCGAGGCCGGTCCCGGCGACGAGGTGTTCGCCGGGTCGATCAACGGCACCGGAGTCCTCGAGGTCGAGGTCACCGCTGGCGCGCAAGACAACTCGCTGGCCAAGATCGTGCGGATCGTCGAGGCCGAGCAGTCCCGCAAGGGCGAAGCGCAACGCCTGGCCGACAAGATAGCCAAGCCGCTTGTCCCGGCCGTGATGGTCGCGGCCGCGGTCATCGCCGCAGTCGGCAGCCTCGCCGGTGATCCGCGGGTGTGGATCGAACGCGCCCTCGTCGTGCTCGTCGCCGCCTCACCGTGCGCGCTGGCGATTGCCATCCCCGTGACGGTCGTCGCCGCGATCGGCGCCGCGTCCAAGCTCGGCGTCCTGGTCAAGGGCGGTGCCGCCCTCGAAGCACTCGGCCGCATCCGCACCGTCGCGCTGGACAAGACCGGCACTCTCACCCGCAACCAGCCCGTCGTGATCGACGTCGCCGCCGCTAACGGCGCCACCCGCGGCGACGTCCTCGCGGTGGCCGCGGCGTTGGAGGCCCGCAGCGAACACCCGCTGGCCCGAGCGATTCTCGCCGCCGTCGGCCACTACGTGCCCGCCGACGATGTCGATGCCGTGACCGGCGCGGGCCTGACCGGCCGCATCGACGGCGCACCGGTTCGGCTCGGTCGACCCGGCTGGATCGACCCCGGCCCCCTCACCGCCGACATCGAACGGATGCAGCGTGCCGGCGCCACCGCGGTCCTGATCGAGCGCGCCGGAACCGTGATTGGGGCGGTCGCCGTCCGCGATGAACTCCGCCCCGAGGCACACGAGGTGATCGCCGGCCTGCGCCGCGACGGCTACCAGGTCGCGATGCTCACCGGCGACAACGACCGCACCGCCCGCGCCCTGGCCGCCGACGTCGGCATCGACGAAGTGCACGCCGACCTGCGCCCCGAGGACAAGGCCCGCATCGTCGGAACCCTCCGCGCTGCGCGACCGACCGCGATGGTCGGCGACGGAGTAAATGACGCCCCCGCCCTCGCCACCGCAGACCTCGGTATCGCGATGGGCGCAATAGGAACCGACGTGGCGATCGAGACTGCCGACGTCGCTCTGATGGGCGAGGACCTGCGCCACCTACCTCAGGCGCTGCACCACGCGCGCCGGTCTCGGACGATCATGCTGCAGAACGTCGGCCTGTCCCTGGCGATCATCACCGTCTTGATGCCGCTGGCCCTGTTCGGTGTCCTCGGCCTGGCCGCGGTCGTCCTCGTCCACGAAGTCGCCGAGATCGTCGTCATCGCCAACGGCGTCCGCGCCGGACGCGCCCGAACCCTCACCGCAGCGACACCCTCGGCGATCACGCGCGAACCGATCGCCGGGACTCGGTCATGACCTACGCCGAGCCCACCACCTCGACCTCAGCCAGGTGGCGCCGCGGCCGCCGCACCCTCGTCGCGGTCGCCGTCGCCTTAGCTGCGATCGCGCTGGTCGTCGATCCGATTGCACGCGACACTCTTTCCTGGGGTCGGACCGTCGATCTCGGCCTGCTGCAACTGCGCCTGACCTACAACACCGGGGTCGCTTTCAGTCTCGGCGACCAACTCCCCACCGCCGTCGTTCTTGCCGCCACCGCGGCCATCACCGCCACGATCAGTGTGTTCGCGTGGCGTACCGCACCGGACAGTCACCCGATCCAGACCGTCGGGCTCGCCGCGATCGTCGCCGGCGCCGCCGCCAACGTCATCGACCGTCTTCTCGACGGCAAGGTCACCGACTACTTCCACACCGGATGGTTCGCCACCTTCAATATCGCCGACACCTACATCACCTGCGGCGTCGTCCTCGTCATCGGCGCATTGCTCCTCGAATCCAACGAGGACCACTCACCATGACCCGCATACCCGAGCACCTTGCGCAACGCCCACACCGCGGAAGCGTCCGGGTGAACGTGGGCGCGCTCGTCGCCGGTCCCTTATCGGACGAGTGTGGTCAGTCGTCGAGGTCGAGTTGGGCGACTGCAGCTTTGGCAGTGCGTCCGACGCCGAGGATGGTCGCCGAGCCGGGGCCGGTCCAGTCCCCGTAGCCGAGCAGGTGCAGGCGGGGCTCCTTGAGCGCCTTCGTGCCCGAGACGGCGATCGTGCCGTCGTGCTCGCGCAACCGCAGCGGACGCAGGTGGGCCAGCGCGGGCCGAAAGCCGGTGGCCCACACAATGACATCGGCGTGCTGAACCGTGTTTCCCCAGGCGACGCCGTCTCGGGTGAGACGGTCGAACATCGGTAGCGCCTGCAGGACACCACGATCGCGGGCCTCACGCACCTCGGGCACCATGACGATGTCGCCGAGGGAAGCCGGTCCGCCGGGATCGGGTTTCCCGGCGGCGATCGCCGCGGCGCGCTCGGATGCGACCTGGAACAGCACCCGCCCGTCGACGTCGTCGGCGAGGAAGCGGGGTGGCCGGGTCGTCACCCACGTGGTGGTGGCCACGGTGGAGATTTCGGCGACGAGCTGGGCGGCGGAGTTGCCGCCACCGACGATCACCACCCGGGCGCCAGCGAAGTCCGACGGTTGCCGGTAGTCGACCGTGTGGAGTTGGCGGCCGGTGAACTCCCGCGCACCCGGGTACAGCGGCCAGAACGGTTGCTGCCAGGTGCCGGTCGCGCTGATCACCCGCCGGGCCCGCCAGATCCGTTGGTTCGTGGTGACGGCGAGGTGCTGCCCGTCGCGGTCCACACCGGTGACCCGGACGGGCCGCTTGATCGGCAGGTCGTAGCGCTCCTCGTAGGCGGTGAAGTAGTCGACCACGTGCGAGGCGGGCGGGAAACCGTCCGGCCACGGCGGCATCGGCCATCCCGGCAGGGCCGCGAACTCCGCCGGGGAGAACAGCCGCAGCGACGGCCACGTGTGTGGCCATGCCCCGCCGGGTACCGGTTGGTCGTCGAGGATCACGAACCGGTGCCCGGCTCGCCGCAGGTAGTAGCCCGCGGCGAGCCCGGCCTGTCCGCCACCGATCACGACCACATCCATGTCGGTCACCGATCGCTGCTGCATCATGCTCAGACGGTGACGGGCTCGCCCGCGGCGGCGAGGGTGTTCTCGGTGATCTCCCCCTGGTCGGCCAGCCAGCGCTCGGCGTCGATCGCGGCGGCACAGCCGGTGCCGGCCGCGGTGATGGCCTGACGGTAGGTGTGGTCGACCAGGTCGCCGGCCGCGAAGACACCCTCGGTGGAGGTGGCGGTGGTCGGCGACTGCACCTGGACGTAGCCGGCGGCGTCGACGTCGACCTGGCCCTTGACGAGCTCGCTGCGCGGGTCGTGGCCGATGGCGACGAACATGCCGGTGACGTCGAGCGTGGACCGCTCGCCGGTGACCGTGTCGCGGACCACCAGGCCGGTGACGCTGTTCTCACCCAGCACCTCGACCGGCTCGGCGTTGGTGACGAAGCGGATCTTCTCGTTCGCCTTGGCGCGCTCGAGCATGATCCGGGACGCGCGGAACTCCTCGCGGCGGTGCACGAGGGTGACGCTGCGGGCGAACTTGGTCAGGAAGGTGGCCTCCTCCATCGCGGAGTCGCCGCCGCCGACCACGACGATGTCCTGGTCGCGGAAGAAGAAGCCGTCGCAGGTGGCGCAGGCGCTGACGCCGCGGCCGAGGAGCTTCTCCTCCCCCGGGATACCGAGGTAGCGGGCAGCGGCACCCATCGCGAGAATGACGGCGCGGGCGTAGTACGTCTCACCGTTCGCGACGACCTTCTTGACCGGGCCGTCCAGCTCGATCTCCTCGACGTCCTCGGTGCGGATGTCCGCGCCGAAACGCTTGGCCTGCTCGCGCATCTCGTCCATGAGATCCGGGCCCATGATGCCCTCGCGGAAGCCGGGGAAGTTCTCCACCTCGGTGGTGGTCATCAGCGAGCCGCCGAACTGGGTGCCCTCGAAGAGCAGGGGCTCGAGCTCCGCGCGGGCGGCGTAGACGCCGGCCGTGTATCCGGCGGGTCCGGAGCCGACGATGATCAGGTCGTGGATGGTCGCGTCAGTACTCAATGAGGAGCCTTCCGTGCGGCCCCCGCAGGGGCGAAGAGGTGGACGTTGTCGGTCAGGAACGGGCGGGCTCGGCGGTCAGTTCTGCGATCAGCGCCTCGACCTTCGCCTTGATCTCGTCACGAATCGGGCGGACCGCGTCGACACCCTGACCGGCCGGATCCTCGAGAACCCAGTCGCGGTAGGACTTTCCGGGGAAGACCGGGCACGTGTCGCCGCAGCCCATCGTGATCACCACGTCGGAGGCCTGTACCGCGTCCACGGTGAGGATCTTCGGGGACTGCGTCGAGATGTCGATGCCGACCTCGGCCATCGCCAGGGTCGCGGCGGGGTTGACCTGGTCGGCCGGGGCGCTGCCCGCGGAGCGGACCTCGATCCGGTCACCGGCCAGCGCGGTGAGGAATCCGGCGGCCATCTGGGAGCGGCCGGCGTTGTGCACGCAGACGAACAGGACCGACGGAGTGGCGTTCGGGGAATCGGTGGTCATCGAGAACCTTTCGGGAAGATGGAGGGGTCAGGCCTGGGTGGTGGTGGTGAGTTCGGTGAGCAGGCCGCGGACACGAATATCGATCTCGTCGCGGATCGCGCGCACCATGTGCGGCGATTGCCCTTCCGGGTCGGGTACCGACCAGTCGAGATACCGTGTGCCCGGATGGACCGGGCAGGCGTCGCCGCAGCCCAGGGTGACCACCACGTCGGCGACGGCGACGACCTCGTCGGTCAGCGGCTTGGGATACGCGGCGGCCAGGTCGATTCCGGTTTCGGCCATCACCGCGAGGACGGCGGGATCGATCCCGCCGGTCGGGGCCGAGCCCGCCGAATGGACGTGGACACGGCCGCCGCTGTGGTGGTCGAGCAGCGCCGCCGCCATCTGCGAGCGGCCGGTGTTGTGGGCGCAGACGAACAGCACCTCGGGCGCCGTCTTCACCACGGAACCGTCGGTGTGGGCGCGGGCGGTGAGGCGTTCGGCGGCCAGCCTGGGCGCGAGCGCCGTCAGATGGGTGTGCACCGTGGCGGTCTCGCGGAGCGCGGCGTACGACTCGAACACCGTCCGCTCCACCGTTTCCGGGGAGAAGACCCCGACGTATCTGCCGGCGAGATGCTCGGCGGCCCGCCGCAGGACCGCCTCGGGGACGAGTAGTTCGGACTGATGGCGGTCGACATGCTGGGACATGTTCGTCTCCTGGCCTTCTCGGGTCACGAAGCGATGGGTGCGGGAGAGTCCGTGCGGTTGAAGCGTTTGCGTAGCGCGAGGGAGACGTAGACCAGGCCGACGAGGACGGGGACCTCGATCAGCGGTCCGACGACCCCGGCGAGGGCCTGGCCGGAGGTGACGCCGTAGGTGGCGATGGCGACCGCGATGGCGAGCTCGAAGTTGTTGCCCGCGGCGGTGAACGCGAGGGTGGTGGTGCGCTCGTAGCCCAGTCCCATTGCGGCGCCGAGTGCGTAGCCGCCGCCCCACATGATCGCGAAGTACGCGAGCAGCGGGATCGCGATCCGGACGACATCGAGTGGCTGCGAGGTGATCTGGTCGCCCTGTAGCGCGAAGAGGATCACGATGGTGAACAGCAGGCCGTAGAGCGCCCAGGGGCCGATCTTCGGCAGGAACCGCTCCTCGTACCACTCGCGGCCCTTGGCCTTCTCCCCGAAGTGGCGGGTGAGGAACCCGGCGAGCAGCGGGATGCCGAGGAAGATCAGTACGGACTTGGCGATCTGCCACGGTGAGGTGTCGATGGTGGTCTGTTCGAGGCCCAGCCAGCCGGGCAGCACCGAGAGGTAGAACCAGCCGAGGACGGCGAACATGATTACCTGGAAGACGGAGTTGATCGCGACCAGGACGGCGGCCGCTTCGCGGTCGCCGCAGGCGAGGTCGTTCCAGATGATGACCATCGCGATGCAGCGCGCGAGGCCGACGATGATCAGACCGGTCCGGTATTCGGGCAGGTCGGGCAGGAAGATCCAGGCGAGCGCGAACATCAGCGCCGGGCCGAGGACCCAGTTCAGCAGCAGGGAGCCGAGGAGGAGTTTGCGGTCGCCGGTGACGGTGTCGAGGCGGTCGTAGCGCACCTTCGCGAGGACCGGGTACATCATGATCAGCAGACCGAGCGCGATCGGCAGGGAGATGCCGTCGAGTTCGACGGCCCCGAGTGCGTCACCGAGGCCGGGGATCATCCGGCCCAGGAGCAGGCCGGCGACCATCGCCACACCGATCCACACCGGCAGGAACCGGTCCAGGGTCGAGAGCTTGCCGACAACAGCGGGATGGGTGGTCGTCTCGGTCACCGGGCCACCTCCACGACCGCAGCTGCGGGCACGCAGGCCGAGCCTTCGACGACACCGACCTCGGACGCCAGCACCGCCGACAACTGCGCGAGCGCGGACGGGATCACCCGGTAGTAGACCCAGGTGCCGCGGCGCTCACAGTCGAGCAGACCGGCCTCGCGCAACACCTTGAGGTGATGCGAGATCGTCGGCTGCGACAGCTCGAACGCCGGGGAGATGTCGCACACACAGCTCTCGCCGTTCTCGTGGCTGGCGATCAGACTCAGCATCCGCAGACGCACCGGATCCCCGAGCGCCTTGAACATCCGGGCCAGGTCAGAGGCCCAATCTGAGGTCAACGGCTCCCGCGTGATGGGCGAGCAGCAGGCCTCGACCCCACTCGACGATTGATTCGACATACGTCTATATTGACTCTTATCGATTCAACTCGTCAACCGAACGGCCGGTGAACACGGCCACCCCGGAAGGATCCGAGCGTGAACAAACCTTCGGTGCTGTTCGTCTGCGTGAAGAACGGCGGCAAGTCCCAGATGGCGGCCGGGCTGATGCGCAAGGCCGCCGGCGACGCGGTCGAGGTGCACTCGGCCGGCACCAAGCCTGGCGCCGCGGTCAACGCCCTGTCCGCGCAGTCGCTTCTCGAGGTCGGCGTGGACATCACCGCCGAGACCCCGAAGGCGATCGACCCGCAGCTGCTGCGGGCAGTCGACGTGGTGGTCACCCTCGGCCGCGAGGCCCACGTCGATCCCGTCCCGGGGACCCGGTTCGAGAACTGGGACACCGACGAGCCGTCCGAACGCGGCATCGACGGCATCGACCGCATGCGCCTGGTCCGCGACGACATCGCCGCCCGCGTCGACCGGCTCACCGCCCCCACCCACCCCTGAGAACTGAGAGGCCCCCCTGATGACCCGTATCGAGGTTTTCGAGCCCGCACTGTGCTGCAACACCGGAGTGTGCGGCGACGACGTCGACCAGGCCCTGGTCACCTTCACCGCCGACATGGACTGGATCAACACCCAGGGCGGCGACATCGCCCGCTTCAACCTCGCCAATGAGCCCCTCGCCTTCGCCGAGCGGGAACCGGTCAAGGCGTTCCTGCAGCTCTCCGGCTCAGAGGGCCTGCCCCTCGTCCTCGTCGACGGCGTCACCGCCGTCACCGGCCGCTACCCCGACCGCGCCCAGCTCGCCAAGTGGGCCGGCATCGCCCCCGAACCGGTGGCCGCGCCCGCCGCGATCCAGATGCTCGGCCTCACCGACACCACCGACGCCGGATCCTGCTGCGGCGACGGCCCGGACAACACCAGCTGCTGCTGAAAGGTCGACCCATGAAGTTCCTCGACGGTGCACCGCGGTTCCTGTTCTTCACCGGCAAGGGTGGGGTCGGGAAGACCTCGATCGCCTGCGCCTCCGCCGTCGCCCTCACCCGCGAGGGCAAGAAGGTCCTGCTCGTGAGCACCGACCCCGCCTCCAACGTGGGGCAGGTCTTCGGGCTGAGCATCGGCAACACAATCACCGACGTCCCTGCCGTCCCGGGACTCTCGGCGCTCGAGATCGACCCCGAACAGGCCGCCGACGCGTACCGCGAACGCATCATCGGCCCCGTCCGTGGGCTGCTCCCCGAGAAGGAACTCGCGTCGATCACCGAACAGCTCTCCGGGTCGTGCACCACCGAGATCGCCTCGTTCAACGAGTTCACCGCGCTGCTGACCGACGAGACCACGATCGCCGGGTTTGACCACGTCCTGTTCGACACCGCCCCCACCGGCCACACAATCCGGTTGCTGCAGCTGCCCGGGTCGTGGACCGAATTCCTCGACGACGGCAAGGGCGACGCCTCCTGCCTGGGCCCGCTGTCCGGGCTCGAGAAGCAACGCACCATCTACGCCGGCGCCGTCGCCGCCCTGGCCGACCCGCAGCGTACCCGCCTGGTCCTGGTCGCCCGGCCGCAGCGGTCCCCGCTGGCCGAGATCGCCCGCACCCACACCGAACTCGCCGACATCGGACTGACCGAGCAGCACGTCGTCATCAACGGTGTCCTCCCCGCCCCCGACCGCAGCGACGCCTTGGCCTCCGCGATCTACGACCGCGAACAGGCCGCCCTCGCCGCCCTACCGGGCGACCTGCGGAAGCTGCCCCTCGACCAGGTCGAGCTCAAGGCCACCAGCATGGTCGGCATCGACGCCCTGGGCACCCTGTTCATCACCGAGTCGAACACCGCACCGGCACAGGCCGATTCCGAGACCGCTGCCGCCGTGCCGGAAGCGCCGCTGTCCGCGCTCGTCGACGAACTCGCCGCCGACGACCACGGCCTGATCATGTGCATGGGCAAGGGCGGGGTCGGGAAGACCACCATCGCCGCCGCCGTGGCCGTCGCGCTCGCCGAGCGCGGCCACCAGGTGCACCTGACCACCACCGACCCGGCCGCGCACCTCACCGACACCCTCGCCGGCAACCTCGAGAACCTGACCGTCTCGCGGATCGATCCGGCTGAGGCTACCGCCGCGTACCGGGACCGGGTCCTGACCAGCAAGGGCGCCGCCCTCGACGAGCAGGGCCGCGCCAACCTCGCCGAGGACCTCAAGTCCCCGTGCACCGAGGAAGTCGCTGTCTTCCAGGCCTTCTCCCGCATCATCCACGAATCCCGCCGGCACTTCGTCGTCGTCGACACCGCCCCCACCGGCCACACCTTGCTCCTGCTCGATGCGACCGGCTCCTACCACCGCGAGATCGCCCGGCAGATGGGCGAGAACACGAACTTCACCACCCCACTGATGCGGCTGCAGAATCCCGACGAGACCAAGATCCTCATCGTCACCCTCGCCGAAACCACACCCCGCCTCGAAGCCGAAACACTGCACGCCGACCTCGAACGCGCCGGGATCCACCCGTGGGCCTGGGTGGTCAACAACTCGATCGCTGCAGCTCACCCGACATCACCGCTGCTCCGACGGCGTGCCGGGACAGAAGTCGTCGAGATCAGCTCCATCACCAGCACACACAACCGGAGTGCGATCGTGCCGATGCTGGCCACTGAACCTGTAGGGATCAACGCACTGAATGCACTGACCCGCCCGTCCGAGACGACCCAGTCGAACCTCCCGCCGACCTAGAATCTCCCGCACCACTGGAACTTGGTCTGGTCATCCAATTCCCGACGTTCTTTTGAACTTCGGCGTGCCGCTGGTTCACTGAACGACCGTCTCGCCCTGAGCGGATCAGCGAGCCGACGGGATACCCAAGTCGGCCAGGCCTGTTCGGCCGTACGGGCCCGATCGGTCGAGGACCGTGAGCTTGCGGATCGCCGCGTCTCGGCTGGTCTCGAGCCCTTGGATTTCGCCGAGCCACCCGTTTGTTCGCGCTTCAGCGATCCTCTCGCGCAGGTTCGCGATGATCGCGACCAATCGTGGTCGCGCCCGGGGGTCGACACGGAGCATCGGGCAACGGATACAGGCGTGTTCATGGTTGCAGGGGGATCCGTAGGGGCGACCGCAGGTGCCGAGTTCAAGCTGTCGGGTCGCGAAGTGCTGCTCGAACTCAGCCCACTCTGTATCGGTGGGTTCCCGGTACTCGACGGCGGGGCGCATCGCTCGACGGTGGTCGAGGTAACGGCGGTAGGACCCGATCAGCTCATCCTGGAAAACCGCGACGTACCCCTGCGTGGTGGTGATGTTGGCGTGTCCGAGGAGCTTGGCGGCGATGTGGACCGGGAGTCCGCCCGTAACCGCGTCCGTGGCGAACAATCGCCGGAAGTCGTGCGGTGTGAAGTGCAACGGCTCGCCGGCCGCGTCACGAAGGCCGATGCGCTCGATCGCCTCTTCGAGAAGGCGTCGCAGGGTTCCGTACCCGATCACTGAACGTCGGTGCCCGTTGCGGCACTGGAAGAGGTGCGGAAGCGCTGGACCTGTCGTCCGCTCATGCTTGTCGTATCTGGCGACCAGCGGGATCACTCCATCGTTCTCACCGCGTAGTCGAGTGATAATCGAGGCGAGGACGCTGGCGAGTTCGGGGCTGACGAGCAGCAGGCGCTCCTCGTTGCTCTTCGAGGGAAGAATCTGCAGAAGTGGCACCGTCTCGCCCGTATCCGGCGGCCTGTAGGTGACGAGTGCGAGGTGAGTGAGTTCGCCGAGCTCTTCCACTCGTATTCCGGTGTGGCGCAGTGTCTCGATAACAGCCCAGGTCCAGAAGGCGTCGTCTTCCTCCTTGACGACGTCGATGCGCCGGCCCGCTGGATCGATGACGTGAACGAACGTCGTGTTGCCGTTGACGCGTCGCTTGTCGCTGGGGTCGACCCTGCGGTATTTCGTTGCGCGGTACTCGAACTCTTCGCCGGGTTGGGCCCTCCGCGCATGGTCGAGAAGCGCCGCCCGGTCTTCGCGATGGTCGTTTGCGCTGTCCACGAGACGGTCGAGATGTGGAAGCCGAGTGCGGACGCGTTGGTGCATCCGGGCTTGTCGGGTGCGCTTGGCCTTCTCGATTCCCTTTGTGTCCATACGGTGCACGGGAGACGGAGCCGCCCACGGAGCCCAATAGGGATCCGCGAGGGCCCACTCCTGGATGTCGAGGTAGAACGCGCGCACAACCATCAGCACGTCCAGGTAATTCAGCCGCGGTCTGGTGGACCCATCTCGATTCGTGACGGTACGCAAGCGCAGCTTCCAATCTCGCGCGGCATTGTCGCTGAGGTGCAGGGAGTCGACACCCGGATGGTGGGCTTCGATATCAGCCCAGAAGGAGCCGAGTAGGCGGGCTGTTGAGTCGAAGGAGGTGTAGTCCAGCGCTGGCTTCCTCTCGTTGAGATAGCGAACGAGGAGATCCCGGATAGCCGAGTTCTGGATGGCGAATCGGTCGATGATCTGTTCGGCGCTGCGCTGGCCGACTCTCAGACACGTCAGCAGGTCGTTGTCGGGAATGGGGGCAATCCCGCGGACGAGATCCCAGGCCGCGTGGACGCCGTTCGGGTTGGACCCGTTGGAGTGCCGGTTGTCTGCAAGATAGTCGGTGAAGTCATGTAGCTGCAGTTGGTTGAGGTCTCGGCCGGTTGCCAGGACCATCTTGCTCAACACCAACCGCGCTTCGCGGAACTGGTACGCCGTCAGTTTGGCGCGCGGTGCGTTGGCGGCGATGCGTTCCCAGAGATCGGGGCGGAGCCTCTCTCGAACCGTCTCGTACAGGCTTCGTGCCCTGTATGCGCGCAGGAACGCGTAGTCGACGATCACCACTCGATGGATGAGGAGCGCCGGCACTGTGTCGATCACGTTCCTGCGGGCGACTCCGCGCGCCGAGAGATGCTCGGTCATGGTGGTGATCCAGCTCGGGTAGTCGTTCCCCGATGCGGCTGACCACCGCTCTTGCCAGCCGGTTCCGGGGAATGTGGAGAGCCACTCGAGGATGCCGCGCAGCGCGATCGCGGCCCGCTCGCCGCGTACCGGGTGATTCCGCCAGCGAAGGTCTGCCTCCACGGCGGCAAGCACCTCATCGATCGAGTGGCCGTCGTGGTGTCCGTGAACGCGCTCGGGGCGGACGGTCACTGAGGGAGTTGCCACTGTCGTCAGCACAGATCCTCACCGCCAAACAGAACAGACATGTCATGGTCCCGGTATCCCAGCGACTTCCCCGCGAGGGGGTGTGGTGGTGAAGGCCTGCTCAGGTGCTCGAGTACACGCGACGCCACCTGGACATCTGATTCGTGCAGGTACACCTGGACGGTCGTGGCGATTTGTCGGTGGCCGAGGATTGTCTGAACGTCACGGAGCGAGAGCTTCGAGTCGTCGGCCATACGTCGTGCGGCAGTGTGCCGCAGATCGTGCATGCTCCAGTTGGTTCCGAGCGCGACGTTGGTGCGACGGAAGACGCCTCGGAGCGTTTCGTAGTTCATCGGTTGGCGGGACGCACCAGCCCGACGATTGCGGACGCGAAGGGTCCACCACAGTGGGGCGTTCGGTTGCACATCATCGATCTCGGACAGATACAGGCGGAGCCACAGCAGCGCCTCCGCGCTCACAGGTAGCCATTGTTCGTCCCGTGAACCTTTACGAGTCACCCGCACCAACTGCTCGCCCCAGTCGACGTCGGCCATCCGCATCCCGAGGATCTCCCCAGCTCGGGCACCATTGCTGACCGCCATCGACAGCAGTGCCCTGTCGCGATTGGAGGTGAGCGCACCGAAGAGCCGAACCCATTCCGGATCGGGAAGGACCCTCGGACGACGTTTCGGTATGGGCGGGTTGTAGCGAAGCCGGCCGTCGGTTCGGAATGATTCGAGGGGGTTGTGGTGCGCATGGGCGCGCCGGCTCGCGTTGCGCAACTGGACTGGGTTTACCAGGGGCCCAGTCCCTTCGATGATGGCCCATTCGTAGAAGGTGCGCAGCACCGCATTGCTGTGGCGGATGGTCCGCGGCTTGTAGCGGTCGTCGAGGTACTGCTTGCGTGTGACGGCGTTGATCGTGCCCGCGGTCGAGACGGACACGGTCCGCCGACCACTTTCCGGCTTGATGGCATCAGACAACCAGAGAACGAACTCGCGCAGGTCTTCTTGTGTGGCACGGTTCCACGGCCGGTCGATCACACGCAACCAGCGCCACCATAGCAGCAGGTCATACGCATAGCTCCGAACCGTCCCGGCGCGGTGACCACGAGTGACCAACTCCTTCAGAAACTCGCCGACCGGCTCGATCTCACGATCGTCCGGTCCAACCAGAGACCAGAACGGAACCCCATCTACTGGGTTCACACGACCCCAGGCCGGAAGCCTCGTCGGCACACCCTTCGCGTCTTCACGGTTCACGGACACTCCCTTCAACAGTGCCCTCGACAATGACCACGCTGACCGCCCCCGCCTCGATCGTCCTCGGCGTGTCCGAACTTAGTCCGGTCAACATCCCGTAGTCCATTGACAATCCGAACATCACACCGACGATCAGCACGGGCACCACGGACTCGACCGGACCCGCCGATCCTGCGCCGAGCAATGCCGAACCCCACCCGTGGCCGAATACCAGCACGATGATCCCCGCAGCAGCGCCGAGCACTGCCGTGTTCGCTACGGCGGCGATCACCACGATGAGGACACTCCGAAATGTCATGAGCAGCACCAGCATCCCAGCGATGAGCATGATCGCCACCAGTATCGGCAGCTTGTCAGTGATGGTGTCGGCGAAGTCGAACCCACCAACGGCGGCCCCGGTGACCGTGACACGAAGCGATGTATCGGCCGCCGCAGAAGGGATCACGGCCGCCCGCAGGTGTTCGACGAGGTCCTCCGTACGCTCATCCGACGGTCCGGTCTGGGGGTGACCGTCACCACAGCCCGACCCGGTGCCACCTGACTCTCGGTGACGCGTGCGACGCCGGGCACATGAGGCAGTTCTGAGATCAAGGTCGAGTAGGCCTGCTCTGCAGCCGGATCGGGCGCATCGATCAGCAGCGTGAGGGGACCGTTGATGCCGACGCCGAAGCCCTCGGCCAGCATGTCGTAAGCCTGGTGCCGTGACGTCGATTCCGGTGCACTACCAGCGTCTGCTGCGCCGAGGCGCAACGAAAGCGCGGGGATCGCGACGAGTGCCATCACTGCCGCGGCGCTGATCGCGACCACCACGGGGCGTCGTTCGACGAAGGCCACCCACCGCCTGGTGCGAACACCCGCCTCGGTGTCGTCGCCGATCCGCTCGCGCTGAGCAGCACTGAGCGCTTTGCGTCCCGCAACCGATAGCAGCGCGGGCAGCAACGTCAGCGCGGCGACGAGGGTCAGCAGCACGGTAAGGGCGGCGCCGATGGCCATCCCGGTGAGTGTCTGCACGCCCAGGACGGTCATGCCGAGCAGCCCGACGATGACCGTGGCCGCGGCGAACACCACCGCACGACCCGACGTCGACACCGCGCGTCCCACCGCGACGTCGACTGCGGCGCCACGCATCAGCTCCCGGCGAAAGCGGTAGGTGATGAACAATGCGTAGTCGATGCCGACTCCGAGACCAATGAGCGCTCCGAGAGTCGGTGTCGAGTCCGGAAGTGGCACCACATCGCTCAGCAGCATTGCGGCCATCAGTCCCGCGACAACGCCGGCTGCCCCGGTGACAATCGGCAACAGCGCCGCCCACGCCGAACGGAACATCACCACAAGGATGATCAGCGCGCCTGTCACACCCACGATCTCAGTGATCTCCGATACCGCGATCGTGCCCGCAAAGGCCTGCCCACCGGCCGCCTGAGTGAGTCCGGATTCCGCAGATTCCGACTCGAGGATGTCGGTGACGACGTGCTCCGCTCCCGACGAATTCGGGCCGAATGTGACCACCGCGTACGCGGTACGGCCGTCGGCGCTGACCTGCCCCGGATGGTCGATGGGTGAAGCCACTGAAACGACTCCCTCGGTCTGACCGACCTTGGTGAGCACGGAGTCGATGTGGTTGTGCCCGTGAGCCAGTACATCGTCGCCCTGCCAGACCACCTCACCGGTCACCGCCGTCGCGCCGCCGGTGGCGGACTCGAACGATGCCCCCACCGACAGCGCTGCACCGGTGAGCGTCACGATCGCCAGCACCCATCCGATGATCACCCCGATCCTGTGGTCGTGACACCATCTGCCAACTGCCGACATCCGTCTCCTCCTCAGCTGAACTCGGGCCCGTTGGCCCCGTGTTCCAGTCAAGTGGAGGACGATGCGCGGCGCCTCATGCCCGCCGACGAGATCCGACTACTCCATTCGTAGTAGTTCTCCATTCGTGGTAGCCGGCACATCTCGGGCCGGTCCTCGACCGGCCCAGGTCGTCGGATCACGCCGCCTCAACGGAACTCCCACTGGCACAGTGGTGATCATGGCTTCACGCATCGCCGAAACGTTCACGGTCGCGACATTCAACGTCAACGGCATCCGGGCAGCGCGTCGCCGCGGCTTCGACGAGTGGCTGGCACAGCGATCCGCCGACGTCATCGCACTGCAGGAACTGCGGTGTCCCGCACCGGAGGTGGGGGTGTTCCCCGGCTATTCGACCGCCCTCGACGTCGGATCGGTGCCGGGGCGTAACGGTGTGGCCGTGCTGACCAGAACACCCGCCGCCGCGGTTCGGACGTGGGTGACCCACCCACCCCGGGCCCGCGTGCTCGGCGAGTTCGCAAAGCACGGTCGCTACATCGAGGTCGACCTGGCCGACCATCCCGTAACGGTGGCCTGCCTGTACCTCCCCAAGGGCGGACTGCCCGCACACCTGCAACGTCCGGGCTCGATGCGTGAGCAACCCGACGGCGGGGCGAAGTACGAACGCAAGCAGCGATTCCTCGCCGCGTTCGCCCGTGAGGTGAGCCGCAACCGACTGGCCGCCCTGCGCGCGGGGCGCGAGTTCCTCCTCGTCGGCGATCTGAACATCGCCCACACCTGCCACGACGTGACCAATTGGCGCGCCGCACGCACCATGGACGGTTTCCTCCCGTCCGACCGCGACTGGTTCGACGAACTCCTCGGCACGCGCAGGCTCGTCGACGTGGTGCGCGCCGTCCACGGCGCCCGACCGGGACCGCTGACCTGGTGGAGTTGGGCGGGTCAGTCCTTCGTCAAGGATGTGGGCTGGCGGGTCGATCATCAACTCGCGACGCCCGGACTGGCTCGGCTGGCCACCCAGGTCACCGTCGACAAGGAGCCGTCGCCCGCCGAACGACTGTCGGATCACGCACCGCTCGTGGTGACCTACGGATGAGTCGAAAAACCGCGGCTGTCAACAGCTTCCCGGAAGTCAGCCGGGTGAGGCGACCCCGGACCGCGACTTCGCGTTTCGACGACGCGCCACCCCTGCCGCCACGGGGATCGCGACCGCGGCGATCATCACCAGCGTCGAACTGAGCGCGGCCGGCAGACCCGCGGCCGCATCGGTCGCCGAGGTGAGGTTGAACGCGGTATGCCACAGCGCGACGATCAGCACGCTATGCCCCGAGCGCGCGTAGATCCAGGCCAGCACGATCGAGCCGGCCGTCAGACCGACGAGCCATCCGACGGTGCCCGCCACACCGAAGTCGCGAAATGATCTGACCACCCAGAACATCGGCAGGTGCCACAGCGCCCAGGGCAGCGCGACGATCAGACCGGTGGTGGTGATGCCGAACCGCCCCAACAGCCCCTCGGCGAGGTATCCGCGCCATCCCGTTTCCTCGCCGAGTCCGTTGACGACGACGACGTAGATCAGCATCACGACCACCGGCCATGCGCCGACGCCGGAGTACGCGGCGAAGTCGGCGGCCGTGGGCGCAGCCGAGTCCGATAGCCACGCCGCCGGATAGGCGAGCAAGGCGCATGCGGCGGTGGCCAGCACCAGGACAAACCACCACCAGGACACTCGCCACCGGATCACCCGCGCCCACAGCCGCCGCAGGCCTTCCCGCCCTTCGGTCACCGCGACCACGACCACCGCGGCCACGGCCGGCCCGAGCAGCCCAGGCAGATGACTGGGCCATCCCTGACCGGGACCCACCGCGACATCGGTGAGCGCCAGCGGAATCCACCACGACCACGAGAACGCACAGGCCAGCAGCCAGTAGGCCACCAGTCGACGCCACCGCACGCTCTGATCGCCGAGGGGACCCGCACTCGCCTCCACGTCCCCACTGTGGCCCGATCCGCCACAATCGGGCAAGTGCCGTTGGACACCATTGGCCGATCCGTCGGTCGCTCCCCACCGCATTCACCCACCCTGACTTCAACCGTGGCATTCGGCACCCCGCAGCGATTAGCTGTGCGGCGTAGACGATTCCCGACACCACAAGGACATCCGATGACACGACAGCTGCACCTCGGCGGCTTCCTGATCGCCTCCCCCGTCACCCACTCTCATGCGGCGTGGCGGCATCCGGGCTCGGTGACCGACTACTTCGGGCCCGACCACTATCATCGCGTCGGCCGCATCCTCGAACGCGGAAAGTTCGATTTCGCCTTCTTCGCCGACCTCCTCGCGGCCCCGGTCCGGTTCGGCGGTGACCAGTCCGAGCCGTTCCGACGCGGCACCCAGGCCGCGGCCACCATCGATCCGTCGCTCGTGGCCGCCAGTATCGCCGCCGTGACCACTCACCTCGGCATCGCGGTCACCAAGTCCACCACCTACTTTCACCCGTATGAGCTGGCGCGTGTCTTCGGCTCGCTCGATCACCTCACCCGCGGCCGCATCGCCTGGAACATCGTCACCTCGCTGTCGGAGGCCGAGGCCCACAACTTCGGACGTGAGACCCATGTCGAGCACGACGAACGCTATGCGCGGGCCGAGGAGTTCGTGCAGACCGCGGTCAAGCTGTGGTCGAGTTGGGAGGCCGACGCTGTGGTCGCCGACAAGGAGTCCGGTGTCTGGGCCGATCCCGCCAAGATCCGGCCCGTCGACCACGACGGGAAGTATCACCGCACCCGCGGCCCACTCAACCAGCCACGCTCACCACAGCATCGTCCGGTCCTCATCCAGGCCGGATCGTCGAACACCGGCAAGGACTTCGCCGCCCGCTGGGCGGAGGCCATCTTCGAGATCGACCCCACCCCGGAGGGACGCCGCGCCTACTACGACGACGTCAAGTCCCGCGCCGACAACTTCGGCCGAAATCCAGATCACGTCAACATCTTTCCGTCGTTCATCCCGTTCATCGGGGAGACCGAATCGATCGCGCGGGAAAAGCAGGCATTCCACAACGAACTCGCCGACCCGATTTCGGGTCTGATCACGCTGTCGGTGCACACCGACCACGACTTCTCCCAGTACGACCTCGACGCACCCGTCGAGGATGTCCAGGTGAGCGGAACGCAGGGACTCTTCGATGTGGCACGCCGCCTCAGCCACCGCGATCGACTGACGCTGCGCGACATCGGGAAGCTCTACGCCCAGGGCGTCTTGCTGCCGCAGTTCGTGGGGACCGCATCCGATGTCGCCGACCAGATCGAGCAATCGTTCACCGGCGGCGAGGCCGACGGGTTCATCGTCTCCAGTGCACAGACGCCGGGCACGTTCAACGACTTCGTCGACTACGTCGTCCCGGAATTGCAGAGGCGCGGGCTGTTCCGGCGTGAGTACGAGGGCCGGACGCTGCGCGCACACCTCGGCCTGGGATCACCGGAGGAGGATCTGCCCGCCGACATCCGGGAGGGTTCGGGACTCGTCGCGGTCTAAACTGCGGTGTGACGTCCGCAGCGCAGGATCCGATGAGCGTGCGGCGAGCAGCACTGGTGCCGGTGGCCGCCGGTGACCTCGCCGCCACCCGCGAGTTCTACGCGCACCGTCCGAGTGGGGTGGGTGCACAGTCGCTCGACGAGGTGCACCGCGCGCGGTCGGCGCACACAGCGCCGCCCGCGGCCGGGCGCACGTCGGCCCTCACCATCGAGACCGGTGACCGCGAGGTCGCGATACGCATCACCCTGCCGCACCGATCTGCGATCACCGGCGTCCACCTCGCCATCCACGGTGGCGGTTTCTACCTGCGGCCCTCGGCCCGTGATGACGCCCGGAACGAACGCATGGCAGATGCGTTGGGTGTCGCCGTGATCGGGGTCGACTACCGTTTGGCTCCGGAGAATCCGTGGCCCGCGGCACCCGACGACTGCGAGGCGGTGGCCCACTGGATCATCGACCACGCGCAGCATCGCTTCGGCACCACCCGGCTCACCATCGGTGGGATGTCGGCGGGCGCGACCCTGACGATGACCACCCTGCTGCGGCTTCGGGATCAGGGATCGGCCGAGAGTTTCGCGGGGGCCGTACTCGAGGCGGGAACCTACGACCTCAGCGGCGCGACCCCCGCCGGGGCCACCATCACCGGCGAGTATTTCATCGAGGCATACGCCGGGCACGTCCGCGATCGCACGATTCCGGACATCTCCCCCATCTTCGGTGAGGTGTCCGGGCTCCCGCCGACGCTGGTCGTGATCGGCACCGACGATGTGCTCCTCGACGACAATCTCGCAATGGTGGAGCGTCTGACCGATGCCGGAAACAACGTCGACCTTCGCCTGTATCCCGATGTGCCCCATGGCTTCACCGGTCATGCCACGCCGGTCGCCACGCAGGCGCAACGAGACATCGACAACTGGTTGGGCGGCCGGGCCGATGGCCACGGCCGTGGTACACCGGGTCAGGAGTGATCGGCAAACGCGAGCACCCGTTCCACCGGCCACGTCGTGAGGATCCGATCCGGCTCGATACCGTGCTCCTGGGCGCGCCGCGCACCGAGAATGGGGAACTCCAGCTGACCGGGCGCGTGCGCGTCGGAATCGATGGCGAACAGACATCCCCGATCCCGCGCGATGTCGATCAGGTCGTCGGGTGGGTCGACACGCTCGGGACGTGAATTGATCTCCACCGCAGTGCTGTTCGCCGCGCACGCCTCGAAGACGGCGTGCGCATCGAAGGTGGACGGCGGCCGGTGACCGCGACCGGTCAGCACTCGACGGCCGGTGCAGTGCCCCAGGACGGTGACCCGCGGATCGCTCGCCGCCGCCACCATCCGCGCGGTCATCGCATCGTGATCCATCCGCAGTGCCGAGTGCACGGACGCCGTCACGACGTCGAGACGGTCCAGCATCTCGTCGGACTGATCGAGCGAGCCGTCGTCGAGGATGTCCACCTCGATCCCGCGCAACAGACGAAATCCGGTGCCGGATCGAGCATTCCACTCATCGATCTCATCGATCTGTCGGCGCAGTCGCTCGACACTCAACCCGTTGGCGACGGCGAGTCGGGGCGAGTGGTCGGTGATGGCCATCCAATCGAGCCCGAGTGCTTGTGCCGCAGCGGCCATTTCGTCGATCGATGCGCCACCGTCACTCCAGGTGGTGTGGGCGTGCAGATCTCCGCGCGCCTCGGCGACGAGTTCGGCGGCCACGCCGGGGTCATGGTGCGAACCCTCATCCTGCAATCGCGCGAGGTAGTCCGGTAGCCGACCATCGAGCGACTCCGCGATGACGGCGGCGGTGGTCTTCCCGATTCCCGGAATCGCCGTGAGAGTCCCCGCCACCGCGCGCGTGGCCAGATCCCCGGCCGGGTGCCCGGCGACGGCATGCGCCGCCCTACGGAAGGCCTCGACGCGGTAGCTGCTCTCCCGGCGGCGCTCGAGCAGCCACGCGATCCGCGTCAGGGCCGTCTCCGGCGACAACGGAGCCTCTACGGGCGCGAACGGCATCATCGAGCCAGGGTAACTGCCGATAGCGGCGATCTTGCGGCCAAGCTATTACTCAGTTAGAGTAATTTCATGTTCGCCACCACCCCCACCGACGCGATCACGCTCATCGAGGCGGCACGTCGACCCGCCGACGTCTTCAGCGGATCGGCCACCGACGCGGCCGATCGACGAGCAGCCCGTCGTCGCCATCGCATCCTTCTCGGCGCCGTCCATCCCGACCGCGCCGTATCGGTGGGCATCGACCCCGACGTCGCACGTGACGCGACGATGACCCTCAACGCGCTCTACGCCGCATTCACCGCCACCGCGGACGTCTCGGCCCCCACCGAGCCACATGTCCGTGGCTCATCCGGCATATACGCTCTGCGAGAAAGGCTCTGGGCGACCGACTCCGTGGCCGGCTATCGAACCGACAACCCGTCTGTACGCATCGAGATCGCCCGCACGCGATCAGCGAACGATGCCATCGGCACCGTGGGTCACGCGATATGCCGGCTGGACCGACACGGGATGTCCCGATTCGCCGCCGACATCGTCGACGACGCCGTCACCGCCAACCGACGCTGGATCGCCTATCGGCTCCCCGACGGACTGGTGTCGTTGCGTGCGGTGCGTGCCGCGAGCCCGCAGGGACTCGACGGGCGGGACTGGGCCTGGATGGCACGTCGCATCCTGATGACCCTCGACGCCGCGGCCACCCGTCACGGAAACCTCGGACTCGATACCGTCCTGATCCACCCGGGCGACCACGGTGTCGTGCTCACCGGCTGGTGCGGAGCACACGGCGGAGCCACATCCGACGGCGCCGCCCTGGCCGACCTCTTCGCGACGATGCTCGCGGATCGGGCACCGCGGCAGACCACCTTCGCACGGCGCAGCGCCGCACTCACCCCACGGGAGTCGCTCCGCGAATACGACCTCCTGATCGGAGTCCTGTACGGCCCCCGCAGATTTCGACCCTTCACCACACCCGTTCGAGAAAGGAATTGATCATGGGACAGGGATACTGGGACACCGGCGCCTACCAGGCGGCCGCCGACGCACGCCGCGCCGCCGGAGCCGACGATTTCGGCTACTCGGCACGGATGCGTAACACCCCGCGCCACCTGCGGATGGCCGCACCGGCACTCGATGCGTATGGCGCCACCGTCCGGGAGGCACGAGACAGCGCCGATCACCCCCGCTCCACCCCGATCGTCGTCCTGTTCGACGTCACCGGTTCGATGGGCCGGGTACCGATCACGGTGCAGAAACGATTGTCGGATCTGCTCGGGTTGTTGACGCGCGGCGGCTACGTCGACGACCCGCAGATCATGGTGGGCGCCATCGGCGATGACCAGTTCGATGCCGTCCCCCTGCAGATCGGGCAGTTCGAATCCGACAATCGGATCGACGAGCAGTTGCGTGAGATCTACCTCGAGGGCGGCGGCGGCGGCGACAAACGCGAAGGGTACGCCCTGGCCGCCTACTTCCTCGCCACTCGCTGCGTCACCGACGCCTGGGAGAAGCACGGGCGCAAGGGATATGTGTTCTTCATCGGCGACGAGATGAACAAGCCCGCGCTGTTCGCCGACTCGGTGCGCCGCTTCGTCGGCGACGACATCGGTGAGGATCGTGACGTCGCCGATGTGTACCGGCAACTGGCGCAACGCTTCCACCTCTTCTACGTGCTGCCGAATCTGACGAGTTACTACGACGATCCGGAGGTCGAAGACCACTGGCGGGCCATCGTCGGGGAACGCTTCGTCAAGCTCGACGATCCCGACGGGGTCGCCGACCTGATCGCCGTCACCATCGGTGTCACCGAGGAGTCGATCAGCGTGGCCGAAGGGGTGGCCGACCTGGCCGCGGCCGGCAGCAGTGCCGGTGCGGCGGTCGGAACGGCGCTGGCACGACTCACGCCCATCGCCGACGGCGGTGGCATCCTGCCCACAGATCTGTGAGGAGCACACCATCTTTCACACAGAGAACCGGACGCCCGCCACCCGTCCCCACGGGTCACCGATCGTGGTCGTCGGCCTGGGGTACGGCGACGAGGCCAAGGGCGCGACCGTCGACGTCCTGGCGTCGACGATTCCCGACACGGCCGCGGTCGTCCGGTTCTCCGGGGGCGCGCAGGCAGCCCACAACGTCTGCCACGGTGCCCGGCACCACACCTTCCGGCAGTTCGGTTCGGCCACCCTGCTGGACGTGCGCACCATCCTGCGCGCACCGATGATGATTAACCCGCTGCTCCTGGCGGTCGAGGCCGACGAGTTGGCGCGCCTCGGCGTCGTCGATCCGTTCGGCCTGATCGGCGCCGACACCCGCGCCCTGATCACCACGCCGATCCACGCGGCCATGAATCGGGCCCGGGAATCGTTGCGCGGCAACGCCCGTCACGGTTCGTGCGGGGAGGGCATCGGGGAAACCCGGGCCTATGACCTGGCCGTGGCACGCGGCGCCCGCACCGGCGAGACGATCGGGAATTTCCGGGTGTACGCCGACGCTCCCGACGTCGCGCCCCTGACGATGGGAATGCTGCGTGATCGACGGGCCACCATTCGGGCACTGGATGCGTTGAGCACTTTCGCCCGACCCTTGTTGACCGCGGCCGGTGCCGACGAGATCGAATCGGTCGGGACGATCGCCGACGCACTGGGCGACGTCGCCTCGGCGATCACCATTCTCGACGACGCCGACGCACATCTGGCGGCGACGCTGGCCTCGGGCACCGTGATCTTCGAGGGCAGTCAGGGTGCCCTGCTCGACGAGTGGCACGGTTTCCATCCGCACACCACGTGGGCGACGGTACTGCCCGGTGCGCTGCGACGAGAACTCACCGCCGCCGGGCACCGCCCGACGGTGCTCGGAGCGACCCGGTGCTACGCGACACGTCACGGCGCCGGCCCGATGCCGACGGAGGCCGCCCGTCCGAAGTTGCCCGACACCCACAATCGGGAGGGGCGATATCAGGGCGCGTGGCGCACCGGCCACCTCGACCTGCCCGCCCTGCGGTACGCGGCGGCGATCTGCGGTGGACTCGACGGCGTCGCCGTGTCGCACCTCGACGTGCTCGGCACACCCGGCCTGGCGGTGGCCGACAGTTGGGATGGCGCACGCACCCCGTTGCACCCGACACCGGCCGGGGATCTCGACCGGTTGGCGGAGCTGACCCGCATCGCCGGGGCGGCACGCCCGGATCTGCGACCACTGCCCACGTCGGCGGACGAGGTGACTAGGTTGATCTCCGAGGCAACCGGCGCTCCGGTCGTGATCACCGCGGACGGGCCCCGACGGACCGACAGGAGCATCACGTGGACAGCGCCGAGGAACACAACACCGAGGAGCGCACCGATCTCGGCATGACCTCGGCCGCTATCGACCCGGCCATCCTGAGCGTCGTCAGCGTCGACGTGGTGGCGCTGACCTACGACGTCTCCGCACGCCGGGTGCTGGTGGCCACCCATGCCCGCGAGACCGAGCCGTATCGGGGTGAGCGGGCGCTTCCGGGGGTGGTGGTGCGCAGCGGTGAACGACTGCGCGAGGCGGCACTGCGGGCGGTGGCGAAACTCGGCATCGACGTGCCGCCGAGCGCACTCGGTCAGTTGCAGACCTTCGACGAGCCGAGCCGGGACCCACGTGGGCCGTCGTTGTCGATCGCGATGTGGGCGACCTTCTGGAACGACGAGAGAATCCACACGCCCCACACGTTGTGGGAGCCGTTGGATCACGCTCCGGCACTGGTCTTCGATCACTCGACGATCGTCACGACCGCCCGTCGCTTGCTCGCCGAGCGGCTGTGGAGGGACCTCGATTTCACCCGCGGGTTGACCGGCGCCGAGTTCACCGCCACCGACGCCGTCGCCATCACCCGGCAACTCACCGACGCCGAGGTGCACCGCGCGAACCTCAATCGCGATCTCGCCCGGATCGATGTGCTCACCGAGGCCGGCGTGGCACCGACCTCCGGCGGACGCCCGCCCAAGTTGTGGCGGTGGGCGGCCGACGATGCAGGTCTCCTTCCTCCGGGGCGATCCGACCTAGCCTGACCTAGCCGAGCGCGGCGTCCACGACCTCCTGCGCCTGCACCTGGACCTCCTTGAGATGGTCTGCGCCCTTGAAGGATTCGGCGTAGATCTTGTAGACGTCCTCGGTGCCCGACGGGCGGGCGGCGAACCAGGCGTTGTCGGTGGTCACCTTGACCCCGCCGATCGCCGCATCGTTGCCGGGTGCGTGGGTCATGATCGCGGTGATCTTCTCGCCGGCGAGTTCGGTCGCGGTGATCTGATCCGACGACAACTTCGACAGGACCGCCTTCTGCTCCCGCGAAGCCGGTGCGTCCACCCGCGCGTACGCCGATTCCCCGTACTCGTCGGCGAGTTCCCGGTACCGCTGCGACGGTGTCTTGCCGGTCACCGCAAGGATTTCCGAGGCCAGCAGGGCCAGGATGATGCCGTCCTTGTCGGTGGTCCACGGTCCGCCGTCGAACGTCAGGAAGGATGCTCCCGCACTTTCCTCCCCACCGAAGGCGATCGACCCGTCGAGCAGTCCGCCGACGAACCACTTGAAACCGACGGGGACCTCGACGAGTCGGCGGCCGATACCGGCGACGACGCGGTCGATCAGCGAGGACGACACGAGTGTCTTGCCGACACCCGCGTTCTCCGACCATCCGGGACGGTGGGTGAACAGGTAGTCGATGGCGACGGCGAGGTAGTGATTGGGATTCATCAGGCCGGCGTCCGGGGTGACGATGCCGTGGCGGTCGGCGTCGGTGTCGTTGCCGGTGGCGATGTCGTAGTGATCGCGCGCGGCGACCAGCGATGCCATCGCGTTGGGTGACGAGCAGTCCATCCGGATCTTGCCGTCGGTGTCGAGGGTCATGAACGAAAAGGTCTTGTCCACCGTCGGGTTGACGACCGTGAGTTCCGGCAGGTTGTAGCGCAATCCGATTGCGGCCCAATACCCCACCGATGCCCCACCGAGCGGGTCGGCGCCGATCCGGATGCCGGCCGAGCGGATGGCCTCCATGTCGATGACCCCGGCCAGCGCATCGCAGTAATGCATCATGAACGGATACTCCGACACGTATTCACTGGCCCGCGCGGTTTCGAACGGGATGCGCTGGACGCCGACGAGTTTCGCCCGCAGCAACTCGTTGGCCCGGTTGGCCACCCACGAGGTGATGTTGGTGTCGGCGGGTCCCCCCGACGGCGGGTTGTATTTGAAGCCACCGTCGCGGGGCGGATTGTGCGACGGGGTCACCACGATGCCGTCGGATTCCACACCGGGATTGTCCGCGTTGAACTTCAGGATCGCGCGACTGACGGCCGGCGTCGGGGTGTACCCATCCCCCTCCGCGGTCAGGGTGGTCACCTTGTTGGCGGCCAGTACCTCGAGCGCCGAACGCCACGCCGGGATCGACAACGCGTGCGTGTCGTAACCGATGAACAGCGGGCCGGTGATCCCCGCGCCGGTGCGGTATTCGACGATCGCCTGCGTGGTGGCGAGGATGTGCGCTTCGTTGAAGGCGGTGTCGAGGCTCGAACCGCGGTGACCCGAGGTGCCGAACACCACCTGTTGCAGCGGGTTCTCGGGATCGGGAATGTTGTCGTAGTAGGCCTTTTCCACTGCGGCCACGTCGATGAGGTCTTCGGGCAGTGCCGGCGTGCCGGCGCGAGGATGTGCCATATGCCAAATTGTGCCATCGATCCGCCGGTCCGGAAGGCCTGCCGGGCCGAACGGTTACTGTGAACCCCGATCCCCTCGGCTGTGAAAGGAAACCCGCGTGACGCTGATACCTCTGCGCCCGGCGGCCACGCCGGAGTTGTTGGTCCTGGTGTTGCCGGGCGGCACCGACGCCAGCTATCGACGCTTCTCGCCCTGGCAGGGCTCGGCGCTGCGGATGTATCCGTTCACCTGGTCGATCCGGTTGCGGTTCGGTCGCCGCGTCGAGGTCCGTCAGGTGCGCTACCGCGTCTACGGCTGGAACGGCGGACAGGCCTCACCGATGCCCTACGCACGGGCCGCCCTCGAGACGATCACCCGCGACCATCCCGACACCCCGGTCGCGGTGATCGGCCATTCGATGGGCGGCCGGATCGCCGCACGACTCGCCGCCGACGAACGGGTGACCGGTGTACTCGGCCTGGCGCCGTGGTGGCAGTTCGCCGACTGGCGCGTCATCCACGGCACCGCCCGGGTGGTCGCGATCCACGGTGAGGCCGATACGGTGACGTCCGCCAAGCGAACCGCTCAGGGTGTCGAAGAACTGCGCGCCGCCGGGAACGATGCCGCCTACCTCCCGGTGCCCGGCGGAGGACATCCGATGCTCGACCACCTCCGGCTATGGCAGGGTGCGGCACTGGATTTCGTACGCGATCAGTTGGCGCGCGGTGGTCACGACGACGTGGCGGTCGGGCGCGCCGAACCCAGCGAGTCGACGAACTCCTCGTAGAACTCCACATACTCACCGCCGGAGAACACGTACACCGCGTCGTCACCGGCGCCGGAGAACGATTCCCGCCGTAGGTCCGAGCGCATGTTCTTGAAGGTCGAGGTGTGTTCGAGGTGATCGGTGATCCGGACGAAGAGCGGCACGGCGTAGCCCGGTAGACCGTCGGCGACGTGGCGGGCCAGATCGGCCGCGTCGAAGGTCGCGCCCTCGACGAGGCTGATCGCGGCCATCCCGGCCTTCCCGTCGGCACCGGGAACCGGCACGCCGAACACCACCGCCTCCGCGACGGCGGGGTGGGCGTCGAGGACCGCCTCCACCTCGGTGGTGGCGACGTTCTCCCCCTTCCACCGGAAGGTGTCGCCGATCCGGTCGACGAACCCGATATGCGAAAATCCTTGGTCGCGAACCACATCGCCGCTGTTGTACCAGCGGTCACCGGTCTTGAAGGCGTCGGTGACGATCTTCTTCGCCGACGCCTTCGCGTCGGTGTAGCCGTCGAAGGGCACCCGGCGATTGATCTCGGCGAGCAGCAGTCCGGTGCCACGTCTGCCGACCTTGATGACGCGGCCGGCGGCGTCGCGTCGCGGTTCACCGGACTCCTCGTCGTACTCGACGATGGCGTACTTCAGAACCGTCCATCCCGCCGTCTTCGGGATGCCGAGGATGTTGACGAATCCGATGTTGGCCTCGCTGGCGGCATACAGTTCGACGATGCGATCGATGCCGAAACGCTCGGTGAACTCGTCCCAGATGTCGGGTCGCAGCCCGTTGCCGACGGCCAGCCGGAGCCGATGGGCGCGGTCGGTGGATTTGGCCGGTTGCGCGAGCAGATACCGGCACAGTTCGCCGATGTAGCAGAACGCCGAGGCGTCGTTCTCGATGATCTCGTCGATGAACCGCGACGCGGAGAAAGTTCGGCCGACGGCCAGGCACGCCCCCGACGCCAGCACCGACGACACCGAGATGGTCAGTGCGTTGTTGTGGTAGAAGGGTAGCGCGGTGTACATGACGTCGTCGCTGCGCAGCCGGATCCCCACACCCCCGATGCCCGCCATCGCGGTGAGCCACCGGAAGTGACTCATCTTGGAGGCCTTGGGATATCCGGTGGTTCCCGAGGTGAAGATGTAGAAGGCGGTGTCGCCCAAGGTGATCGAGTCGGTGACGACCGGGTTGACCGGCGAGCACGTCACGACCTCGCGGTGCAGTTGGTCGAAGGAGACACGCTGCGGCGGGAGCACATGCTCGGGAACCGAGTCGAAGGCCTCGGCGAGGTCCTCCTCGTAGATCACCAGCGACGCATCGATCAGCCCGAGGCTGTGTTCGAGCACCGCCCCGCGCTGATGGAAGTTGAGCATGCCCGCGATGGCACCGACCTTCACGATCGCCAGCATCGTGATCACCACGTCGGGGTGATTGCGGGACAGCACGGCGACGACGTCGCCCTTCGAAATACCCTGGCGTGTCAGGTAATCGGCGATCCGGTTGGCCTGGGCATTGGCCTCCCGGTAGGTCATCGACCGGCCCTCGAACCGCAGAAAGTCGTTGTCCGGGTACTTCTCGACGGCCTGCACGAACCGCTTCCCGATCGACATGCGCCGGGTCGGTGGTTGCGGAATCAGGGCGGGCAGCGTCCGCACGATGCTCCCGAGGTCGCAGCGGAGCGACGCGATTCCGCGAAGGATGTCCCACAGTGAGATGTCGGGCAACAACCCGGAATCGGATGTCGTATGTGCGGACATGGTCCCTCCTGAACTCATTGGACAACGATGACGCGTGGGCAACACTAGCGGGTCGGTATGACGTCGAACACAGCCAGATCTCAGTGAATCACCGACGACGGCATCAGTTCCCCGGAAGCGGTGCCACACCGCCGGCGATGTCGGTGATCCGCCAACCGTTGCGATCCACCGTGATCGGATACAGCGCCGTCGTCTTGACCCCCTCCGGTGATTGGACGTTGCTGGTGGTGACGTTGACGAAGACCTGCACCTCGTACTTCCCGTCGTTCTGCGAGGCGATGTCACTGCCCACCAACGTGCCGGAGGACACCCACTGCAACTGTCCGAGCAGGTCACGCAGGGCGGGTTCACTGGTGGTGAACTGCTGGATCAGCGGATCGGCCACATTCGTGTTCAATGCCGCGAACCAGGGGTCGAAGTTGCGGTAATCGATCTTCGCGGCGGCCACCGCATAGTCCGAGGCGATCTGACGGGCGTGCGCGGCGTCGGCCTGTTGGGCCCGCAGCGTGGACAGTTCGTCGGCGGCCTGATGTTTCTGCCACGCCAGCACACCGGTCGTGACGGCCAGTGCGATCACGACGGCCGCGAGCAGTGCGGTCAGCAGACGCCCGCGGCGATGGTCGGGCCGGCGTCGATCCGGTGCGGCGTCGCGCGCGGTGATCGGGCCATCGGCGGTGTCGGTCGCGGTGGCGTCGGTGTCGGTGCCGGCGTCGGTGTCAGTGGTCTCGGTGTCGGCGGTGTCGGTGTCGGTGTCGACATCGGTCATCGCCGTGTCGCTCACTGCCATGTCGCTGGTTGCCGTGTCACTGCTCATCGTCAAACCTCGTTCGGGGTGTCGTCTGTGTGGGTGTCATCTGTGTGGGTGTCATCTGTGTGGGTGTCATCGGGGACCGGCCACCGTCAGTCGCAAGGTGCCGTTCTCGTCGACGATGGCGAGTCCCTGCCCGACCAGGGTGGCGAGGTTGACGCGACCGGCCGGTGCCACCGCGTTCAGGGTGGGTTGCAGTACGCCGAGGATGGCGGCCGCATCGGGCAGGATCGTGGCGAGGTAGTCACCGATCTTCTGGGTGAACGGGATGATCACGTCGTACCACCCGGTGGCGCCCTCGGTGGCCTGCGCCAGGCCGGGCAGCAGACTCCACAGTGTCGCGAACGGCACGTTCATGTGGGCGAGTTTCGGTGCGGTGGCCCGCATCACGGCTCCGATCCGGTCACCGTTGAGGCGAACCAGCAGTTGTTGCGCGTGATCGAAGACCCCGGCGAACTCCGAGCGATAGGTGCCGATGGTGCGTGCGGTGCGTGCGGAGAAGTCACCGATCACGGCGAGGTCGGCGTCACGGCCGCGCCAGCCCTCGGTGATGGTGCGGGCGAGTTCGTTGAGGGTGTCCGGATCGAATTGGCCGGTGAGTCCGCGCATGGTGGTGAGCATGTCGGCCACCGACACTCCCGGATCGACGTGATCGCTCAGTTCGGCGCCGTCGGCGATGTACGGCCCGGTCGCCCGGGTGGAGGAGAACTCGATGTACTGCTCGCCGACCATGGACAGGTTGGCGACGCGGATCTGCGCGTCCGCCGGTATCTGCGCCTGCGGGTCGATCTGCAGGTCCGCACGCAGACCCGCGGCTCCGGCGCTGATGGTGGTGACCTTGCCGACGGCGATCCCGTTGTAGAGGACCGCCGAATCCGGTTGCAGCCCTCGCGATGTGGACAACTCGACGCTGACGTGGTGATACCGGGTGAAGGGATGCAGGTGCAGTACCCCGACGACGAGGTAGGCGGTCAGCAGGATCGAGACAACCACCAGCATCACCAGGCTGATGAGTGTGCGGCGCGCGCTCATCGCATCGCTCCGATCATCCGGAGTACCGCGGCGACGGTTCGGGTGTCGACGCCCGACTGCCCCGACGGCCGCCCGTCGGGGCGGGTCACGTCGACGATGTCGATGGCCGGGTCGGCCAGCCAGGCGACCATCCGGTCGTTGATGAGGCGATCGAGTTTCTCCATGTCGGCCGGCGCCTGCGCGTCGAGACGCACGGCAGTCGCCACCAGGGGGTCGATGATGCCGATGAGCCCCTGCAGGGTGGCGTAACGCGGGAGGATGAGGTTGCCGATGGGATCGACGTTGGGGCCCAGGGCATTGAGAACGTTGGACAGACCCAGGAACGCCGACACCGCACCACTGACCCGGCGCGGACCGAATTCGAAGGCGAATCCCAGCCTCGTCCGGTTGGCGTCCAGGGTCGCCGCGACCGACGCCACCGAATCGATGATCCCGGTGACCGACCGGCTCTGCGACGCGCTGCGCGCGATCAGCGCCCGCAACACCTCGATCCCGACGTCGCGGTCGGCGGTGTCATCGGGAAATGCGTTGTTGGCGTTGCTGATCACCCGTTGCAGGGTGGCGACCGTGCCACCGTTGGCCAGGGCCGCGATTCCGCCGAGCAGTTCCTCGACCTGTGGCGCGACGGTGGTGCGGGCCAGCGGGATGACCGCGCCGGGGGCGAGGGTCCCGGCCGAACCGGTCGGCGGCGCGCTGAGGCTGATGAAGAAGTCACCGAGCAGTGTGGCCTGGGTCAGTTCGGCGGTGGTACCGGCCGGCAGGGAGACCTCGGAGCTGATGTCGACGGTCGCGACCGCCACTCGCGTGCCGTCGCGTTCGGCGACGTCCACACCGCGCAGCACCCCGATCCGGGAGCCGTTGTAGATGACCTTGCTGCGGGCGGGCAGGTTGAGTACCGACCCGAATTCGAGGTCGAGCGAATAGCTGTCGCCGTCGACGCGGGTGCCGGGCAACGGCAGATCCGTCGGCGAGACGCCGCATCCGGCCAGCAGAACCGTCAACGCCGACAGCGTCACGGCGACCCATCGTCGGATCATCGGGTACCTCCGGCGGTGGCCAGCACCATCTGCACGAGTGCGAGGTCGACGTGCCCGCCGGCGCCGGGGACGGGACGGCAGGCCTGCGGCATGACCGCGTTCACCTGAGCGCACACCGCCGCACTCGAGGTCGCGCCGACCCGCACCGCCGGCGGGGTGACGGTGATCCCGCCGGCTGCGGCACCGCCGGCGAGGATGCGCTGCAGCCCGGTCGACACCGTCGGCAGTCGACGCAGGACGGCGACGATCTCCTCGGTGGGGACCTTGTCCAGCAACGGCATCAGGGCGTCGAGCACCGAGAACACACCCGGGGAATATGTCCGGATGAGCCGCAGCAGCGACGGCGTCAGTTCGGTGGTCTGCACCACCGCCGGGTTCAGGACCGAGAACCACGCGTCGAAGGTCACCGCGAAGTCGCCGAGTTTGGTGAGTCCGAGTTGCAGGTCCGGCCATCGTTGCACGAAGAACTCGGTCAGTTCGTCGACGTTGGTGAGCAGGGATCGTAGTTGATTGTCGCGCAACGCCGGATCGCCGAGTGCCGCCGCGAGACCACCGACCGCGTCGTTGAAGTCCGCACCGGTCCCGCGCAGGCTGTTGTTGACACGATTCATGGTGTCGCGCACCAGTTCCCGACTCTGATCGGAGTGTGATGCGGCAGCGGTCACCTGCGCGGCGAGTTTGTCGAAGGCGGCGTAGGCCTCGCTGACGCTGGTGGGAGTGTGGGTGCGGGCCAACGGAATACAGGTGCCCATATCCCAGGCGGGTCCGGTGGTGCGGCCCGCCGGGATCTCCAGATGCCGGTCGGTGACGATGGAATCCGAGGTGGTGACGGCGGACACGTCGGCCGGGAAGTCGATGTCGCCGCCCACGGTGAACCGCACCACCACGTGCCCGTCGTGGGAAGCGATCGACGTGACCGACCCGATGGGCACCCCGCGCATCGTGACGTCGTTGCCCGGGTACAGCCCGACGGCGTCGGCCATCTCGGCGCATCCGGACCGGTCGTCGGAGCGATGGCGGACGAGGATCACGGTGGCCGTGGCGACCAGTGCGATCGCCACCAGTGCGATCAGGATTCGTGGAGCCATCCGTGTGGTCGGCAGACGCATGCTCAGCACCGCCGTTCCGTGCTCGGCACGCACAATCCACCGGCACCGAATTGTCCGGGCGCCACGCTCACCTGCGGCGCGTTGACGACCACCGAGGACAGGTCCACCCGGCCGGCGGTGTCGACCACACCCATCGAGTCGGCGATCTCCGCGACGATCGACTTCAGCCGCGCCAGCAGGTCATCGATGCGGGAAAGTTGGGCATTGAGGGTGTTCACCAGGTCGAGGACCTGCGTCACCTCGGGTTCGATGGTGCCGGTGAACGCGTCGACGGGTTTGCCGATGAAGGCGAACAGCGCCCCGATCGACCGGACCGTCTCCACGCCTTCGGCCTTGACCTGGTAGGCCTTGGCGCCGACGTACCCGATGAGCCGCAGCATCTCCACCAGGTCGGCGCGACCGGAGTTGAGGCCGGCGATGTACTCGTCGCTCAATGCGACGGCGGCGTCGAGGTCGTCACTGCGGTCACCGATCGCCGTGGTCAGTTGCCGGGTTTCGGCGATGATGTCGCGGATGGCGTCGGGTTGTCCGTCGAGGGCGGCGTCGACCTTCTCCAGGGTGTCGGCGATGGTGACGCCGTCGACCTTCGCGATCACCTTCCCGGAGTCGGCGATGACGTCGGAGAGGGTGTAGGGCACGGTGGTGCGTTCGGTCGGGATCACATTGTCGCCCAGCCGATTGTGTCCGGCGGGTCGCAGCGCCACATAGTGGCCGCCGACCGCGGTGAGCAGACGCACGTCGGCCGCGGTCTGATCGCCGAGCGCCATCCCGGAATCGACCTCGAGGGTCACCTCCACCCGGTCGGGGTGCAGCGTCACCGCCGACACCTCCCCCACCCGCACCCCGGCGATGCGGACCTCGTCGCCGGCGGTCAGTCCTCCGCTGGTGGTCAGCGCCACCGTCACGTCGTCGTGGCCGAACGGATCGAGGTAGACCACGCCGCAGATGACCGCGAGAATCACCGCCACCAAGACACCGAGCATGCCGATGCGGAACTGCCTGCGCCGCAGGGAGTGTTCGTCCCGTCGCCCGCGGATCATCGGCACATCACCACCGGTACCCCGGCGAGCAGGACCTGGGTGAGTGGGGTCGGGATCGCTTCCCCGGAGCTGCAGGTCAGCGAATTGTGCTGGGCCGCATGGACGGAACCGTCGAGGGCGTCGATCAGTCCGGGCAGGCGGCTCAAGGCGCCGGTGGCGGTGTTCATCCCGGGTATCCAGGTGCGCAGCAGATGGTCGACGGTCGCATAGTTGCCGTAGTAGGACTGCTCGAGGTTCTCCAGCAGCTGCCGGACGGGCCCCAGGCTGCGCGCCGCCAGACGCATCGACACCTGCGTCTTGTCCGCGGACGCGGCGAGCACACCGAACGCCTCACCCATCCGGGCGATCAGATCGTTGAGTTGGGGTGACTTGTAGCGGATCTCACCGGCGACCCGTCCCAACTGCGTCACGATGGTGGCGATGAGGGCCGACCGATCCGACACGACGCCCGCGATCTGACGCAGTTGCGCCAGCACCGATCCCACGTCGGGACCTCGACCCTCCACCACCGCAAGCAGATTGGTCATCAGCTCGTTGAGTTGTTCGGGCTGCAGGGTGCCGAACAGGGGCCGCAATCCGTTGAACATCTCGGTGATGTCGAACGAGCCGATGGTGCGATCGGCGGGGATGGTGGTGCCGGGTGCGACCGTCGGCGCGGTATCGGTGGGCGACGCGGAACCGGCTCCGGACGTCTGCAGGTCGAGGTAGCGCTGCCCGACGAGGTTCAGGTAGCGGATCGCGATCCGGGTGTCGGTGTGCAGGGTGGTCGTGGTGGTGACGGAGAACCGGACTTCTGCCTGCGCACCGGAATTCAGGTCATCGTCGACGAGGCGGATGGATTGCACCTTGCCCACCCGCACCCCGAGTTCGCGGACGTCGTTGCCCACGGCCAGTCCGGAGACGTCGGTGAATCGGGCGGTGAAGGTGTTCTGGTCACCGGGGACCGACGGGTTGAGCGCCTCGACGATCACCCAGCCGGCCACCAGGACGGCGACCACGAAGACCACGAAACCTGCTGTGGCGGTGGGGCGGACGCGGTTCATCGGCCACCGCCGGTCCCGGACGCGGCGAGCCCGGCGGTGATCGCGGGCAGGGATTGCAGCGTGAGCCCGAGGCGCAGCCGCACCTGGCCGTCGACCCGCAGCAGCATGCGGTCGAGACGACCGATCAGTTCGTGTGCGTCGTCGGCGGCGGCCGGCACTGTGGACAGCGTATAGCCCAGTGGCGCACCGAGTGTCAGGGAGGCGTCGAGGACGGTGGCGAGGTCGGTCGGGTTGTTCCCGACGGTCTGACCGAGGGTGATGAACGTCTGCACCAGGCCGGTCAGCGCACCGGTCACCTTCTCGGTCTGGGCCGGGTCGGCGTACATCTCGGTCTTCTCCACCAGCGTGGTGAAGAGGTTGACGAACGGATCGGCGAGGCTGTCGGCGCCGCGCAGGGTGTCGTCGGCGATCGCGAGCATCTGCGCGAACGGCATCTGCTGATGTTCGTGCGCCAACACGAGCAGGTCGAAACCCGAACGCATCAACGGCGAGATCTGTGCGACGACCCCGTCGAGCCGGTTGATCATCGCGGTGACGTCGGCCCCGGTGAGTGTGCTCGTGATCGAGCCGACGTCACGCAGCACCGCCACCGCCGAGACCTGCGAGCCGGATACGGTGGCCGCGATCCTCGCACCGTCGTGCAGTGTCGGGCCGGGACCGTCGGGCATCAACTCGATGCCGACCACACCGAAGATGTTCGACGGGACGAACCGCGCGGAGAGTCCACCGCGGATGTCGGCGGCCTGCCGGGCGTCGAGGGAGAGTCGAATATCTTGTCGCCCTGCGGTATCGATGTCGATGGAGTCCACCCGGCCGATGAGCAGACCCCGGTACTTGACGTCGGCGCCGGCGGCGAGGGAATCGGCGACACGGTCGGAGGTGACGGTCACCTCGATGCGGTCGTCGAAGACTCCGCGCGCGTACAGGGTGACCGGGACCGCGATCACCAGGATCACCGCCACCGCGATCAGCCCCCACCGGACCAGCGAACCCTGGGAGGGTCCGCGTCCGGACATGTCGACCGGCGGCCCGATCATCCGGAGAACCTGAATCCGACGTCGGAGCCCCAGAACACCAGGGTCAGCACCATGTCGAGGACGACGATGACGATGAAGCTGAACTTGATCGCCCGTCCGGTCGCGACACCCACACCCTCCGGACCGCCGCGGGCGTAGAAACCCTGATAGCAGTGGATGATCACGACGGCGACGATGAACACCACCGCCTTGATCACCGAGTACACCACGTCGACGGGTCGGAGGAAGGCGTTGAAGTAGTGCTCGTAGGTGCCCGGCGACTGGCCGTGGAAGCCGGTCACCACCAGCGTGCACGCCAGATAGGCCAGCACCAGGGTGATCAGGAACAGCGGGATGATGGTGACGATCCCGGCGACGGCGCGGGTGCTGACGACGAAGGGGATCGGTTGGACCGCTTGCGCTTCGAGGGCATCGATCTCCTCGGAGATGCGCATGGAGCCGATCTCGGCGGTCATCCGGCACCCGGCCTGCGCGGCGAAGCCGATGGCTACGACGATCGGCGCGATCTCCCGGGTGGTCGCGTAGGCGGACAGGAATCCGGTGAGCGGACCCATGCCGAACATGTCCAGCGAGCCGAACGCCTCGACACCGATCGATCCGCCGACCGACGCGCCGAGCACCACCAGCACCGCCACGGTGCCGCCGCCCACGATGATCGTTCCGTTGCCCCACATCATGTCGCCGAGCACGGCGAGGGTTTGGCGGCGGTAGCTGCGCAGGGCGTGCGGTATCGCGCCGAGGACCAGGGCGGTGAATCGCAGTTGATGGCCGAGCATCGCGAGCAGCCGCGCCGGTGCGCCGGCGTGCGCCGCGGCCCGACGCGCACGAGGGTGTGACGCCAGGTAGACATCAAGACCGAGCACCGCGTCGTTCACCCGACCTTGGTATGCAGGAACATCGAGATGATTTGCGTGGCAATCAGATTGAGTACGAAGCTGGCCACCACACTCAGCACCACCGCCGCGTTGACCGCGTCGGCGACACCGCGGGGACCGCCCCGCGCCTCGAGTCCTCGTTGACAGGCGATGGACACGACCACGAGTCCGAAGATCTCCGCCTTGGCCAACGCCGCCCACAGGTCGACGAGGCCGGCGAACTCGCCGAACGAACCGAGGTAGCTGCCGGCGGCACCACCCTGGAAGGCGACGTTGACGAAGTAGCCGGTGCCGACGCCGACGAAGATGATCTCGACGCAGATCAGTGGCGCGATCACGGCCACCGCCGCCAGCCGGGGCGCGATCACCCGTCGGGCGGGATCGATACCCATGGTGCGCATGGCGTCGATCTCGTCGCGCACGGTCCGGGATCCGAGGTCGGCGGCGACCGCGGAGCCGACCGCGCCACCCATCAGCAGTGCCGTCGCGATCGGCGCACCCTGCCGCAGCACCCCGAGCGCCCCGGCCGCGCCGGCCATCGACGACGCCCCGATCTGGGCGGTCAGGCTGCCCACCTGCACCGAGATGATCACGCCGAACGGGATGGCGACGAGCGCCGCGGGCACCGCCGCCACCCCGGTGAAGAAGACCATCTGCCGATAGGCCTCGCGGAACGGGAACCGCCCGCGGACCAGATCCGCGCACCCGCGGCTCGCGGCGGTGGCGAACAGTTCGAGCAGCCGACCGAGCGTCGCGATCGCCGAGCCCGCGGTGGACGCCACGCGCCCCGCAGACATCTGCTCGAACAGCTTCACCGTCACCAATGCCACCCCATTGTCGATTCGCGAACCAGTGTGGCAGAGATTTCAAATTCTGGCTTCATTTTCAGTTTTTCGCCGCCACTCAGGCGTTTTAGCACGTCAGAGGGCATTTGAACGTGGTGACGGATTGCTTCGGAGGCCGTTCACCGGCCACACTGGAGGGATGAACGCTTCCGCATCCCGGCCGACGGCGCCGCCGGACGACGAGCCCACCGGCCCCCTCGACGGGGTCACCGTGCTCGAACTCGGCACCCTCATCGCCGGCCCGCACGCCGCCCGGCTCCTCGGCGACATGGGCGCCGACGTGATCAAGATCGAACCGCCGAATCGACCCGACCCGATCCGAACCTGGGGCAGGCCGAGGTCGACGGGAACCGCTTCTACTGGACCGTGCACGGCCGCAACAAGCGGGCGATCACCCTCGACCTGCGCTCCGATCGTGGCCGGGAGATGTTTCTCCGTCTCGCCGACCGCGCCGACATCATCGTCGAGAACTTCCGGCCCGGAACGCTCGAACGTCTCGGCATCGGACCCGACGTACTCCTCGAACGCAATCCCCGCATCGTCGTCGTCCGGGTGTCCGGGTACGGACAGACCGGACCCGATGCGTCGCGTGCCGGATACGCCTCGGTCGCCGAGGCGGCGAGCGGGTTGCGCTACATCAACGGCTATCCCGGCCAATTGCCGCCGCGATTGTCGCTGTCGCTCGGCGACACCCTGGCCGGAATGTTCGCCGCCCAGGGCGCACTGGCCGCGCTGTATCGGCGCAGCGTCACCGGCAAGGGTCAGGTGGTCGACACCTCGCTCCTGGAATCCTGTGTCGCCGTGCAGGAATCGGCGATCGCGGACTACGACGTGGGTGGCGTGGTGCGCGGACCGTCGGGTACCCGACTCGACGGGATCGCCCCGTCGAACCTCTACCCCACCGCCGACGGCACGCACGTGATCATCGCCGCCAACCAGGATTCGGTGTTCGCGCGGCTGTGCGCGGCGATGGGGCAACCCGAGTTGGCCACCGACCCGCGTTTCGCCGATCATGCGGCGCGCGGCCGCAATCAGGACGAGCTCGATGCGTTGATCGGTGAATGGTCGGTGCGGTTCTCCGCCGACAAGCTCACCGACGTGCTGTCGGAGGCGGGCGTCGTGGTCGGCCCGGTGAACACCATCGCCGAGGTGGTCGCCGACCCCCATCTGCAGGCGCGCGGCATGATCGCCGATCATTTCGACGAACGGGCCGGTCGGGTGGTGCGCGGTCCGGGTGTGGTGCCGCAGTTCAGCGAGACGCCGGGACGGATCCGCAATGCCGGTCCACCCGAACCGGGATGTGACAACGCGGCGGTTTACGGTGAGGTACTCGGCCTCTCCGCGGAGCAGGTGGCCGAGTTGGCCGACGAGGGAGTGATCTGATGGATGTGACCATTCGCGACGTCGCGATGCGCGACGGCCTGCAGATCGAGGAACCGATCTCCACCGCCGCGAAACTCGAACTGCTCGAAGCGATCTGCGACACCGGCGTGCGCGAGGTGGAGGTCACCGCCTTCGTCTCACCGAGCAAGGTCCCGGCCCTGGCCGACGCCGCCGAGCTGTGTACCCATCTCGATCGCTTTCCGGGCGTGAGCTTCTCGGCCCTGGTCGCCTCGGTGGGCGGGGTGCGACGGGCACTCGACGCGGGTCTCTCCAACCTCGAATACGTGGTGTCGGCATCGGATGCGCACAGCCGCGCCAATGTCGGCCGGGACACCGAGGCGTCGGTCACCCTCATCGACGAGATCGTTGCGATGGCGCATGCGGCCGGTGCCGGCGTCGAGGTGATCGTCGCGACCGCGTGGGACTGTCCGTTCGACGGTCCGACGCCTCCGGAGCGGGTCACCGGAGTGATCTCGCGGGCCGTCGACGCCGGCGCGGACCGCATCAGCATCGCCGACACCATCGGCACCACTACCCCGGGACGCGTCAGTGATCTTGTCGCACAGGTGGTTCCGCTGATCGGCGAACTCCCGTTGGGCGCACATTTCCACAACACCCGCGGCAGCGGCCTGGCGAGCGCGTATGCCGCTGTGCAGGCCGGTATCTCACGTCTCGACGCATCGGTCGGCGGACTCGGCGGTTGCCCGTTCGCGCCCGGGGCGAGCGGCAACATCGCCACCGAGGACCTCGTGTACCTGTTACGTGACAGCGGGATCGAGACCGGAATCGACCTCGACGCCGCAATCCGCGCCGGGCGGGTGGCGATCGGCGCCGTCGGCGGTGGCACCGGGAGCGCGTTGATGCGGGCCGGCGATCGGAAGTTGGTGGCGCCCGCGGTGGCGCGGTGAGCGGCCGGCCGAACGAGGATCCGTTCGTCGCGCTGTAGTCAAAGTCCCGTGCAGGCAGGTTGTCATCGCCTTGACACTGCCCAATAGGTCACGGACCCCGAGTAATGATTGGGGTGTCAAGGCTAGGTTTGCACAGCCGAGTGCTGTAAAGATATTATTGACAGTGGAGTGGGGACGGACCCCGACGAAAGAAGCACAGTGCAGATCCGCGACAACGCCCGCAAGCACAGGGTGACTGACGCCGACATTTGCACGGGCCAACGCACTGCGTCTGGTCGAATACAACTACAACGGCGAAGACCGCCTCCTGATCATCGGCGCAGACACAGCCGGACGGTACTCGAACTGGTTGCGGTTCCCGCCGACGAACCAATCCGCATCATCCACGCAGATGCGTTGCGCGCCAAGTTCTACGACTACCTACGATGATGAACGAACGGTGATGACAATGGCCACGAGGCTACACAAGTCCGACACAACCGGTCTCGATGAACTCAACCCCGCCGACCATCCGGCCCGCGATGCCCGCCACATCCGGCGCATTATCGCCGCCGTGGAAAATCAACGCGCCGCCGACGCCGAGCTGCGAGCCGCCGTACGAGAAGCGCATGCCGCCGGGGACTCGTGGACCGTGATCGGCGCAGCACTGGGCGTCAGCAGGCAGGCGGCGTTTCAAAGGTTCGGCCGCGACTGACTGCATGAAAAACCCCTCACCTGCCGAAGCAGGTGAGGGGCCTCGAGTGGAGCTGCCGGGAATTGAACCCGGGTCCTCCGTCGTGTCAGCGGGGCTTCTCCGTGTGCAGTTCACTGTGTCTCTACTCGGATCTCCCGGTCACGCGAACAAGCCGAGATGACGATCCCAGTCGCTGTTGAATGTCCCATCCGCACCCGCGACCGGTGCGAGCGGTGAGCTCCCGAAGATGATGCCGGCACCGGATCCGGGAGCATGATCCGGGCCGACAGATTACGGGCTCGCTGTCAGGCAGCGAGAGCGTAATCGCGCTGATTCTTATCGGCGCTTAATTGGTTGCCGCGACGCTTATACGGTGGTCTCTGGCCTGCACCGACACGCTTCCCCCGCCTCGGCGAACGTAGTCGAAACCGATCAGCCCCGAGACGAGACCCGCCCGGTGAGGGGCGAGCAGTTCATTGTAACAACCCGGACGGACAGGTTCATTCCCATTTCTCCCAGCCGTCCCCGCACCGCCGCGACCACGTCACTGGATCGACAGCATCGCGGTGTCGGCGACACCCACGGGAACCGACAACTGCCCGTCGGAGGCCTGGTAGCGCTTACCGGTCCAGGCGTCGACGCCGGCCACCGACGCATCCCCGTTGAGACCGAGACTGGTCAGCGACACCGACATCGTGCGCGCATGATCGCCCCGGTTGGTCAGCGAGACGACGAGGCCCTTGTCGCCGAGTGCCCGGCTCCAGATCTCGGGATCGTCGCCGACTATGGCACCGGCGCGGACCCGCGGGTCCTGATCGACGCCGATGATCGCGTCATTGGCGAGGATGTCGCGGGTCTGGGTGCTCATCGTGGTGAGATCGTTGCCGGCCATCAGCGGCGCGGCCATCATCGCCCACATCGACATCTGGGTGCGTTGCATCGCCGGCGTGAGTGCGTCGCCGACCCCGACCACCAGCATGTCGAGGTCGACGAACCGACCGTCGGAGACCCGATCGCCGAGCGGGGCAACGGCGTCGACGATGTCGGTGATGCCCTGATAGCCCGACGGACCCGCGTCGGTGGACCACGCCGGGGTGATGTCGTTGGTGGCCCGCGTCATCGTTGCCACACCGCCCCAATCGAATTCGGCCCCGGGCACCGATTCGGACACACCACTGTTCGGGTTGATGCTGTAGACGATGGGCCGGCCGGTCGCCCGGATCGCATCGCGCATCGCGATGAAGGACGCCACCTGATCGTCGTGCGACGACGTGCCGGAGCACCAGTCGTACTTGAGGAAGTCCACTCCCCACGACGCGAACGTCGCCGCGTCCGTCGTCTCGTGGCCGCCGCTTCCGGTCGCGCCGGGGTAGCTGCCGGTGTACTGCGCGCACGTCTTGTCCTGCGCGCCGGCGTAGATGCCGAACTTCAGTCCGCGGGCGTGGATGTAGTCGGCGAGCGCGGCGATCCCGGCGGCGAAACGCGTGGGGTCGGCACGTAGTCGGCCGTCGTCGTCCCGGGTCGGGGCCATCCAGCAGTCGTCGACGACGACGTAGCGATACCCCGCGTCACGGAGTCCGGAGGAGACCAGCGCGTCGGCCTGAGCGCGCACGATCTGCTCGGTGATACCGCAGCCGAAGGTGTTCCAGCTGTTCCAGCCCATCGGCGGGGTGGTGGGCAACCCCGCGATCGCCGGCCCGGAGCCGCCGATCTGTTCGGCGGCGGACCGCTCGGGAGCGCACCCGGCCACCGACAGCATCGCGACGAGCAGAGCGCTCAGCAAGACCACCCACCGTCGACGACGGCGACCGGGTCCGGGCGCTGTCACCGCAGCGATCACATACCCTTCACGCGCCGGCCGACCTCGCGGGCCACCTCACGCTGAGCGGTGCGACGGGCGAGATCCTGGCGCTTGTCGTGGGCCTGCTTACCGCGGGCCAACGCGATCTCCACCTTGGCCCGACCGTCGTGGAAGTACATCGACAGCGGCACCAGGGTGAGATTGCCGTCGCGGATCTTGCCGATCAGGTTGTCGATCTCGCGGCGGTGCATCAGCAGTTTGCGGTTACGCCGGGGTGCGTGATTGGTCCACGACCCGTTGCCATATTCCGCGATGTGCAGTCCGCGCAACCACACCTCGCCGTCGTCGATGGTGGCGAACGCGTCCACCAGTGAAGCCTTGCCCTCACGCAGACTCTTGACCTCGGTGCCCAGGAGCGCGATGCCGGCTTCGTAGGTGTCGAGAATGGTGTAGTTGTGCCGGGCCTTGCGGTTGGACGCGATGAGGTTGCGTCCCTTTTCCTTTGCCATGTCGGCTACTCACCTCCTCGGTGCTGTTTGTGGAAATCCTCCGGGTGTACAACGCGCACGACGGCTCGTTCACTCCCGGACATAGACACGCAGCGTGACATATCCGGTCGCCGCTGCCAACACAATTCCGCCGATGATGAGCCAGGGTGACACCAGCAGGACGTCACCCGCGGTGACACGTGGCACGATGTTGACGCCGTAGAGCCCGGCCAGGGCACGGTCGAAGAAGAAGATCTTGGCCAGGAACAATCCGCCGACGGCCAGCAAGGAGCCGATGAGGGCGGCGAGCACCGCCTCGAGCAGGAACGGCAGCTGCGTATACCACCGCGTGGCACCCACGAGGCGCATGATGGACACCTCGGTCCGGCGGGTGAAGGCGGCGACCTGCACCGTGTTGACGATCAGCAGGATCGCCGCCACCGCCAGGATCGCCGCCACGGCGAACGCGGCGTTGCGCACGCCGTCGAGCACCCCGAAGATGCGTTTGACCAGCTCTCGTTGGTCGAGTGCGCCCTCGATACCGAGGTCCTGTCGGCCGGCGAAGGTGGTGTAGACCTCGTCGAATCGATCCGGGTCCGACATCCGGACCTTGACCGAGGACTGGGCGAAGGTGTCCGGGGTGATCTGATCGGCGATCTCGGGCGAGGTCTCCTCGAACATCGCCTTGGCGGCCTCATACCCTTCCTGGGCACTGACATAGGTCACCGAGCCCACGCCCGGCTGCTTCTCCAGCTCGGTACGCAAGGTCGTACACGGCGCCTGCCGGCAATTGGGGTCGGCCTTGGAGACGTCCTCGTTGAGGAAGAACTGCATCTCCACGCGGTCGAGGAAGATCTTCTGACTCTTGTCGGCCATCTGGATCACCAGCAGACCGCCGCCGAACATCCCCAGCGTGATGGCCGTGGTAATGATCATGGCGATCGTCATGGTGACGTTGCGGCGGAAGCCGTTCAAGACCTCGCTGATGATGAAATGCGCTCGCATGGTCGCTCGGATGTCCTTCGTGGTCGTGGTGTCTTCGGCCCGGAGTTCGCGGCGCACCCACACACGGTGCGCGCGCATGTCCTCAGCCGATCCCGTAGACCCCTTGTTCGTCGTTGCGGACGAGTTTCCCGTTGTCGAATTCGAGTACCCGCCGGCGCATCGCGTCGACGATGTGGCGATCGTGGGTGGCCATCACGACGGTGGTGCCGCGGCGGTTGACGCGGTCGAGCACGTCGACGATCTCTTCACTCGTCTCCGGATCGAGGTTGCCGGTCGGCTCGTCGGCGAGCAGCACCAACGGCCGGTTGGCGATGGCCCGCGCGATGGCGACGCGCTGCATCTCACCGCCGGACAGTTCGTAGGGCATCCGCTCGAGTTTGCCTTCGAGGCCCACGTAGTCGAGGACCTCCGGCACGATCTTGCGGATCATCGACGGCGGTTTGCCGATCACCTCGAGGGCGAAGGCCACGTTGTCGGCCACCGACTTCTGCTGCAGCAGGCGGAAGTCCTGGAAGACGCACCCGATCGACTGCCGCAGCTTGGGGACCATCCGGCCCTTGAGCGTGTTGACGTGGAAGTCACCGACGTAGATGTCGCCCGAGGTGGGTTTGTCCTCCTTGAGCAGCAGCCGGAAGAACGTCGACTTGCCCGATCCCGAGGGTCCGATGAGGAAGGCGAACTCGCCCTTGTCGACCTCGAGGGACAGGTCCGACAGGGCGGGGCGGCTGGAGGCCTTGTACTTCATCGTGACGTTGTCCAGCTTGATCACGGTGAGCCAGTGTAACGACGACGCCTGAGAAGCCCGCTCAGGCGCCGCGCCCGGCGCGTTGCCCCGGTAAGGCGCAGGTCAGCGGGACGGAACCGTCGTCGTGGTGTTGGTGTTGTTGGGCTGCAGCCACTGGAACGGATTGTTGTTGGTGGTCGTCGTCGACGATTCGTCGGAGCCCGGGGTCGACTCGGCACCCTCTTCCCCGCTGGTTCCCGACTCCGACGGCTCCCCCGAGACCGACCCGGACAGGCTGGGTGTGGTCGACGAGTAGGTGGTCGACGGCTCGGAGTAGTAGGTCGGCGTGGTGGTGCGTGCGACCTGAGCGGGTGCGGTGGGCGTCGGTGCCGGCGCGTATCGCTGCGAGGTGAAGCCGTACAGCGTCCAGCAACCCAGGAACGCCACCAGCAGGATCGCCGTGCTGGTACGAATCCGGGTGCGGTAGATGTGCTTCCAATTGCGGTCGCGCAGGGGCCGCCGACGCGGATGGGGCTGTCCCGCCGGCAGGCCGCCGGTGGGCGTGTCCGTGGGCGCATCGGCGCGTGGGATCTCGCCGGTGATCTCGTTGTCGGGGTTGGTGGCGGCGGCAGGCTTGGGGCCGGCGGGAATGTTGCCCTCGGGCTTGTCGCCGTCGGGGTCGTTGCGGTGGGTCATGAGTCCCCGTTCTTGCCGATGGTGTCGGCCAGCGTCGCCGGGGGTGCTCCGCCGGACTGCGCGTCGCGTCCGGGCGCCACGGTGATGCCCTCGCGGGCCAGCGCCTGAACGATCGCGACACGCAGCGCGCGGCTGACCTCGAACTGTTTGCCGGGCAGCGTGCGGGCCACCATGCGGACGGTCACCGAGTCGAGTTCGAGGTCGGTGACGCCCAGCGGGGACGGCGCGTCGAGCAGCAGGTCATGCCAGTTGCGATCCTCGAAGAAGTCGCGGCCGACCCGGTCGAGGGTCTCGTTGACCAGACCGATGTCGGCCTCGGCGGGCACCGGGACGTCGACGACGGCGCGCGCCCAGTCCTTGGACAGGTTGGTGGCCTTGATGATCTGGCCGTTGGGTACGGTGATGACCTCGCCCTCACTGGTCCGCAGCTTGGTGACGCGCAGGGTCACGTCCTCGACGGTGCCGTCGGCCAGCCCGTTGCCGGTGACCGTCAGGCTGACGACGTCGCCGTAACCGTATTGGCGTTCGGCGACGACGAAGAATCCGGCGAGGATGTCCTGCACCACCCGCTGGGCGCCGAAACCGAGTGCCGCGCCGATCACCGCACCGGGACCGGTCAGACCGGTGATGGGAACGTGGAGAATCGAGAGGAAGCGGATCAGGACCACGGCGATCACGGCGACGATGAGAACCCACGCCACCACGTCGACCAATGCTCGCCGATGCTTGGAATCCTCGGTCTGCACGATCAGGTCACTGTTGTGGAAGTTCGCCTCGAGGCGCGCGGCGTACCTGTCCGCCGACCATCGGATCAACCGGATCGTCAGCAGCCCGCCGAGCACCCAGGTCAGCATCTGCAGACCGCTGGTCGCCAGCCACACATAGATCGATCCGAGCAGTTGCTCGAACGCCGACTCGGCGGGGTTGGCGGCGAGCGGCTGGGCGGCCACCGCCCACACTCCGGTCGGTGTGCTCACGTGCGACAGTGCGAGATCAGGCGTCGGCATCGGCCATGCGCCAGCGGATTCCGGCCTCGATGAAGTTGTCGAGATCGCCGTCGAGGATGGCGGTCGGGTTGTTGCTCTCGACGTTGGTCCTCAGGTCCTTGACCATCTGGTACGGGTGCAGCACGTAGGAGCGCATCTGGTTACCCCAGCTCGAGCCGCCGTCACCCTTGAGGGCGTCGAGTTCGGCACGCTCCTCCTGACGTTTGCGTTCGAGCAGTTTGGCCTGCAGCACCCGCATCGCCGACGCCTTGTTCTGCAGCTGACTCTTCTCGTTCTGACAGGTGACGACGATCCCGGTGGGCAGGTGGGTCAGGCGGACCGCGGAGTCGGTGGTGTTGACCGACTGGCCGCCGGGACCCGACGACCGGTAGACGTCGACCTTGAGCTCGTTCTCGTCGATGTCGATGTGATCGGTCGTCTCCACCACCGGCAGCACCTCGACCTCGGCGAACGACGTCTGGCGCCGGCCCTGGTTGTCGAAGGGGCTGATCCGGACGAGGCGATGGGTGCCCTGCTCGACCGAGAGGGTGCCATACATGTACGGAGCCTTCACCGCGAAGGTCGCCGACTTCAGCCCGGCCTCTTCGGCGTAGGAGGTGTCGTAGACCTCGACGGAGTAGTTGTGCTGTTCGGCCCAGCGCACATACATCCGCATCAGCATCTGCGCCCAGTCCGCGGCGTCGACGCCGCCGGCGCCCGAGCGGATGTTCACCAGGGCATCACGCTGGTCGTATTCGCCGGCCAACATGGTCTTGACCTCCATCGCCTGGATGTCGGTCCGCAGTGACTCGCGTTCGGTGTCGGCGTCGGTGAGTGCGGCGGTCCGGTCGTCACCCTCCTCGGCCTCGGCCAGCTCGTAGAGCACGGGAAGATCCTCGAGGCGCTGGCGCAGTTCGGTCACACGCCGCAACTCCGACTGGGCGTGGCTGAGCTCGCTGGTCACCTTCTGCGCATGTTCCTGGTTGTTCCACAGCTCCGGGTCGGAGGCCTGCATCTCCAGCTCGTCGATCCGGCGGCGCAGCTCATCGACGTCGAGCACCTTCTCCACGGTGGTGAGGGTGGCGTCGAGGGATTCGAGATCTGCGGTCACGTCGGGATGCACGGTTAACCAGGGTACCGATCCGCGACTGTGAGACCCAGTCGGCTCATGACGAGGTCGGTGGCGGGGTCACCGGCGGCAACTCCCCGAATCGCCAGCTGGTCTCCGCCTTGCCCGGCCGGTAGACCACCGGATGGTCCGAGCCCACCTGCGGCCATGGCGCCCCGTCGGCCAGCACCATGGTTCCGTAGACCTCGGTCGGCGAGGTTCCCGGACCGTTGATGACGCCCGACACCGTGCAGAACACCTCACCCTTGCTGTCCGGTTGAGGTCGGTCACTGACGCCGGTGACCGTGAGCGTGCCCTGCTCGTATCCGGCTCCGCCACCGGAGAATCCACCGATGCTCCGTCCCCGCATCTGCATGATCATCCCCACCGCGAGCGCGGCCAGCAGGACGGCGATGGTGATGGTGATCCACATGCCGCTACCCTACCGGTCATGACCAGCCCCGCCGCCGACGTCGACCTGCGCGATGACCTCGATCTGGCCCTGTCGATCGCCGCCTCCGCGGACGCCCTGACCACCCGCCGATTCGGGGCGCTCGATCTACACGTCTCGGACAAACCCGACCTGACACCGGTCTCCGACGCCGACCTCGACTGCGAACGCCTCGTCCGCGAGCGACTCGCCGCACGCCGACCCGATGACGCCGTGCTCGGTGAGGAGTTCGGCGGCGAGGCCAGGCTCACCGGCCGGCAGTGGATCGTCGACCCGATCGACGGGACGAAGAACTTCGTCCGGGGCGTACCCGTGTGGGCCACGCTCATCGCGTTGCTGGTCGACGGGGTGCCCGTGGTGGGTGTCGTCAGCGCCCCGGCGCTCAAACGTCGCTGGTGGGCGGCAGCCGGATTGGGCGCGTTCACCGATTTCGACGGTGGCGAGGTCCGTCGTCTGTCGGTGTCGGCGGTGGCCGATCCGGCGTCGGCGAGCCTGGCGTTCTCCAGCCTGTCCGGGTGGGCCGATCGGGGTATCCGCGAGAAGTTCATCGCGCTGACCGACGAGGTGTGGCGTGTCCGCGGGTACGGGGATTTCTACAACTACTGCCTCGTCGCCGAGGGTGCCGTCGACATCGCCGCCGAACCGGAGGTCTCACTGTGGGATCTGGCCGCCCTCGACATCCTCGTCCGTGAGGCCGGCGGAACCTTCACCTCACTGGACGGCGCCGACGGCCCCTCGGGCGGCAGTGCCGTCGCCACCAACGGCCTGCTGCACGACGGTGTGCTGAACGCGCTGCGCGGCTGACCGCCAACCCCGTCGAGTGGGCGCCGTTCCCCGTCGAGTGGGCACCCTTTCCCGTCGAGTGGGCGCCGTTTCGCGTCGAGTGGGCGCACGCCCCGGTCGAGATGCAGCCCTGTCCGTTTGGTGAGTCCTTCGGCGAAACCGCTTGCCACACCGAACCATTACCTACCGTCGTGGTGAGCAAGGTCTCTCGTCACCGACGCCGAAGGAGTTCCCCATGCCCGGCTTTCCCGCACTCACCCACGTCGCGATCACCGTCCGCGACCTGCGGATCAGCATCAACTGGTACACGCGACTGTTCGGTACCGACCCGGTTCTCGACGAGGACGAGGAATCGGGCACGTACCACCACGCCGTCTACGCGCTGGACGGGGGAACCCTGTTCGGGCTGCACACGCACGTCGACACCACTCCCGCGGAGACCTTCGACGAGAAGCGCACCGGGCTCGATCATGTCGCGTTTGCCGTCGGACGTGACGAATTGGAGTCCTGGGTGACGCGTCTCGACGAGCTCGGTATCGCACACGGCGGGATCAAGCATGCGCACTACGGGTCCGGGATCTCCTTCCGCGACCCCGACAACATCGCGCTGGAGTTCTTCGCTCCCCCGGCCGAATAGGCGCTCCGGAGCCGGATCGCCCTCAGACGTCGGTCGCCGATTCCTTATCCAACACGGTGAACTCGGTGGCCGGATCCTTCATCTCGGTCAGTCGGCCGTGGTGAATTCCGGTGCCCGCATCCGACAGGATCGCCTGATGGATGGGCACCGCGACCCGTGGTGCCATCGCGCGGAGGTAGTCCACCGATTCCGACAGCTTCATCCAGGGCGCCGCCGACGGCAGGGCGAGGACGTCGATCTTCTCGAACGGGATGTAGAACGAGTCACCCGGATGCATGAATCGGCCGGTCTGTCCGGCCGTGTCGAGGACGTAGGCGACGTTGTCGATCACCGGGATGTCGGGGTGGATCACCGCATGCCGACCGCCGGTGACCCGCGCCGTGACGTCGCCGATCGGCACCGCCTGGCCGGCGTGTGCCGCGGTCCACTCACCCGCGGAATCGGCGTCGTTGAGCTGCTTGGTGGTCTGGGGGTCCGCGAACCGCAGGGCCTGAGGGTTGTCGGCGACGAGGTTGGGTAGCCGCGCCACGTCGCAGTGATCCGGGTGCTGATGGGTGATGAGGATGGCGTCGAGGCCGGTGATGCCCTCGAATCCATGCGAGAAGTTTCCCGGATCGAACAGGATCTTCGTCCCGTCCAACTCGACCAGCAGGCAGGAATGACCGAAGTGGGTGAGTTGCATGGTTCCACCATGCTCCTGCCATCGATGCGGTGCCAGCGTCGCGGCCCACCGGCCGGAGTTCGCCAAGTTCGTGACAAACTTCTTACCGAGGAGTAAGGTTCGTTCTTACTACCGGGTAAGTTCCACCGGAGTCCTACGCACGAAGCCACACGCTCGAGAGAAATGGTGACCATGTCGACTCACACCGAGCCCCGCGACACCTCTGCGGTCGGCAAGACCAAGCATCCCCGCAACTTCATCGGCACCGCGATGCGGGTGCTGACCACCGTCACGGGATCGGAGTTCGCGGACAAGTATCAGATCCGCGAACCGATCAACCGGATCGCCTACCAGGCGACCAAGACCGGCTTCCAGACCCTCGGTGCGGCCAACCGCGCCTTCAAGAAGGTCCAGGGCGGATCGGGACAGGCAGCCCGCCTGACGACCACCCCGAAGGACTACTTCAACCTCACCCCCGACGACGAACAGCAGATGATCGCCGAGACGGTCAAGGAGTTCGCCACCGAAATCCTGCGTCCCGCGGCCTATGACGCCGACGCCGCCGCAGCGGCACCCGAGGACATCGTCAAGCGTTCCGCGGAACTCGGCATCACCATGATCAACGTCCCCGAGGAGTTCGAGGGTGCCGCCACCGAACGCGGCGTGGTCACCAACGCGCTCGTCGCCGAGGCGATGGCCTACGGCGACATGGGACTCGCCCTTCCGCTGCTCGCGCCGAGCGGTGTGGCCACCACACTGACCAACTTCGGCAGCGAGGGACAGCAGAAGACCTATCTCCCCGATTTCGCCGGTGAGGACGTCCCGCAGTCGGCGGTCGTCATCGCCGAGCCGCGTCCCCTCTTCGACGCCTTCGCGCTGCAGACCAAGGCCCATCGGGTGCCCAGCGGCTACCGCCTCAACGGCGTGAAGTCCTTTGTCCCCGCAGCGGGTTCGTCGGAACTGTTCATCGTCGGCGCGCAGCTCGACGGACAGCCCGCCCTGTTCATCGTGGAATCCGACAGCAAGGGCCTGATCGTCGAGGCCGACCCCGGCATGGGCGTGCGCGCCGCCGGCATGGGCCGCCTGCTGCTGCAGGACGTCGCCGTACCGGAGTCCGCGCTGCTCGGCGAAGAGACCGGAGAGGCCGCGCTGGCCGCCTACCGCGACGTCGTGCGCCTGTCGCGACTGGGCTGGTCGGCTCTGGCCGCCGGCACCGGCCGGGCCGTCCTCGACTACGTGATCCCCTACGTCAACGAGCGTGAGGCCTTCGGCGAGCCGATCTCCAACCGCCAGGCGGTGGCCTTCATGGTCGCCACCATGGCCACCGAACTCGACGCCATCCGCCTGGTCACCCTGCGCGGCGCATCGCGTGCGGAGCAGGGCCTGTCATTCGCCCGGGAGGCCGCGCTGGCCCGCAAGCTCACCATCGACAAGGGCCTGCAGATCGGTCTCGACGGCGTGCAACTCCTCGGCGGCCACGGCTTCACCAAGGAGCATCCGGTCGAGCGTTGGTACCGCGACCTCCGTGGCGCCGGCATCGGCGAAGGCATCGTCGTCCTCTGAGGCCGACCCGGGAAGCAACGAGGAATCTCAACTCATGAGCATCAATCTGGAACTGCCACGCAAGCTGGGCGTCACCATCGACCAGGCCCATCAGGCCGCGGCGGAGATCTTCCGTCCCATCTCGCGCAAGTACGACCTGCGTGAGCACGACTACCCCGTCGAACTCGACACCCTGGCCAGCCTGTACGACGGGCTCTCCGAGACCGGACAGGCCGGTGCGGGCGCCGACGCCGGTCGGAGCAAGGACAAGGGCAAACAACGTCCCGAGGGCGTCGTCGTCAACGGCGGCAACATGCAGTCGGTGGTCAACGTCATGGAGACCTCCTGGGGTGACGTCGGCCTGATGTTGTCGATTCCCTATCAGGGACTGGGCAATTCGGCGATCGCTGCGGTCGCCACCGACGAGCAACTCGAACGCTTCGGCAAGGTGTGGGCCGCGATGGCCATCACCGAACCGAGCTTCGGCTCCGACTCGGCCGCGGTCACCACGACCGCCACCCTCGACGGCGACGAGTACGTCATCAACGGTGAGAAGATCTTCGTCACCGCCGGTTCGCGCGCCAGCCACATCGTGGTGTGGGCGACGGTCGACAAGAGCCTCGGCCGCGCCGCCATCAAGAGTTTCGTTGTGCCGCGCGAACATCCGGGCGTGGAGATCGTGCGTCTCGAGCACAAGCTCGGTATTCGCGTCTCGGACACCGCGGTGATCCGGTTCGAGAACTGCCGCATCCCCAAGGAGAACCTGCTCGGCAGCCCGGAGGTGGACACCAAGAAGGGCTTCGGCGGTGTCATGCAGACCTTCGACAACACGCGTCCGCTGGTCGCGGGTATGGCCGTGGGTGTGGCCCGCGCCGCGCTCGAGGAGTTGCGTCGCATCCTGGAAGAGGCCGGCATCGAGATCGACTACGATCGCCCGGCCGCCGATCAGCATGCCGCCGCAGCCGAGTTCATCCGGATGGAATCCGATTGGGAGGCAGCGTATCTGCTCACCATGCGGGCCTGCTGGATGGCCGACAACAAGCAGCCGAACTCGCTGGAGGCCTCGATGGCCAAGGCGAAGGCGGGCCGTACCGGCACCGACGTCACCAACAAGGCCGTCGAATTGGCCGGTACGCCAGGCTATTCCGAGCGCACCCTGCTCGAGAAGTGGGCGCGGGACTCGAAGATCCTGGACATCTTCGAGGGCACTCAGCAGATCCAGCAACTCATCATCGCCCGACGGGTGCTGGGTAAGAGCAGCGCAGAACTGAAGTGAGGCAACCGATCATCAACTGATCACAGACATCGTCCACGACCTCGTCCCCCGAGTGCCACCGGCACTCGGGGGACGAGGCCGTTTCAGGACATAGGTGCCGGCCGCCCCAGACCGGCAATCACCCGCCTGGGTGACATACAGAACTCCCGGCTCACCGATATGGTTCGCGCAACGTACACACCACGTCGTCGTCACGGGGAGTCAACCATGACTTTCGAACAGCCACCTCAGGTGCCGCCGCCTGCTTCGTTCGAGTCCGATCCCACGCCACCACCGCCACTTCCGACACCGCCGCCACCACCTACGCCGTCACCGGCACCGCCAGACGGACTCAGCCTGAAGAAGGCCCCACCGCCGACGGAAGAGCCGTCCACCAGCCCACCTCCCCCGCCGGCGGCCCCGCCGATGCCGCCGGTATTCGCGCTGGAGCCGTGGCATGCCCTGGCCGCGTTGTCGCTCATCTCGTTGGTCACCGCGATCTTCACTCTCGGTATCGGGTGGTTCTTGGTCGGTGTGGCCGCCGCGGTAGGCGCGTGGAAAGCGTGGGAGAAAAAGGTCGTCTGGACAGGCGGCGCGCGCGATGGCCTCAGCCGACTCCGGTTGACCAGGCCCTCGTCGGCGGAGATCACCGACACGGTCAACACCGTCCGTCAACCGCCGGTTCCCTTTCAGCCCTTGACATTCTCCGAGACTTTCCGAGGCGCCGGGCGAGTCATGGCGCGCAACTGGGTTGCTCTCATCACGGTTCCGCTCGCCGTGTTCGCTGCCATGATCGTGGTTCTCTACGTGGTGATCTCGATTGTGATGAAGGCGCTGTACTCCGGAAACACCTTCTTCGGCGGCGATGTGATCGTCAGCGACGTGAGCAACGGTGTGTCGTCGGTACAACAGTTTCTGGTCGCTGCGCTGGTCATGCTTTCCCTGTGCCTCGTCGTCGGGTTCTTCGCCGATGCCGCACTGCTTGCTCTGACCGTGGTGGCCACCTACCGCGCCGCGACCGGTCGGCCAGTACGAATTCTGGACGTACTACGGGAATGCCGCCCAAGGGTTTTCGCGGTGTGCCGTCTCAATCTCGTCTTCTACGCGCTCATCCTCATTCCCGACTTCGTGATCCAACTCGCCACACTGCCACTCCTCTTGAAGGGGAGTGTCAGCGGAGTGATCGCGATGATGCTTCTCAACATCATCGTCGCGTTCACCATCGGCGTGCTCGTCAGCTTGTCGCCGATCATCCTGATGATCGAACAACGAGGCGTCATGGACACGTTCAAGCGCACCATCGCGCTCTCACGGCCCGCGTGGGGGCGTCTGATCGCGCTTCATCTGTGCTGGTTGGGATGCGGGATACCGCTGGCGATCGTGTTGACGATCAACGGGTTCAGCGTCATCCTCTACGCCACCGTGATTTCGGTGATGCTCGCGTTCTTCCGCACTCTGCAGACAGTCGTCTATCTCGACCTTCGGATGCGAGAACGCAGCGGGTTCGATCAGTGGCTCGCCGAAGCCTGGAACCAGAATGTGGGACAGCCCAACGCCTGACCGCGGACGCCACCTCGACAGCAATCTCACCGGCCTCCGGCCGAGGAATCCGCCGGCACCAACAACAGGGGTACCCCACGCCGCCCGATGAGACGATGCGCAACCGATTGTCCCAGAACAGAATCCAGGTATCCGAGCATCCCAGGTCGCGGACTGCCGATCACCACCATCAGCGCGGAGTAGCGATCGGCGACGACGGCGAGGAGGTCGGCGGGCGAGCCGTGACCACCGTGGTAGGTCCACGACGCCGGGACACCGTCGAGCAGGGCACGCGCGGCGATCACCTCGTCGGTCACCGTGTTGCGGTAGTCCTCGTCCCACTCCGGGGAGTCGAGATCGATCGGGGCGTCGTCGAGATCGACGATATGCACCAGATGGATGTGGGCGTCGAGATCGCCGGCGAGTCGGACCGCGAAAGCCATGGCGGCCATGCTGTCGGGGTGGCGATCCCAGCCGACCACCAGGGCCGCTCGCGCCGCCACTCTCGGCTCGGGACCGGATCGGCTGCGCTGCAGCGGACCGTCGCCACCGAGCTGACCGAAGTCGTTCTCATCGTTCATGGCGAAACTCCTTCACACCGACGCCAACCACAACCCGAACCCGCACGCCACGACGGCCGCCACCACACTGCCGATCGCGTTGGCGGCGGCCAGGATTCCGCGGCGTCCCTCGGCGAGGCGCACCGTCTCCACACTCGCCGTGCTGAATGTCGTGTAACCGCCACAGAATCCGGTGCCGACGATGGTCTGCAGCGCATGCGGTGCCGAGTGGTCGATCACCAGACCGGCGAGCACACCCAGCAGCAGCGAACCGGTCACGTTGATGGCGAACGTCGCCCACGGGAACGTCGCCGGCCGCCACCTCTTGATCGCGCCGTCGACGACGAACCGGGCCACCGCGCCGAGCGCACCGGCCAGCAGAACCGCGAGGACCGTCACGACACCGCTCCCGTCCGGCGCGCGAGTATCGACCCGGCCGCCACGATTCCCAGCCAGGCACAGGCGATTCCGGCCACCACCGACGTCACGGCGTAGGCGATCGCGATACCCGCCGCGCCGTGTTGTCCGAGCTGCGTGGTCTCCAGCGCGAACGTGCTGTAGGTGGTCAACGACCCACAGAAGCCGGTCCCGACGAGTAGCCGAACCCGTTGGCGCCAGCCGGAATCCGGTCCGGCGAGAATCATCACCTCGAGGATCACACCGAGGATGAACGCGCCGGCAAGGTTCACTCCGAACGTCGCCCACGGCCAGCCGGTGCCGACCGTCGGGAACAGTTCCTCCATCAGGTAGCGCAGTCCGGTGCCCGCGACCCCGCCGGCGAACACCAGACCCAGCGCCGGCAGTTGCAGGTGCAGCGGCCGCGCCGGTGGCGTGTCGGGATCCACTGGGATCGGTATCCGGTCCGCTCCCCCGGTGTGATCTCGGCCTGTGTGATCTGCGCCCATGACAATGCCCCTTCCGTCTACTCGGAACAGGAACTATCAGCCGATACCGGCGGTTCGGGGCGGCGCACAGACACTGTCGCCCCGGGCGAGATCCATCACCCTGCTCGACAGCCTATACCGACACCGCTTTCAGCCCCCGAGCTGACGTGCGAGGTCGGCGAGTACGTCCGGGTCCTCGATGGTGGAGGGCACCGCGTACTCCTCGTGGTCGGCGATCTGACGCATTGTCTTGCGCAGGATCTTGCCCGATCGCGTCTTGGGCAACGCCGGGACGACGGTGACGTCGCGGAACGTGGCGACCGCTCCGATCTCGTTGCGCACCATGGCCACCAGCTCGTTGCGCAGCGTGTCGGGTTCGATGTCGACGCCGGCCTTGAGCACCACGTAGCCGCTGGGTCGTTGCCCCTTGAGATCGTCGTGGATGCCGATCACCGCGCATTCGGCGACCGCGGGATGCGACGCGACGACGGCCTCGATGCTGCCGGTGGACAGGCGGTGACCGGCGACGTTGATGACGTCGTCGGAACGTCCGAGCACGAAGACGTAGCCGTCGGCGTCGATGTATCCCGAGTCGCCGGTCAGGTAGTAGCCCGGGAACGCCTTCAGATACGAACTGCGGTAACGGTCTTCGTCGCGCCAGAGTCCGGCGAGGGTACCGGGCGGCAGCGGCAGCGTGATGACGATGTTGCCTTCGACGCCGGCGTCGACGGTGTTGCCCTCGGCGTCGACGATGCCCACCTGATAGCCCGGCACCGGCACCGTCGGTGAGCCCGCCTTGATCGGCATCGGTTCCAGCCCACGCAGATTCGCCGCGATCGACCAGCCGGTCTCGGTCTGCCACCAGTGATCGACCACAGGCACGCCGAGCACCTCACTGGCCCAGGTGAAGGTGTCCGGGTCGAGGCGCTCACCGGCGGCGAACAGCGTCGTCAGCGACGAAATATCGTACTCGGCAAGTAGTTTGGCGTCCGGATCGGCCTTGCGGATCGCCCGGATCGCGGTCGGCGCGGTGAACAGGGCCTTGGCCCGATGTTCGGAGATCACCCGCCAGAACGCGCCCGCGTCGGGGGTGCCCACCGGTTTGCCCTCGTACATGATCGTGGTGGCGCCGGTCAGCAACGGACCGTAGACGATATAGGAGTGGCCCACCACCCAGCCCACATCCGATGCGGTCCACCACACGTCGCCGGGAGCGACGTCGTAGATGTTGGTCATCGACCACCGCAGGGCGACGGCGTGGCCACCATTGTCACGGACCACACCCTTCGGCTTTCCGGTGGTCCCCGAGGTGTAGAGGATGTAGAGCGGGTCGGTCGCCGCGACATCCACCGGATCGACCGGTGACGCGGCCTCCATCACGTCGTCCCAGTCCAGCCAGCCGCCGTGATCGGCAGCCGAGCCGGTGACCTGCTCGCGGTCTTTGACGATGACCGTCGAGGGCGGGTTCGCCGACAGTTCGAGCGCCTTGGCGACCATCGGGAGGTATTCGACGGTGCGCCCGGGCTCGAGGCCTCCGGATGCGGTGATGATGGCGACGGGTTCGGCGTCGTCGATGCGGGTGGCCAATTCGGGCGCCGCGAAACCGCCGAACACCACCGAATGCACGGCACCGATGCGCGCACACGCGAGCATCGCGATGGCGGCCTCGGGGATCATCGGCAGATAGATGACCACCCGGTCACCGGCTGCCACGCCCTGCGACGCGAGCACCCCGGCGAACCGGGACACCTCGTCGAGCAGTTCGGCGTAGGTGTAGCGGCGGATCTCGCCGACCATCGCCGAATCCCAGATCAGGGCGAGGCGGTCACCGTGCCCGGCGGCCACGTGCCGGTCGAGCGCATTGAAACAGGTGTTGAGCCGGCCGTCGGGGAACCACCGGTACATCGGCGCCGCGGAGTCGTCGAGGGCGGTGGTCGGCGGGACGGACCACTCGATCTCTGCCGCAGCGGCGAGCCAGAACGACTCCCGATCATCGATGCTGCGCGCGAATGCGTCGCTGTAGCTGCCCACTGTCGTCCTCACGTCGTGTCCTCGCGGTCGTGCGCGTCACACGACTCTGCCGCTATGAGGGTAATGACGGTCACACCGGGACGCGAGCGCTTCGTCTGTTCTGCGCCCACCGGTAGCCGTAACGCGCCGAACGGCGTCGTGGGCCCTGTCCGATCGGAGAGTACGAACGGGGCAGCGCAGTGCGGCGCGGTCCGATGATGTCAGTCCAGATACTTCTCGACGGTGTCGGCCGGACGCACCGCGGCGTCGTCGGGGTCCTGACCGGCGCGGCGGCGGGCCTGACGCTGGCGCAGCAGATCCCAGCACTGATCCAGCGACACCTCGATCGCCTTCAGACGGGCGTTCTCCTCGTCCCTGCCGATGTCGCCGCGACCGAGTCGTTCACGCAGATCGTGCTCTTCGCCGATCAGGTCGGTGATGTGATCGTGGATCGCCTTGTCGGTGGTCATACCTCGACGGTAGCGCCGAGGCGGCGGGACGCGCACCCACATTCACGACGGATGCGCCGATGGACACGCAGGTGTCAGTGGGCCGCGTCGTAGGCCTCGATGACCTCGGTGGAGATCCGGCCACGCTCACTGATGTCGAAGCCGTTCTCACGCGCCCATTCACGCACCGATTTCAGGTCACGGGATGAGCGTGCCCGTCGGCCTGAACCCCCACCCGAGCGTCGTGCGCCGGCCACCCGCGACGCCGCGATGTACTTCTCGAGGTCACGGTGGAACTCTTCGGCGTGCGCGGCCGAGGTGTCGAATTCGTAATTCTTGTTGTCAACGCTGAATGCGATCGTGACGGCTTCTTTGAGTTCTTTCCCGTCAAGATCGTCGACAAAGGTGACGACGGTACGTCGTGCCATGCTGGGTCCCCCCCATTAGTTCCTTCTGAATAACCACCCGAACAATAGCATCGGGTGGGTTTTCGATCTCGAAACCACGCGTTCATGGCCGGGGCTGTGAGTGTATTCAGCGGGGCGCGCACACCCGCATCGATGGTGTCCGGCGACCGAGTCACACGACAATGAATTCGGCCCCCGATCGCCTGGCGATCGGGGGCCGAATCTTCGTGGTAGCGGGGACAGGATTTGAACCTGCGACCTCTGGGTTATGAGCCCAGCGAGCTACCGAGCTGCTCCACCCCGCGTTGGTGAATACCACGTTACATGGTGGTTCCCAGCGGATGCAAATCGCCTCCCGTATCGGCCCTGAACTGGGCAAACACGTGTGAGCGCAACCACATTCGGGCCTGGCATGTCAGTTGCCGCCACCCAGATTCTCGTAGGTCTGGACGGCCTGATTGAGCTGATCGAGCGCCTGCCCGTACGCCGTGAAGTCGCCACTGCTCTGCGCCTCCTTGAGCTTGGCCAGCGCATCCCCGATCGCCTTCACCGCGGCGTCGCGCTGCGCGCTGTCACCGGTGGTCGGTGTCGGGGTGGTGGGTGTGGTCGGCGTCGTCGGTTCCGGTTCGGTGGTGCCGCCAGTGGTGGGCTCCCCGCCCAGTGGCGACGTCACATCCTCCGGGCTGATGCCCACCTGCTGCAGGGCCTGCGCCACCGTGGCCGCATACCCGACCTTGGGCTGCGCGGCCGCGGCGTTGTAGTAGACCAGGATGCGATGCAGTTTGGGCACACCGCCGCCCGAGTCGACCTCGGTGTACATCGGCTGGACGTACAGAATGCCGCCGCCGCCGACCGGGAGGGTCAGCAGGTTGCCGTAGGTCACCTTGGTGGTGCCCTCCAACTGTTTTCGGTCCGAGGCCACGGCACCGGCCGACTTCATGTTGTCCTGCGCCTGGATCGGTCCGACACCCGATTGCCGATCGGTGGGCAGCACCTTCACCGTGATCTGCCCATAGGTCCCGGGGTCGGACGAAACGGTCATATACGAGGCCAGGTTTCGTTCCCGGAATCCGGTGAACACCGTCGTCAACTGGAACTGTGAACCGGATCCGGAACCGCCACGGGGCTCGCGTGCGCTGAAATAGTACGGCGGCTGGTTCAGCTGACGATTCGCATTGTCCTCATTGCTCGGGTCCGGCGGCACCGACCAGAAGTTGTTGTTCTGGAAGAAGGCAGTCGGATCGGTCACGTGATACTTCGCGAGAAGTTCACGCTGGATCTTGAAGAGATCTTCCGGATAACGGACATGCGCCGCCAGATCGGCTTTCTTGTCGAATTCCGAGCGGGGTTCGACCGTGCCCGGGAACACCTTCATCCACGTCTTGAGCACCGGATCGGTGTCGTCGAACTGATACAGCGTCACCTTGCCCGTGTAGGCATCGACGGTGGCCTTCACCGAATTACGGACATAGGACACCTGCTCGTTGGCCTGCGTGCGCTGGGCCTGATTGTTGATCAGGTCCTGGGCGTCGGTGGTGACCTCCTGCAGCGACGTCGACTGCGAGTACGGGTAGTTGTCCAGGGTGGTGTAGCCGTCGACGATCCACTTGATCGACCCGTCGGCCATCACCGCGGGGTAGGTCTTCGAATCGACCGTCAGCCACGGCGCGACCTGCTTGACCCGGTCCCGCGGGTCGCGGTTGTAGAGGATCCGTGAATTGCTGTTGATGGCATCCGACAGCAGGAAGTTGCGTTCGGTGTACTTGACCGCATACATCGCGCGCACAAACCAATTGCTCAGGGAGACACCGGAATCGGCGGTGTAGCTGTAGGTGCGGCCGTCCTCGTCGTACTCGCGGTCGCCGCCGGAGGTGCCGACGATGGCGTAGTCCGGCGTCACATTGGCGATGAGTTCACCGAAGTAGATGCGCGGCTGGCTGACCTTGATCGGCGCCGTCTCCTGATACTGGGGATCGCGGATACTCTGCAGGTCGCTGACGTAGAAGACCGGGAGTCCGCCGCGGTCACTGGCGCCGGCCGACGTGTCGTCCGAGGCCTCGTCGACCTGATTGGCCGGCGCCGCGACGAACCCGTTGCCGTGGGTGTAAACGGTGTGCTTGTTGAGCCAGTTCTGCTGCTGGTCACCGTACTTGGTGGGGTCGAGTTCACGGACCGCGACGATGAAGTCGCGCTGCTGTCCGTCGACGGTGTAGCGGTCGATGGCCAACTGCGACGGGAACCCGTAGAAGTTCTTGAGGAACTGACGCTGATTGAACGTCGGTGCGATCACGTTCGGGTCGAGGATGCGGATGTTGGACAGCGTCGGCTCGTCGGTGTTGACGGCCTCCGCACTCGGTGGCGTCGCACCCCAATTCTCCTGGTAATCCACGTTTTTGTCGGGTTCGATCCCGTACGCGGCCGTCGTCGCCGCGATGTTACGGCTGATGTACTCGGCTTCCTTCTGCGCGGCGTTCGGCTTGACGGAGAACTGCTCCATGGTCAGCGGCCAGCCCACCCCCATCAGCAGCGCCGCCAGCAACATCAGCACCGTCGCGATCGCCGGAATGCGAAGGTCCTTGAGCACCACACCCGCGAAAAACGCGAGCGCACAGATGATCGCGATGGCCATCAGGATCAGCTTGGACGGCAGGACGGCATTGATGTCGGTGTAACTCGCGCCGGAGAAGATCTCCTGCTTGCGGTCGCTGGAGAGCAGCTGATACCGGTCGAACCAGTACGACACCGCCTTGAGCAACAGGAAGGTGCCGGCCAGCGCCGCGAGTTGGATGCGCGCCGGATTGGTCAGCGACCCACTGCCGCCGCCGAGGCGAATGCCGCCGAAGAGGTAGTGCGTGATCAGGTTCGCGAAGAACGCGATGACGATGATGACGAACAGGAAGTTGAGGATGAACCGGATGAACGGCAACTCGAACGCGTAGAAACTGATGTCGAGTCCGAACTGCGGGTCGGTGACGCCGAAGTCGGTGCTGTGCAGGAACGTCTGCACCGTGACCCACGACCCCTGCGCGACCAGTCCGGCCAGCACGCCGATCAGGACCGGCGGGATGATGGCGAACCAGCGGACGCGGCCCATCACCACCGCGCGATATCGCGCCAGCGGGTCACCCGGACCCGACGTCGGGACGAACACCGGCCGTGAACGATAGGCCATCGCGATGGCGCCGAAGATGATCAGCCCGACCACGACCGCGGCGATCAGGAAGAGCAGCACCCGTGTCCAGAGGATGGTCGAGTAGACCTTCGAATAGCCGAGATCGGAGAACCACAACCAGTCCGTGGCGATGCCGACGATGCGCGGCCCCACCAACAGAATGATCAGCAGCGCCACCGCGATGCCGATGGCGATCTTGCTCCTGCGCGACAGTGTCGGCAGTCCTGCCGGCCCGCGTACGCCCACCTGATCCACTCTCCAAATATTCTCAATACGGACACACGTCAACCGGCTGTGCCGACTCCCTGCGATGTGGTTCCCCACTGTACTGGTGCCCGCCAAGCGACCGCCCGGTCACCGTGCCGGGCGACCGTGCCGCCCATCGAAACCGTGCCGCCCATCGAACCTGGTGCCCGCCAAGCGACCGCCCGGTCACCGTACCGGGCAGCTGTGACGCCGCTCATCGGAGAAACGGCACCGGTGCGGATCGAGTTCCCGATGCGGCCCCGGCACACGACATGCCGGCACACGACATCAGGGCACACGGCATGATGGGTGCACCATGTCGCAGCCCCACCGCTTCTCCCCCGACGATCTCGGTCGCACCCTGCGTGATGCGCTGGGATTCCTGACGCCGCACCGATGGGGTCAGTCGCCGACGGTGTTCGCGCTGGTGCCCACCGAGGTACTGGCCGCGTTGCATCCCGAGGTCGTCGACGCCGACGACGATTCCGTCCTCAGTCCGATCGCCGAGGAACCCCTGGAGTCCGCCGATCGGGACGACCCGTTCGCCGCGCTGGAGGAGTTCCTGGCGACGGCGTCGTGGCAGGAACCGGTGGTCGGGGCGGCGGTCGTCGTCGACATCACGGTGCTGCCACCCGACGCCCGCGACGAACTGGCACACGACCATCCCGATGCGCGTCGCGCCCGGCTCGCGGTCGGCGCACTACGCGGCGGACCCACGCTGGCGCTGCTCGAACTCGAACCCGACGACACCGATCAGGTCCGCGAACTACGGACCCACCCCGACCTCGCCACGGACCTCCGAGCGGCGCTCGCCGCGGCGCTGGAGGACTGAGCCGGTACCGCTCAGCAGTGCGGCGCCGACCCGCCGGCACCGATCGTGTCCAGCGCGTCGACGGCCGAGGTCAGGGAACTCACCTTGATCAGTTCGAGACCGTCCGGGGCGTCGGACTTCGCCTCGGTGCAGTTCTCGTCGGGCACCAGGAACACCGACGCGCCGGCGTCACGCGCGGCACGCGTCTTGTGTGTGATGCCACCGATCGGACCGACGTCGCCGTCGTCGTCGATGGTGCCGGTACCGGCGATGAACTTGCCGTGGGTCAGCGAATCGCTGCCGAGCTGATCGATCACCGACAGGCTCAACATGAGTCCCGCCGACGGCCCACCGATCTCGCCGACGTTGTAGGTGATGCGCAGGCCGGGGTCGGCGCTGCGCACCTCGGGCGTGACGCCGATGTAGGCGACGTCGGCCTCGCCGGGACGCGCGGCGGCGGTGACGGTCACGGTCGACTCGGTGCCGTCGCGGCGGATCCGGAACGGGATCTGCTCACCCGGCTTGTGCGTGCGCACCGCCTTCTGCAGGTCCTCGGTGGTCGCCACCGCGGTTCCGTCGACCGAGATGATGACGTCGTTGGCCTTGAGCACCTTCGCCGACGGACCGTCCGGCGCCACCACCGCGACCGCCAGTGCGGTCGGCTTGTTCAGATACCGCAGGGCCGCGGCCGTCGCGCTGCCCTCCGAGTCGGTCATCTGCTGGGTGTTCTGCTGCTGGGTCTCCTCGGTCGTCTGACTCGGCGGGAACACCGTCTCGCGTGGCTGCACCGAATAGGTCCCCGACAACCACATTCCGAGCGCACCGAACAACGACAGCCCGTCGCTCACCGAGACGGTGGTCAGATTCAGATGCCCGTCGGTCGGATGGGTTTGCGCTCCGGCGATCTCGACGACCGGCACCTCACGGTTGTCCAGATCGATGGTGCCCAGCGTGTTGACGGTCGGGCCCGGTCCGAGTGCGACGAACGGCACCTGGACGGTGGTGCCGACCACGATCAGCACCAGCATCACGAGAGCGGTGACGGCCACGGTGAAGGTGCGGCGCGAGGAGAGCCCTGTCATTCCGACCACCCTAGGGCACACCGTGCGGGACCCGGGCCGCACGGCCGGGGGAACCCGACCTGCGCGAACTACGCTCAAGGCGAAACCGCTCGAGGGCCACACCCGGCGATGGTGGCGGTACCGTGGACTCATGAGTGATTTGCCCTTCGGATTCTCGTCCTCCTCCGATGATGACGGCGGCAAGGACAAGAACCCCGACCGCAGCGGCGATTCGGGCGCCGGCGCGCCGGGCGGTGCCCAGAATCCCTTCGGATTCGCCATGGGCGGAGAGGGTTTCGATCCGTCCGCCGGCCTCGATCCCGCCGCGCTCGGCCAGATGTTCAGCCAGCTGGGCAGCATGCTCAGCGGGATGGGGACGTCGATGACCGGCCCGTCCGCCGGTGGCCCGGTCAATTACGAGCTCGCCGCGAAGCTCGCGCGTCAGCAGATCGGGAACTTCACCCCGGTCCTCGACAAGGAGACGAAGGCGGTGGCCGACGCGGTGCGCCTGGCCGACGTCTGGCTCGATGACGTCACCACACTGCCCGGTGGCGTCAGCAAGGCCGTCGCCTGGACGCCGGTGCAATGGCTGGACGAGACGCTGCCCACCTGGAAGGGACTGTGCAATCCGGTGGCCGCCCAGATCTCGCGGACCTGGGAGCAGAACCTGCCGCCGGAGGCCGCGCAGTTCGCCGGTCCGATGATGGGCATGATGACCCAGATGAGCGGCATGGCCTTCGGCACCCAACTCGGCCAGGGCCTCGGCCAGCTCGCCAAGGAGGTGCTGACCTCCACCGACATCGGCCTGCCGCTGGCCCCGGAGGGCACCGCGGTGCTCCTGCCCGAGGCCATCGCCTCCTTCGCCGACGGCCTGAACCTGCCCGCCCAGGAGATCATCGTCTTCCTCGCCGCGCGCGAGGCCGCGCACCTGCGGCTGTTCACCCACGTGCCGTGGCTGCGTCAGCGACTGCTCGCCACCGTCGAGGAGTACGCGCGTGGCATCAGCATCGACTTCTCCGGGATCACCGACGCCACCGCTGGTATCGATCCGACGCAGCTGTTGGCCGATCCGTCCAAGCTCGAGGAACTGATCAGTTCGTCGGCCTCGTTCGAACCCACCACCACACCCGAGCAGAAAGCGGCCCTCGAACGTCTCGAAACCCTCCTCGCCCTCATCGAGGGCTGGGTGGAACACGTTGTCACCGAAGCACTTTCGGACCGGATTCCGAGCACGGCCGCACTGACCGAAACCATCCGTCGCCGCCGCGCCACCGGCGGCCCGGCAGAGCAGACCTTCGCCACCCTGGTCGGTCTGGAACTGCGTCCGCGCAAGTCGCGCGAGGCGTCGGCGTTGTGGGCCTCGCTCAAGCAGGCCTCCGACATCCCGACTCGTGACAAGGTGTGGGAGCACCCGGATCTGCTGCCCGACAGTGACGACCTCGATGCGCCGGCCGGATTCATCGATCGCGTGATCGGCGGCGACACCTCCGAGATCGATTCGGCGATCGCCGAACTCGAGAAGTCCTTCGCGGCCGACGCCGAGGGCTCCGGCGACCCCAAGTCCGTAGGCGACACCGACGGTTCGGGTGAGGACACCGGCGACGGGGACGACACGCCTCAGCGCTGAACGGACCACCGGTGTTCGCACCGCGCTGTGGATAACCGCCCTCGGCGCGGCCGATCGGGGGCGTCCGGATGGCACAGTATCCCCATGACAGCGGATCCGCTTGCGACGGGGCGACGCGCGGCACGCCTGCCGGTGCTCCGCGAGGGCGTCACGGTGCTGCTGCGCCCCGGCAACGAGGTGCACGTCGGCAGCGATCCGCACACCGCGCTCATCCTCCGCCTACCCTCGACAGTGTCCGGCAGAAGTGTTGCGGCACTGCTGGATTCGCTACACGAATCCCGCATCCCGGCCGAGGTGTTCTCCGATCTCGTCGATGCGGGACTGACCCGTGCGGAGTTCGCGGCCATCCTCGACCGCCTGGTGTCCGAGCAGAAGGCACACGCCGGAGCGCCGCGGCACCCGCGCCGTGCGCTGCGCATCCGGGTCCACGGCACCGGGGTGTTGACGCAATTGCTGACAGCCTCGCTTGCCGACGCCGGTTTCCCGACGGTCCGCACCGCGCGACGGCGCGTCCACCCCGACGACACCCGCGTGCACCCCGACGACGCCCCCGAGACGCCGCCGGCGGCGGTCACCGCCGCTGTCCCGAACCTGGTGATCCTGACCGATCACCTCGTGCACGAATCGTGGGTCACCGACGAACTGATGCGCTCCCGGACACCACACCTCCCGGTGCGTCTGCGCGACGGGACGGGCCTGATCGGTCCGCTCGTCCTGCCCGGGCTGTCGAGTTGCCTGGAGTGCGCCGACCGTCACCGCACCGACCGCGACGCCGCCTGGCCGGTCCTGGCCGCCCAACTGAACCGGGTGACCGGGCATGCGTCGACGGCGATCGCCCGGGCCACCGCCGCCCTGGCGCACGACCAGATCGAGCAACTCGCGGCCGCGTCGTCGGCGGCCGACGCCGCTCCACCGCACCTGATCAACCGGATGATGCACCTGCACGGCACTCCGCCGCGGATCGAATCGACGACGTGGGTACCGCATCCGCTGTGTCGATGCACTACCGGGACGATCACCGCCGGCGGTCCTCTATTCTGATTGGGGGAAAGGACACTATGACCGACATCACGCGGGGGCAAGGTCGCCGCAACGCAAAGCTCGCCTCGTTGCCGATCGGCATGGCCGGTCGGGCGGCCGCCGGCCTCGGCAAGAGGATGGTCGGCAAGGACAAGGACGAGGTCAACCAGGAACTCCTGGAGCGCTCCGCCGAACAACTGTTCGCGGTGCTCGGTGAGCTCAAGGGCGGCGCCATGAAGGTGGGCCAGGCGATGTCCATCATGGAGGCCGCGGTCCCCGACGAGTTCGGCGAGCCGTTCCGGGATGCCCTCACCAAGCTGCAGGCGGAGGCACCGCCGCTGTCGGCGTCGAAGGTGCACAAGGTTCTCGATCAGCAGCTCGGCACCAAGTGGCGGCAGCGATTCCGCGACTTCTCCGACGAGCCGGCCGCGGCGGCCAGCATCGGACAGGTACACAAGGCGGTGTGGTCGGACGGCCGCGAGGTCGCCGTCAAGATCCAGTACCCGGGCGCCGACCACGCACTGAAGGCCGACCTGAAGACCCTGTCCCGGATGTCGGGGTTGATGCAGAAGCTCTCCCCCGGCACCGACGTGAAGTCGATGATGGACGAGCTCATCGACCGCACCGAGGCCGAGCTGGATTATCTCGGTGAGGCCGACAACCAACGCGCCTTCGCCAAGGCCTTCGCCGACGATCCGGACTTCGTCATCCCCAAGGTGGTGGCGAGCTCCCCCAAGGTCATCGTGTCGGAGTGGCTCGACGGCACACCCCTGTCCCGGATCATCACCGACGGCGACAAGGCCACCCGTGACCGGGCCGCCGCGCTCATGTCGACCTTCGAGGTCAGCTCGCCGTTCCGCGCGGGTCTGCTGCACGGCGATCCCCATCCGGGCAACTTCTTCATCACCACCGACGGCCGTTTCGGGGCGCTGGACTTCGGCGCAGTCGGGCACTACCCGAACGGTCTGCCGCCGGAGACCGGACCGATCCTGCGGCTCGCGCGTGACAAGGAGTACGACGAGCTCAAGGAACACATGGTGGCGGCCGGGTTCATCCTCCGTTCCCAGGTGGACAAGGTCAGCGCCGCCGACCTGCAGGCCTACCTGCGTCCCTACGTCGATCCGCTCTACACCGAGTCCTTCCACTTCACCCGAAAGTGGTTGCAGCGGGCGGCCGGTCAGGCCACCGACGTGCGCGGAGACGTGTACAAGACCTCACGCCATCTCAATGTGCCCAAGCAGTACGTGATGGTGTTCCGGGTCCTGGCCGGCTGTGTGGGTATCGCGGCGCAGCTCGACGCCGAGGCCCCGTACCGCTCGATCATGGAGGAGTGGGTGCCCGGGCTGGCGTGAGCCCAGCGCCCCCCAAACGAACAACACCGGCCGTCCCCGGGTCATCATGACCTCGGAAACGGCCGGTGTCTCATGCCGCATTCTTGCGCGGGCGGCCGCGCGGACGCTTACGCGCCACCACGGTGCCGCGGTCGAAGATCTCGCCACCCCACACGCCCCACGGCTCGGCGCGCTCGAGCGCGGCCTGCAAGCAGACCTCGCGCAGCGGGCAGTCGACGCACAATGCCTTGGCACGCTCGAGGTCGCGGGGATCCTCGGCGAACCACAGGTCGGCGTCGGTGACCTGGCAGGGCAGTTCGGGGGCGTGGCCAACCGCGTCAGCGCCGAGGGCGGCGACACCGTCGGCCGGCATACAGGAGTCGAGGACGCATTCGGTCGTCATAACTGTTCTCCACCTCGTGATCGGTTTCATCGGATTGTTCGACCCGAGCCTCCGGCGGAGTCGCCCCGACGGTGATGTCAAGGCGGACAACGAAAAAGGCCACGGGTTCGCTTGGTGCGATTCGCCCGTGGCCGAAAATCTGACGCTTCTCTAGCGTCTCGATCTGCGGAAATGTACGGGGAACCGCGTGCTCGCTCGAGCTGCGATGGCCGCGGGTGCGGTCAGTGGCATCTCGACAGCCGGTACGGCGATGGCGCCGATCGGTTGGGCGGCACGATGCGAGCAACGTGCATCGAGCCAGAAGCGGTCTCGATGCGCGTACGTGCCTAGCTGCGCAGAACACTTCTGTTCCGCAGCGTTGACGATGATTCCGTTCACTGATCCACTCCTTTCGGTCTCGATGATGACTGTTGCTGTCGCATCCGCTGGGATTCGGCCCGCCCGCTCGGCGCACACGAACACTCCCCGTGCTGATGTGCGTACCAGCCTAAGGGTGCCGCGACATTCCGCACAACCTATTTTTGACCTGCACTTTTGACGATCTCGATGACGTCGGCGCCGTACTTGTCGAGCTTGCTCGCCCCGATCCCCGGAATCGCCACCAGTGAATCGTCGTCGGTGGGCTGCTGCTCGGCGATGGCCAGCAGCGTCTTGTCGGAGAACACCACGAAGGCCGGTACGTCATTCTCCGCGGCCCGCCGCTTGCGCCACTCCTTGAGGGCGACGAGCAGATCGTCGTCGAGATCCGACGGACATCCCTCACAGCGACCCAGCAGGGTGGCGGTCGAGTCGATCAGCCGGGAACCGCAGACCCGGCAGGTCGGGCCGCGCCGGAGTTTGCGTTCCGGCGCGATCCGCGAGGCGGGCGAATCGTCGGGGATCAGACCGGAGAGGAACCTCGAACGGCGGCGGGCCCGGCCGCCCTCGTTGCGGGCGGTCGCCCAGGACACCTGCAGATGTTCCCGGGCCCGGGTGACACCGACGTAGAACAGCCGACGCTCCTCCTCGACCGCCTCGGGTGATCCCTTGATCGCCTGGCTGATCGGCAGCGACCCCTCGGTGAGCCCCACCAGGAACACCGCATCCCACTCCAGGCCCTTGGCCGCGTGCAACGACGACAACGTGACACCCTGCACCGTCGGTGGGTGCCGGGCCTGCGAACGGGTCTGCAATTCGGCGACCACGTTGCTCAACGTCAGATCCGGATTCTCGGCGACCATGTCGTCGGTGAGCTCGACCAGCGCCTTCAGCGACTGCCACCGCGCCTTGGCCTGCGCGCCCGTGGGTTCCTCGTCGGAGAGCCCGAGTTCGCCGAGCACTGCGCGCACCACCTCGGGCACGTCGACGCCGTCGCGGACCCCGCGTTCGGCGGCCACCCCGAGCTGCCGCATCGCCTGGCGCACCTCGGTACGGGTGAAGAACGCCTCCCCACCGCGCACCTGATAGGCGATGCCCTGCTCGGTCAGCGCCTGCTCGTGATTCTCCGACTGCGCGTTGACGCGGTAGAGGATCGAGATCTCCGACGGCGAGACACCGTCGTTGATCAGCTTCTTGATGCGTCGGGCGACGGCGGCGGCCTCCGCGGGCTCGTCGTCGTAGTCGACGAACCGCGGTTGCGGTCCCGGCGCGCGCTGTCCGATCAGTTCGAGACGGGTGCCCGCGATCCGGCCGTGTGCGGCGCCGATCACCCGGTTGGCCAGGCCCACCACCTGCGGCGTCGACCGGTAGTCGCGGACCAGCCGGACCATCGTCGCCTCCGGGAAACGGCGCGGAAAATCGAGGAGATAGTCGGCCCGGGCTCCGGTGAAGGTGTAGATCGTCTGATTGGCGTCGCCGACGACGGTCAGATCGTCACGCTCCCCGAGCCACGCGTCGAGCAGGCCCTGCTGCACCGGGGTGACGTCCTGGTATTCGTCGACGACGAAACAGCGGTAACGCGAACGGAATTCCTCGGCCACGCCCGGGTCGACGTCGATCATCTGCGTCATGTAGATCAGCAGGTCGTCGAAATCGAGGAGCCGGTCACCCTCGGGTGAGACCTTCGAATCCTCGTAGGCGGCATAGACCTTGGCGACCTGCTCGGGCGCGGCCGGCGTCTCGCGCTGCAACCGCGCGGCGGCGGCCACATAGCCTTCCGGACCGATGACCGAGGCCTTGGCCCATTCGATCTCGCTGAGCAGGTCACGCACCGTGTCCGTGGAGGTCCCCAGACCGGCCCGCCGGGCGGCACGTCCCATCAGCGGGAACTTGTTGTCCAGCAACTCCCACCGGGCGTCGCCGAACACCCGGGGCCAGAAGTAGCGCAGTTGCCGCAGTGAGGCGGCGTGAAAGGTCTGTGCCGACACCGACGGGCCTGCCGCACCGATTCCCAAGGAGCGCAACCGGGTTCGCATCTCCCCCGCGGCGCGCGCGGTGAAGGTGACCGCCAGCACCTGCGACGGATTGACCTGACCGGCGTCGATCAGATGGGCGATACGCCGGGTGATGGTGCGGGTCTTGCCGGTGCCCGCCCCGGCCAGCACACACACCGGCCCCCGGGGCGCGAGCACCGCTTCGCGCTGCTCGGGATCGAGACCGTCGAGGATCCCGCCGGAGGACGGAGCTGATGGCCCGGAAGCGGAGTCGGTGGAGCGTTGCGGCACGCCTCCACTATGTCAGCCGACACCGACACCGGCATCGGCCCATCCACACCCCACGCCCACCCCCACGTCATCGCGGGATGAGCGTCACACCCCCAGCTTGGCCTTGACCTCGTTGACCGACGGGTTGGTGGCGGTGCTGCCGTCGGCGAACAGAACCGTGGGCACCACGTGATTGCCGCCGTTGACGCTGCCGACGAACTCGGCGGCCTCCGGATGGGCCTCGATGTCGATCTCGGTCCACTCGATACCGGCACTGCGCAGACCGGTCTTGAGTCGGGCGCAGAAACCGCACCAGCTCGTGGTGTACATCGTCAGGGCAGCGTTGGACGTCGTGTCACTCATGGCACCCATAACACCACCCTGCGCCGAACTGTTCCGGACTGGGGACCGCCGGCACGTGACTGCCGCCGGCTCAGACCTCGTGTCCGGCCCACGCGGTGATCAGTGACCGCGCGATCGAGATGGACCCGGGCAATAGCAGCCGCGGCCCGGAATCGTCGTCGGGCACCGGATCGCCCCGCATCCACTCGTCGCCACGCGCGAGTGCCTCACGCACCTCGTCGCGGTGGAACCACACGGCGTCGCCGATCTCGCCGTCGAGGAACCGCAGCGGTTCGGCCGGATCGGCGAGCGCACTGAAACCCAGCATCAGCGACCGCGGGAACGGCCACGGTTGACTGCCCAGGTAGCGGGGCTCGGTGACGGCGAGCCCGACCTCCTCGTGCACCTCCCGGATCACGCACTGCTCCAACGATTCTCCCGGCTCGACGAAACCGGCGAGGGTCGAGTACCAGCGATCCGGCCACACCGCCTGACGGCCGAGGAGGATCTGATCGGCACCGTCGTGCACGACGGTGATGATCGCCGGATCGGTGCGTGGGAATTCGTCGGCGCCGGTCTCGACGTGCCGACGCACCCAGCCACCCCGGGCCGGTCTGGTCGCGCCACCGTCGACCGGCGAAAAGCGGGCGGCGGCATGCCAATTCAGGATTCCGAGGGCGGTGGCCAGCAGGCCCGCCTCATCCGCCGACAGCCGGACCGCACCGCGTCGCGGATCGGCGGTCCGCCCGTCGAGCGAGTCGACCCGCAGGGCCCACAGGTCGGTGTCGGTGTGCGCGAGGAACACCGCGTCCTGCGGTGGCGCGTCGCCGAATTCGGCGGCGGGCATCCACGCCAAGCCCCGTGCGTCGGTCACCGGGTACCGGCCGTCCGGTCCGATCGGCAGGACCAGCGCCGTGGGCCATCCGGAGGCCATCCGCGCCGGATCGTCGCGGATCTCGTCGGCGCGGTCGAAGGTGCCACGCGACAGCAGCGGGGGTTGATCGAAGACGAACTCACCCATGTCAGTCGCCCGCACTCTTGCGGATGTAGAGCAGGCGGTCGCCCACCTCGATCTGCTCGACCTCGCTGGCGTCGACCCGGTGCAGGACCCCGTTGCGGACGACGCCGAGCACGATGTCGCGGGTATGCGCCGGGGAGCCGCCGGTTTCGGTGGGGTCGACCTCACGTTCGGCGATCGCATATCCGGCATCCGGTGTCAGCAGGTCCTCGATCACCTCGACCACCGACGGCGTCATGGTGGCGATGCCCAGCAACCGGCCCGCCGTCTCCGAGGACACCACCACCGAGTTGGCGCCGGACTGACGCATCAGATGGGTGTTTTCCGATTCCCGGATGGAGGCGACGATCTTGGCGCGCGGATTGATCTCCCGCGCGGTCAGGGTCGCCAGCACTGCCGTGTCGTCGCGGTTGGTGGCCACCACGATGCTCGCCGCATGCGCCACCCCGGCCAACCGGAGGATGTCGGACTTGGTGGCGTCACCGCGCACCGTCACCAGGCCGTCGGACTCCGCGGCCTCCAGGACGGTCGGATTGGCGTCGACGACGACGATGTCGGCCGGCTTGATGCCGTCGCCGATCATCGCGTCCACCGCGGTGCGTCCCTTGGTGCCATAGCCGATGACGACGGTGTGATTGCGCAAGTTGTTCCTCCAGCGCTGGATCTTGAGGGCCTGACGAGAACGTTCGGTCAGCACTTCGAGCGTGGTACCGATCAACACGATCAGGAACAGGACGCGCAGTGGCGTGATGATCAGCAGGTTGATCAGCCGCGCCGACGGCGTGTACGGAGTGATGTCGCCATAGCCCGTGGTCGACAGCGTGACCGCCGAGTAGTACATCGCGTCGAGGAACGACAGCGAATTCTCCTGCACGTCCCGGTAACCGTCGCGGTCGACGTAGACGATGATGGCGGTGGCGAACAATGCGATCACCGCGAAGACGACACGCTTGCCGATGGCGCGGCCGGGGCTCTGCCGCAGCTCGGGGATCCGGATGACACCGACGAGGGCGTAGTCGGGCCCCTCGGAGAGGTCTTCCCCGGTGAATCGGCGACGCAGCCCCCGCGCCCGCGCTCTCATCGGCAGTACCTCCGGTGTGTCACACGAAGAGAATCTAGCTCATCGGGCCAGCAATGCGGCGAGTGCGGCCGCATCGGGGAGGTCGTCGGGGGAAAAGATGTGGCCGTGGCGCACATAGTGGAAGGCGGCGCCGACGCGTTCGGTCGGCACACCGGCCAGTTGCGCCCAGGCGATGCGGTAGGCGGCGAGTTGGATGATCAGTGACGACAGTTCCGGCGACGCGGTCGGGACGGCACCGGTCTTCCAGTCGACCACCGTCCACGATCCGTCGGGTTCGGCGAAGACGGCGTCGATGCGACCGCGGATCACCGTCTCCCCGATCACCGTCTCGAACGGCACCTCCACCTCGCTGGGGCTGCGCGCGGCCCAGCGCGACGCGAGGAACGCCTCGCGCAGCGCGTCGAGTTCGGTGTCGGGTGCCGCGCTCTCGTCGGCGGCGCCGGGGAGTTCGTCGATGTCGAGCAGCCTGCTCGCCCCGAACCAGCGTTCCACCCACGCGTGAAAGGCGGTGCCGCGCCGGGCGATCGGATTGGGCCGAAACGGCACCGGCCGCCGCAGTTTCCGGGCGAACGCCCGTTCATCGGAGTCGAGATCGACCAGCTGACTCACCGACAGATGCGACGGCAACTCCACGTCGACGACGGCCTGATTGCTGCGGTGATGTTCGGCGAGCAGTGCATCGACCTCCGCGGTCCACGTATCGATCTCGCCCACACCGCCGACCGCGTGCTCGTCGCCATCATCCGGCGTGGTCGGCGGTGCGTCGAACAGGGATGGCGCCTCACGCGCCGCCAGTTCGTCGAGCACCAACCGGGCCGCCGCCGTCACCGCGTCACGTTGCTCGCCGAGCCGATCCGGCGGCCAGGAGCGGGCATCGACGACGTCGGCCAGCGGATTGTCGGCACCGTCGGGCGGATCCGGCGCCAGCACGTCGATCCTCAGGCCGTCGGCGTCGGTACCGGATTCGATGCTGCCGGATTCGATGGTGGCGGATTCTATGGTGGCGGTGACCAACGCGAGGAGTTCGTCGAAGAACACCGACCCGCCGCGCGGCGAGGTCGACGTCTCCGACCAGTGGTGGGCGGAGATCAGCAGGTCGTGTCGCGCCCGGGTGATCGCGACGTAGAGAAGTCGCCGGTCCTCCTCGAGTCGCCGTTCGGCGATGGCCTCCTTGTGCTCGGTGAGGGCGTCCTCGAGTTCCTTACGATCGGCCACCCGACTCAGGTCGAGTACCGGAAATCCTTCGGCGGCACCGGATTTCGCGGCGGCCGCAGCACGCTTGCCCGCCTCCGGGCCCCGCGGATCGGCCACCGCCAGATCACCTCGCAGCGGCCCGGGAAGCTCCCGCGCGCTGCGCATCCAGGTGGTCTCGGACTTGGAACTGGGAAAGATCCCGTCGGCCAGATGCGGCAACACCACCACGTCCCATTCGAGCCCCTTGGCGGCGTGCACCGTCAGGATCTGCACCCGCTGCTCGGCGACCTCCACCCGGCCCGGCTCGAGTCCCTTCTCGATCGTCTCCGCGGTATCGAGGAAGGCCAACAGGCCCGGCAGGGTGGCGCCCGGCCGTTCGGCGTAATGGGTGACGTAGTCGGCGAAGGCGTCGAGGTGCTCGCGCCCGGTGATCGCTCCGCGCATGCGTCGGGCCCGGATCTGGGCCTCCACCGCCACCCCGATGGTGGTCTCCACGTCGGCGACGAGTTCGGGCAGCGGCTGGCCGATGCGGCGTCGCAGCGATTCCAGTTGCGCCCCGAACGCCCGGATCCGCGCAAACCCTTCGGCGCTGTAGGCCTCCGGATCACCGGGATCGGCCACGGCGTCGGCGATCCCGGCACGATCGACGATCTCGGCGGGCAGGACCGCGTCGAGCGCATCGTCGAGCTGTTCGCGGGTGGTGACCACACCACCCGCGGCGATCTGTCCGGCGGCCAGGTCGGTGGCCCGCCGCCACAACGCCGCGAGGTCACGGGCGCCGATCTGCCACCGCGCGCCGGTGAGCAATCGCATGGCGGCGGTGCCGGCCATCGGATCGGCCATCAGCCGCAGCGTGGCCACCACATCGGTGATCTCCGGGACGTGCAGCAGCCCGCCGATGCCGACGACCTCGGCGGGAATGCCACGCCGTTCCAGTTCGGCGGCGATCGGGGCCGAATCCTCGTTGCGGCGCACCAGGACCGCGACGGTGGGCGGCGCGGAGCCGTCCTCGACGCGGTACCGTGCGGCCACCTGATCGGCGATCCAGTTGCGCTCGTCGATGATCGTCTCGGTCAGCGCCATCGTCACCGTCCCGGAGTCCGCGTCGGGCCGCGGGCGCAACACACTGACCGGCACGCCACGGCGTCGTAATTCCTCGGAGGCGGCGTTGGCCAAACGCAGCGTCTGCACCGGATTACGCCAACTCGTCAGCAGTTCACGCCGACGTGCCGGTGTCCCGTCCGCGCACGGGAAGTCGGTGGCGAAGCGGGGCAGGTTGGCGGCCGAGGCGCCGCGCCAGCCGTAGATCGACTGGATCGGGTCGCCGACGGCGGTCACCGCGATCGGGGCGCCGCGCGCGGTATCGCGGCCGCCGAACAGCGCCGACAGCAGCACCCGCTGCGAGTGCCCGGTGTCCTGATACTCGTCGAGCAACACCGCCTTGAACGATTGCCGTTGGGCCGCAGCCACTTCCGGATGCCCGGCGACGAGTCGGGCGGCCAGCGACATCTGACTGCCGAAGTCGAGGACCGCCTGCTCGGCCATGGTGCGCATCAGGGTGGCCACCAGCGGCAGCAGTTCGCGGCGTTCGTCGATGACCTCCTGCACGGTGCGCAGCGCGGCATTGGGTCCGCCACGTTGACGAGGCCCCTTGGGCAGCTCATCGACCATCCGGTAGAGGTCATCGCCCCACTCGGCAAGCGTGTCGAGATCCACCAGGTGCTCGGCCATCTCCCCGTAGAGGCGCAGCACCGCCTCGGTGACACTCGCCGGCATCTTGGTGGTGTGCAGGTCACCGGTCCAGGTGGACACGATCGAGAACGCCATCTGCCACAACTCGGTCTCCGACAGCAGCGTCGCATGCGGTTCGACCGGCAGGAGCAATCCGTAGTCGGCGATCAGCCGCCCCGCGTACGCGTGGTAGGTGCTCACCTCCGGATCGCCGGCCCGCAGCCGCGCGGCGAGGCTGCCGTCGGGATCCCAGCCGATCAGCGCCGGCGATCCGGCGAGCATCGACAGTCGCCGTCGGATGCGTGCGCCGAGTTCGCTGGCCGCCTTCCGGGTGAAGGTGAGCCCGAGGATCTCGTCCGGCCCGACGATCTGATTGGCGACCAGCCACACCACCCGCGACGCCATGGTCTCGGTCTTGCCCGCACCGGCACCGGCGACCACCAGCATCGGTTCGCTGGGCGCCTCGATGACCTCGATTTGTTCGGGGGTGGGCGGCGGCAGCCCGAGCGCAGCGGCCAGCGACGTCGCCGGGATACGATGCCGCACAGCGCTATCGCGGTCAGTCATCGGTGACCGCCTTGCCACGCAACTGGGCCGGACAGCTCGTGACGAGCCCGCAGTGCGCACAACCGGCGTTCGGGGTCGCTCGGAACTCCGGTCCGATACCCGAGCGGGCGGCATGACGGACGACGCTCACCCACTCGTCGAGCAGTTCCGGCGTCAGCGCCGGCTGATCCCGTTGCGCCGCACCGGTGGACCGGTTCGCCGAGGACACATACACCAGCCGCCCACCCCCGGGCTCGACCGATTCCCCGGCGAAATCCCGTGCGCCACCGTGCGCGATGGCCACCTGATAGGCCGCCAACTGTGGGTGTTCGGCGGCGTCGGCCTTGGACACCGGCGTCTTGGCGGTCTTGACGTCGACGATGACCGGACGTCCCTCCGTGTCGCGTTCGAGACGGTCGACGCGACCACGGAGCCGGATCGGGAGATCGGATCCGTCCTCGGCCGGGACCTCGCCGGCCGGTTCGGCCGCCGGCGCGATCGTCGCGTCGATGACCGACTCGACGCCCACCTCGGTGAGATCGGCACGCGAGACCCGCAGCCATTCACGGAAATTCACCAACATCGCCTCGGCGCGTTCGAGTTCGTGCGCCGAATGCCAGACGGCTCCGACCTCGACGCGATCCCAGATCTCACGCAGCGCACCGGTCACCTCGTCGGGGTCGATCTTGCCGGCCACGGCCTGCACCAGGGTGTGCACGAGGCTGCCCGTGAGCGCGGGGGTACCGTCACCGTCGCGGCCGCCGTTGCGTTCGAGCACCCACCGCAGCGAGCAGTGCTCCAGCTGGTCGACGTTGGAGGGAGACAACGTCACCGGGCCGTCCTCGCGCCGCCACAGTGGCGCGCCGGTACTCGATCCGGACAGCCCGAACCACTCCCGCGGGTGTGCGCCGGCGATGTCGGAGTCGGCCAGCCGGGCCAGCAACTGCGCGGCGGCGCGAGTGCGTTCGTCGGGCTCCCCCGCCTCTGGGCTTCCCGCCTCCATTCCCCCGACCACCACCGACCGCAGCGTCGCCACCAGCGACGGCAACGACAAGACGCGGTCCACACCGGGGTCGATCGGCAGGTCCGACTCCGGGTCGGTGTCGAGCGAATCGCCGTCGGCGGGCTCCGCGTCACCGCCGCCGCGTCGTGCGTCGGCGCGCAGCGCGTCGGCGATCTCGGCGAGGAATCGCGAGGGCGACGAGTCCCCACCGCCGTCCTCGACCGCGGTGATGAGGAGTCGGCGTCGCGCACGGGTACAGGCGACCAGCAGCAGCCGGCGTTCGTCGGCGAGCGCGCCGGCGCCGCGCGCCACCTTGTCCACCGCGTCGGGATCGATGCCGTCCAGGATGTCGACCAATTGCGCTGTGGCCAACACACTTCCACGGCTGCGCAATGACGGCCAGAGCCCGTCGAGCACGCCGGCCACCGCGACCACCTCCCATTCGCGACCGGCTGCGGCGTGTGCGGAGAGCACGGTGACCGACTCCGCGGCGGCGGCCGGGGTGCGGCCGTCGCGCGGGATCTGCAGCTGGGACAGGTAGTGCACGAAGCCGGCCGGACCGGCGGCCGGAAGATTGTCGGCGAATCCGCCGGCCGCCTCGAACATCGCCATCATCGCGTCGAGATCGCGATCGGCCTGCTCCCCGGCCGGGCCACCGCGGATGGCGGCCCCCGCCCAGCGCCGTTCCAGACCGGTGGCCTGCCAGGCCGCCCACAGCGTTTCCTCGATGCCGCGGCCGGCGACGTGTGCGGCCACACCCGCACCGATCACCCCCAGCGCCCGCGACAGCGGCGCACCCTCCTGCTCGGTGAGCGCGGCCAGGTAATCGGCACCGAGATCCGGATCGAGCAGGGCCAGCCGCAACGAGGTGAGGGTGTCGCGGTCGGCGCGGTCACCGCCGGCCCGCTCGTCCCGGCGCCGGATGCCGCGACGCAACCGCCGCATCGCCCCGGGATCGGCCATCCCGACCGGCCCGCTCACCAGCGCGACGGTGTCCTCGACGGAAAAGTCCTCGTCCCCCGGCTCACCGAGGTCGCGGGCCGCGACGACCCGCAACACCAGCATCAACGCCGCCACCGAACGCTGACGGTGCAACGGAAGATCGGTGGTCGGCGTCGTCAGCGGCACCCCGGCCGACCGGAATGCGCGGCGCAACGCCGGCAACGCGAGGTGCGCGGACCGGACGATCACCGCCATCTGCGACCACGGCACCCCCTCGAACAGGTGGGCACGCCGCAGCAGGTCGGCGACCGCGGTGGCCTCCTTGGCGGCCGAGCTGAACACCCGCACCGAGGCGCCCCCGGGTATGACCTCAACGTCGCCGTCGTCCGTACCGTCGATGTGCGGAAACGCGTGCGGCCGGGCCCCCGGCAGCCGGGCGGTCAGCGCCCGCCCGACGACGGCGATCTGGCGATGATGACGGAAGTCGCGGTCGAGCACGACGTCGCGCTCTGTGCCCGGCTCCACCAGCTCGTCGGCGAAACGTGCACTGGCACCGCGGAATCCGAAGATCGACTGATCGGAGTCGGCGGCGATGATCGTCGACGACGTGCCGGTGCCGATCAGTTTCACCAGGGCGGCGGCCTGCGGGTCGAGGTGTTGGGCGTCGTCGACGATGAGGTGCCGGATGCGGCGACGCTGCCCGGCGAGGAGCTCCGGATCGGTCGCGAACGCCGACAGCGCCGACCCGACCAATTCGGCCGCGTCGACCGCGGGTGCCGACGCGCCCGGTGTCTGCGAACCGACCGCACCGCGCAGCAGCATGTTCTGCTCGTATTGGGCGTAGGCGTGCCCGGCGGCGACCCACTCGGGGCGGCGATGACGACGTCCGAGGGCGGCGAGTTCCTCCGGGCCGACACCGCGTTCGGCCGCGCGCATCAGCAGATCACGCAGGGCCTGGGCGAATCCGTCGGTACCCAACGCCGGACGCAGATGTTCCGGCCAGTAGAGGGCACCGTCCTCGATGTCACCGGCGAGGAGTTCCCGCAGCACCACATCCTGCTCGGACCCGGTGATCAGACGCGGGGGCGGATTGCCGTGGGCCTGCGCCTGCAAACGCAGGATCGCGAAGGCGAACGAGTGCACGGTGCGGACCAGGGGTTCGCGCAGGGCCCCGCCGAGCGCCGGGGAATCGGATGTGGCGGCCAGGACCCGGCGGGTGATCTCCTCGCGCAGGGCGACGACGGCCCGTCGGTTCGCGGCGAGGACCAGCACCGACTCCGGGTCCGTTCCGGGTCGCGTCAGTCGCGCGACGCTGGCGTCGACCACGAGCGCAGTCTTGCCCGAGCCCGGACCGCCGTGCACCCGGTACGGCCGCCACGGCTGCGCCGCCGCCTGCCCCGCGCCGGCATCGGAGGCCGCATCGATGTCGTCGATCATGGTCTGCACGTGCGGTGCCCAGCTCCGGGGCGTCACCTCGTAGCGGCCCGACCCCACCAGATGCGCGCGCAGCGCCGTACCCCCGGAACCGCCCGCCGCCTTCTCCGGCCGACGGGTACGCCGCTTACCCGTCCCGGACGCGGCCGGGCCGGCGGAGGTGGAACGTGTGCGGGCCATGTGTCCATGCAAGCATGCCCCACCGACACATCCGTTCCGCGGCGCCGTACGGCACAATCGTCGGGGTGAGCGGACTGCAGCACGTCGAGTTCGGTGATCGCACCGGCCCCACCGTCCTTGCGCTGCACGGCCTCACCGGCCACGGGTTGCGCTGGGCGCCGCTGGCCGACGAACACCTGCCCGACCTCCACGTCGTCGCCCCGGATCTGCTCGGACACGGGCATTCACCCTGGCGCCCGCCCTGGTCGATCGACGATCACGTCGCCGCGTTGTCGGCCTTCGTCGACGCCACCATCCCCGCCGGGAAACGTCCGCTGATCGTGGTGGCCCACTCGTACGGCGGGGCGCTCGCCATCCATCTGGCCCACGAGCGACCCGATGCCGTCGGCGGGCTGGTGCTGCTCGATCCGGCGCAGGGACTCGACCCCGGGTTCGCGTTGACCGTCGCCACCGACAGCCTGCAGAACTGGGATTATCCCGACGCGGCGGCGGCGCGGGCCGCCAAACGCTCCGAGGGCTGGGCCGAGGTCTCCGACGCCATCCTCGACGCCGAGATCGCCGCGCATCTGATCGACCTCCCCAACGGGCGGGTCGGTTGGCGGGTCAGCGCCCCGATGGCCGCGACCGCGTGGAGTGAGATGAGCCGCCCGGCAGTCCTTCCGCCGGCCGGACTGCGAACCCACATCGTCGTCGCCGATCGTGTCGACCCACCGTTCGTCGGTTCGGACTTCCTCACCGACTGCGCGCGAGACCGCGGCCCCGAGGTCGAGATCCATCACGCCGACTGCGGCCACATGGTGCCCTTCGACGCACCGGAGTTGACGGCGTCGCTGATCAGATCACTGCTGTGAGTGCGATCACCGACGACGACGTCGAACGCGTGCGCGCGCTCGTCGCGGCCATCCCGCCGGGGCAGGTGAGCACCTACGGCGATCTCGCCGAGGCCGCCGGATTGTCCTCACCGCGCATCGTCGGCGCGATCATGCGTACCGATTCGGCGGATCTCCCGTGGCATCGGGTGATCTCGGCGAGCGGGCGCCCGGCGGCCCACCTCGCTCACCGGCAGCTCGACCGACTGGCGCAGGAGGGCGTCCCGATTCGCGACGGCCGCGTCCTGCTCCGCGAATGTCGTTGGGAAGCCCCACTTTAGAGAAGTCAGACCGGAGCGGATCAGCCCTACACCATCAACCGCACGATATCGACGACCCGCTTCAACCCCGGCAGCGCGCCGGCGGTGGACCGCGGATGCAGGGCATGAACGGCGAGGCGGAACATGGTGGCGCGCAACATCATCTGCGGCCACTCCGGCTCATCCGACCATCGCTGGACCAACTCGTCGTCGGCGCCACCCCAGGCCAGCGAATCCACCACCACGACGGCGGCGGCCCACGACGCCGGACGCCAATACGGCACGATGTCGGTGATCCCCGGCGCCGCCGCCCCGGCGAACAACACGGTGCCGAACAGATCCCCGTGCACCACTTGGTTTTTCAGATCGACATTCTTACGCAGCGAGGCGAGGGTCTTGAGGATCTCGATACTCTCCTGGCCATCCGGCGACGTCGGCTCCGCCATCCCCGCCGCCCGCGCCGAACGCATCGGCACGTCCTCCCACGCCGCCCGGTCCGCGGCCGCGAAGACGTCTACGTCGGTATGCGGGGGCGCCGGCTGCTGCAACAGGAAGCGGGGACGCTCGAGATCGGCGATCGCCACATGCAGCCGCTCGGCCACCGACACCACCTCGTCGTGCCGCGGCTCCGGGGCGCCCGCGATATAGGTATCGGCCCGCCACCCCGACACCACATAACGGCCGTCGGTGGCGCGGAACGGCCGGGCAATACGCAGACCCTCGACAAACAGGTTCTCCCGCACCGACGCCGACCACGCGGCGCGCGCGTGATCGGGCACCAACGACAGCACCACTTCACCCACGCGCCATCCACCGACCCAGGTATCGCCCATCGCGATGGGCGGGTGGGCGGTCAGCCCGAATGTGTTGAGCACATGCTCGGGCGGCTCGACGCTGTTCACGTCTGCAGAGATTACCTCCGGTCACCGCCCGATCACGTGCAGCGACGCGGCGACATGCTCGATTCCCCGGCGTGAACCGACCGGGGAGTCAGTACACCGGCAGTTCCTTGTCCACCTGATTGGCCCAGGCGGTGATCCCGCCCTGCAGATGACGAGCATCGGCGAACCCGGCACGCTTGAGCGCGGCCAGGGCCTCCGCCGACCGGATACCGGTCTTGCAGTACAGCACCGTCGGACGATCCTGCGGGATCTCGGCGAGCGCCGCCCCCGACAGGATCCGGTCCTTCGGGATCAACGTCGCACCGTCGATGTGCACGATCTCCCACTCGACCGGCTCGCGGACATCGATCAGCGCGAGCTTCTCCCCCGCGTCGATCTTCTCCTTCAACTCCACGGCCGTCAGCGTCGCACCGGCAGCGGCCTGCGCCGCCTCATCCGACACGACACCGCAGAACTCCTCATAATCGATGAGGCCCGCGATCCGCTCACCCTCGGGATCCTTGCGGATCCTGATGGTGCGGTAGGTCATGTCGAGGGCGTCGTACACCATCAGACGGCCCAGCAACGGCTCCCCGATACCGCAGATCAGCTTGATCGCCTCGGTCCCCATGATCGACCCGATCGACGCGCACAGGATGCCCAGCACCCCGCCCTCCGCACACGACGGCACCATGCCCGGCGGCGGCGCCTGCGGATACAGATCGCGATAGTTCAGGCCACGCCCATCCGGCGCGTCCTCCCAGAACACCGACGCCTGACCCTCGAACCGATAGATCGACCCCCACACATACGGCTTGTGCGCCAACACCGCGGCATCGTTGACCAGATACCGCGTGGCGAAGTTGTCGGTGCCGTCGAGGATCAGGTCGTACTGCGAGAACAACTCGATGGCCCCTTCGGGTTCGAGTCGCTGATCGTGGATGTGCACGGTGACGAACGGGTTGATCTCCGCGATCGAATCCCGCGCACTCTCGGCCTTCGGCCGCCCCACATCCGACTGCCCGTGAATCACCTGACGTTGCAGATTCGACTCGTCGACCACGTCGAATTCGACGATGCCGATCGTGCCCACACCCGCCGCCGCCAGATACAACAGCGTCGGCGAACCGAGGCCACCGGCCCCGATCACCAGCACCTTCGCGTTCTTCAGGCGCTTCTGCCCCTCCATCCCGACATCCGGGATGATCAGGTGCCTGCTGTAGCGCGCAACCTCGTCATTGGACAATTCGGCCGCGGGTTCCACCAACGGCGGCAAGGACGACACGGTACGGGCCTCCCGAAATAGATCAACCAAGAACTGGTGAGCACAACGACGGCCCGGACCCGGTCATTCCCCTCAGGTCGACGAACGCTCCGGGAACGGCCACGGATTGGGCTTGCAGACGAACGAGCGATCCGCCTGCGAGATGTCCGGATCGAGCAGGATCAGCCCCGAATTCGACGTTCCGTACGACTGCTGCATCATCACCGGCGCCAGAGCCCCGTTCGCCGGGCACGGCACGTGCTTCTCGTAACCGATGCCATGGCCGGTCTCGTGGTTCACCAGGTACTGCCGGTAGGCGACGTCGTCACCCTGATACGACGTGGCGCCACGCACCCACCGGGCCTCATTGATCGTCACCCGTTCCATCGGCGGATAGAAGCACGACGTCTCCGCCTGAACCTGGTACCCGCACAGTTCGCGCGTCGTCGCCGACGACGTCAACGAGATCCGCAGATCCGGCTCGCCCCGATCGATCCGCCGGAACGAGACCTTGCCGTCGCCGATCCAGCTGCGCTGATTGGCCAGGGTCGCATCGACCATCCGACCGAACACCCGGTCCCCGCCATAATCGGCCGGCGTCAGCCCGTCCTCCACCTCGACGGTGTAGGTGTACACCTGACCACCGCTGCCGACCTGCGCGGTCGTACCGGGGACGACGTGAAATGTCTTCTTCCCGTCGACGGTGAAGTGGCCACCCTCCGGTAACACGGCCGCGGCCAGATCGACACCCTGCCCATCCCCGGTCGGCGCACCGATCGCACGGGTCTGCGTCGTCACGTTGGCGTTGCGCGACATCGGATCCGGGGTGATCGGCGCCGACGAATCGTCGTCACCGGTGTCCCGCACCGTGAACACCAACAACACGATCGTCAGGATCACCAGCATCGGGATCGCATACGCGCGCCAGCCGTAGGTCGTGACGAAACGCCCCACCGCGCTCTGCTTCTTCCGGGTCGACACCGCATCCCGATCCGACCGTTGCCGCCCACTGTCATCGGTCGGATCCCAGCGGGCCCGCAACGGTTGATCCGGAATCGGGCGACGACGCATCGGCGACTCGCCGGTCCCGGTATCGCCGACGCCGGTCTCACGATCGGCACGGCGAGCACCACCCGAGCGCGTACTCGACCGGGCCCGCGACGCACGCGGACCCACATCCCTGGCCCGGACCCGACCGCTCGCATCGCTGCCGGCGCCGGCGAAACCAGGCCCGCTCGCATCGCTGTCGGCGCCCCCCAAACCGGGCCCGCTCGCTTCGCTCCCGGCGCCCGGCACGTCATCTGTGCGGCTCACGGTTCACACCCTCTCACAGCGACAAGCCACTACCACGTAGGACATGAACCGACATCGACGATCCCTGTGCATTCACGTGACGTCTCACTCGGTGATCCGGGGGCCATCGCCGAGGTTCACCCGAGTACCCTCGAACCATGTCTACCGCCGCAAACGTGTCCTCCGGACGCAATGGCGCCCGCCTGCCACGGAGTGCCCGGCGCCTGCAACTTCTCGAGGCCGCGAGCGAGATCTTCGTCGAACGCGGCTATCACTCCGCAGGCATGGATGAGATTGCCATCCACGCCGGCGTCAGCAAGCCGGTCCTGTACCAACATTTCCCGTCCAAGCTCGACCTCTACATCGCCGTCGTCGACTCCCACGCCGAAAAACTGGTCGTCGACGTCAACAACGCACTACTCACCACCACCGACAACCGGCAACGTGTCCGAGCCGCCGTCCAGGCGTTCTTCGACTTCATCGACTCCGACAACTCCGGCTATCGCCTGATCTTCGCCTCCGACGTGATGGATCCGGCCGTCATCCGGCGCACCGAAGGTGCCACCGAGGCCTGCGTCGACGCGGTGTACGGGCTGGTCATGCACGATTCCGGACTCGACCCCTACCGGTCCCGGATGCTGGCCGCCGGACTCGTCGGCGCCAGCCAGGTCAACGCCCGCTACTGGCTCGAGGCCAAGCGGCCCATCGACAAGCAAACGGCCGTCGACACCACGGTCGCACTGCTGTGGGGCGGTTTGTCCCACGTACCGCGCAACGACCTCGGTGACCCGGCCGACGACGACGGCTCGTTCGCCGCCGAATAGACACAGGCGCCACGCCTGCCACCCCATACAAAAGCGCACCGGGCCCCTTCGGCCTCGGTGCGCTTTTCGTTGTCCGGCAGCGGGTCAGGAACCGAATCCGACCCGACGATTCTCGGCGGCGCCGACCTCGACATAGGCGATCTTGGTGACCGGCACGAGGTACCGGGCGCCACGGTCGTCGGTCAGGGTCAGCAGCTGTTCCTTGCCCGTGAGGGCCGCCTCCACCGCCGCGAGGGCCTTGTCGCTGTCCAGGGGCGACTGGATCGCCAATTCGCGGGGGCTGTCGGTGATACCGATCTTCACTTCAATGGTCATGGCCACCCTCTCTACGGCTTTCGTCGACATCACTGCGTGTCGAACACTCGGCTCGACGACGCTCGCGCCACGATCGGGCACGACCACGCCTGCGGCACCAGATTAATCGAGTCACGCGCGCCGGTGGCACCCACTCCGCTCACAGCGAAACGCGCACGGTCCGATGGCAGGTCAGCCCAGATCCATGTCCGACATCCGCTCGGCGTGACGCGCCGTCATCGAGTCGAAGAAGTCGGCGACGCCGGACAACGACGACGTCCCCGAGAACAACAGGTCCATCACGCCTTCCTCGGCGGCCAGCACCCACTGCGCATGGGTCACCGCCTCGCCGAGCAACCGCCGTCCCCACAGTGTCAGCGGTGAGCGCAATGCCGGATCGGCCGCGATCGCCTTGCGGACCTGATCGCGGGCGAACTGCGAATTGCCGGTCTCGGCCATCACCTCGGAGATGACGTCGTGGGCCGCCGGCGGCAGCATCTCGGCGAGTTCGACGTAGAAATCGGCCGCCAGTCCGTCACCGACATACGCCTTGACCAGCACCTCGAGCCAGGTCTGCGGCGTGGTCGCCTCGTGATACTGGTCGAAGACGTTGCGATACCGCACGACCGATTCGGCCGGGTCCAGACCCCGACGGGTCACCTGCTCACTCAGCTTCTCGAAGTGGGCGATCTCCGAGGCCGCCATCCGGGCGATCGCGATGCCGCTGGGCACGTCGGGGGCCATCGCCGACTCCTCGATCAGCCGGTAGAAGGCGGCGTACTCGCCGGCCAGCAGCACGGCGAACAGGTTGCCGACGGCAGGGTCCTCCTGCCCGGCGGAGTCGGCCGGCAGTTCCGCGGCGGGGTCGGTCGGCACGGGCTCGGAGGAGGCGGAGGGCGTCGACATGCCCCGATGGTAACGGGCCACCGGGCCGACCACGTACACTCGTGGTCGGTGTAGTACCGCGGACAACGGCGCTCGGGGGTCAAGGCCACCTGAGCCCGGACCGTCGCCAGGTCGCCGTCCGGCGCCCGACTCGTTCGCGGACCACCAGAAATGTGCGCGCACTTCGAGCCCACTGTCGCCCGCCGCGGCCTTTCCGCCGCGCGGTGACGCCGCGAGACGCCGGTATCCGTGGAACCCTTCGTGCGTGCTCGACCACACATGAAAGGCTCCACAACCCCATATGAGCGACTCCGACGTGCAGACAGACGACACGCAGACAAGCGATGCCCAAACAAGCGATGCGCAGACCGACGACGTCCAGACGACCATCGTCGACGACACCCACACCTCGCCCACCTTCGCCGATCTCGGCGTCGACGACCGCATCGTCGACGCCCTCGCCAAGGACGGCAAGACCCACACCTTCGCGATCCAGGAACTGACCCTGCCACTGGCGCTCGCCGGCGACGACCTGATCGGCCAGGCCCGCACCGGCATGGGCAAGACCTACGGCTTCGGTGTGCCCCTGTTGCACCGGCTCGTCCATCCCGAGCAGTCCGGTGTGCGACCACTCGACAACACCCCCCGCGCCCTGGTCATCGTTCCCACCCGCGAACTGTGTCTGCAGGTCACCGGTGACCTCGAGGTGGCCGCGAAGACCCTCGACGTGACACTTCCCGACGACACCCAGCGCCCGCTGAAGATCACCGCGATCTACGGCGGACGGCCCTACGAATCGCAGATCTCCGAGCTGCGGGCCGGCGTCGACGTCGTCGTCGGCACCCCCGGTCGCCTCCTCGATCTCGCGCAGCAGGGTCACCTGATCCTGGGCAAGGTGTCCGTGCTGGTGCTCGACGAGGCCGACGAGATGCTCGACCTCGGCTTCCTGCCCGACATCGAACGCATCATGGCGGCACTGCCCGAGAAGAAGCAGACGATGCTGTTCTCGGCGACGATGCCCGGTCCGATCGTCACCCTGGCCCGCACCTTCCTGCATCGGCCCACCCACATCCGCGCCGAGCACGCCAACGACTCGGCCGTGCACGAGCGCACCACGCAGTACGTCTTCCGCGCGCACGCCCTCGACAAGGCCGAACTGGTCGCCCGCATCCTGCAGGCCGACGGCCGCGGCGCGACGATGATCTTCACCCGCACCAAGCGGACCGCCCAGAAGGTGGCCGACGACCTCGCCGAACGCGGCTTCTCTGTCGGCGCGGTCCACGGCGACCTCGGCCAGATCGCCCGCGAGAAGGCGCTCAAGAAGTTCCGCACCGGTGAGATCGACGTCCTGGTCGCCACCGACGTCGCCGCCCGCGGCATCGACATCGACGACGTCACCCACGTCATCAACTACCAGTGCCCCGAGGACGACAAGACCTACGTGCACCGCATCGGCCGCACCGGTCGCGCCGGCCGTACCGGCACCGCGATCACCCTGGTCGACTGGGATGAGCTGCACCGCTGGGAGCTGATCAACTCCGCCCTGCAACTCGGTGTGCCCGAGCCGGTCGAGACGTATTCGACCTCGGAGCATCTGCGCGAGCAACTCGGTATCCCCGCCTCGGCCACCGGCCGCATCGCCAAGCCGAAGCGCGAACGCGACTCGGCGGACGCCGACGCCGGTGAACGCCGCCCCCGGTCGGAGCGACCGGCCCGCACCCGGACCCGTCGCCGCACCCGCGGGGGTCAGACGGCCAACGGCGACACCGCCGCGGCGGGTGCCGCGTCGCCGGCGGCCACCTCGGATGACGCTGCCGCCGACGCCGGATCGACGGGGTCGGAATCGGCCGATCCCGCAGCGCGCAAGCGTCGACGCCGGCGCGGTGGTTCCCGCCGCCGAAGTGGCGCCGGCGCGAGCGCGGGCGACTCCTCGTCGAGCCCGGTGGCCTCCGCCGAGTAACCCGGCCGATCAACCTCTGACACGGCCGACCTACACCGAACAGACAAGGGACAACAAGCCATCTCGACGCCGACCGAACCCCGGACACCGCCGGTGAGACGGCTCCGACCGGAGCGACGTACCCGGCTCGATCTCATCGTGAGCGCCCTGATCGTGGTGGTGCTCGTCGTGGGTGCCGTGGCGGTGTGGTCGGTCAGCCCGGCTCGTCACACCACCAGCGAGCAGGCCGACGCCACCCCGGCGGCCGTCGAACCGGCGGCCGCGGTGCCGGCCTCCTTCACCCCCCGCTGGCATGCCGCCTCCGGCGCGACGACGGTTCCCGCGGTGGCGGCGTCGACCATCATCACCGCCGACGGTGGGACCGTCACCGGACGCGACCCGTCGACGGGCGGGCAACTGTGGACCTACTCCCGCGACGCACCCCTGTGCACCGCCGTCGCCGCGTGGCCGGACAGCCTCAACGAGGCCATCGCGGTCTACCGCAATTCGCGGGGATGCTCGGAGGTCACCGCACTCGACGCGGCGACCGGCGGGCGCAAGGGTGCCCGGACCAGCGACGCCGACGACGAGGTGACCGTGACCGCGGGATCGGGATACGTCCTGGCGCAGGGTTCGGGCCGGTTGGAGACCTGGGGATCGAACCTGGTCCGCGGAATCGAATACGGCCGGGTCACCGCGCCGGTCAAGCCGGGCGTGCAGCCCGGACGCAGCGACTGCCACCTGTACTCCGCCGCGATCGCCGGTGATCGGATCGCCGTCATCGAGCGGTGCGCCGGCGACACCGGTTATCGGCTGACGGTGCTCGGTGCGGTCCTCGACAGCGACGAGCGGGTCAGCCAGTACGGTTCCTCACTGATCACCGACCGCGCCACCGGCGCACCGCCGGTGGTCATCGGGATGAGCACCTCGGCCATCGCGGTCTACGACGGCGGTGCCAACGCCGCCGCACCCACCCCGCCGAGCGTGCGTCAGTTCGGTTCCGACGGCGCGCAGACGGGTTCCAACACCGTCAACGGGCTCGCGAGCCCGCCCGCCGACAGCGTCGCACTCACCTCGGGTGGGCTGGTCACCTACTTCACCGGCACCGACACCCTGGTGCTCGACGCCGGCACGATGCGCCCGAAGTATCAGGTCCCGGCGGCGCTCGGCCCGGGCGAGATGATGGGCGACGAACTCCTGCTTCCCGGGCCGTCGGGGATCAGCGTGCGCAACCCGGCGACCGGTGAACCGGTACGCACCATCCCGCTGACCCGCCACGACTACCAGGGTGGCGTGATCAGCCTGCGGGTACTCGGCGACAAGGTGATCGAACAGCGCGGCGGCATCGTCGAGGCGTTCGCACCGCAGAGCTGACAGCGGAGTCCCTCGGTCAGCTCAGATCCGAGGTGACCACGTCCGCGCCGCCATCCCAGTGCTTCCACAGATTCTCGGCCAGCTGACGATATGCGGTGGCGCCCTTGTTCTTTCGTCCCCGCATCACCGACGCACCGGATGCCGACGCCTCGGCGAAGCGCACGGTACGCGGGATCGGCGGATCGAGCACCGGCAGGTCGTAGCGGTCGGCGACATCGGAGAGCACGTCACGGCTGTGGGTGGTGCGGGCGTCGTACAACGTCGCCACCGCACCGAGCATCGTCAGGTTCGGATTCGTGATCTGCTGCACCTCGGTCACCGTGCGCAGGAGTTGACCCACCCCACGATGTGCCAGCGTCTCGCACTGCAACGGCACCATGACCTCGTCGGCCGCGGTCAGTCCATTGAGCGTCAACACCCCCAACGACGGCGGGCAATCGATGAGGATCACGTCGAAATCCTCGGCCACCTCCGCCAGCGCGCGCTTGAGCGCGTATTCGCGCCCGGGTCGCATCAGCAACAGCGCCTCGGCGCCGGCCAGATCGATGGTCGCCGGCAGGAGGGTCACCTTGTCCTCGGTGTCGAGGAGGACATCGGCGATCTCCTCGTCCCCCAGGAGGACGTCATGCACCGACGCCTGGATCTGGTCGGGATCGTGTCCCAACGAAAACGTCAGGCACCCTTGGGGATCCAGATCCACCACCAGAACCGACACATCCAAGTCGGCCAACGCCGCCCCCACGGATGCGACGGTCGTGGTCTTGGCCACCCCGCCCTTTTGGTTGGCAATCGCGAGAATGCGCGTCATGGCGTCCACCATACGGCCACCGGTGTGCTTATTCTGTGCGGCCGACCACATCGGCGACGCGGATCCGATCACACCACGCCGCGCACCGCCATACCCGCTCGGATCAGCGCGTTCCCCGCCGCTTCGACCCGGGCGGCGAACCCTTCGGGCGGCCCGATCGGGCGGGCGGCTCGGGTTCGGAGATCTCCAGATCGCCGGCGATCCAGCGCAGCGACGCCGGGGCGAACAGGAAGCCGAGTGTGATCAGGGCCAGCAGACCCAGCGGCACCGCCCACAGCGGCTGATGGCTGGTGAAGAGGTAGTAGGACACCGGCAGCAGCAGGATCTGCGCGACCACCGAGATCGCCCGGCCCCACCGCCGTCCCGTAACCAGCGCCACACCGCCGGCCAGCACCCCACCGAAGATGATGGCCAGCCACAACGCCGTTCCGATGCCGTTGAACGCATCGTGCCGATCCTCGGTCAGTCCCCGGATCACCAGGACCGCCGCCACGATCAGGGCGAGCACTCCCTCGAGGGTCGTCAGGGCGCCGGCGACCCGGATCGGGGTCGGTGGCCGATCGGTGTCGGCCGCGTCCGTACCGGTGGCGGGATCACTGCGCTTGCTCACCCGTCCAGGGTAAAGGGGATGATGTGGCACGCCCTCGCCACCCGAACCTGCGCCGGTCGGGGTCGACCCCATATCCTCGGATGTCGTGCGCGTCATGCTCATCGTCAATCCATTCGCCACTGCGACCAGTCCGGCCGGCCGTGATGCGCTCGTGCACACCCTGGGCGCGCACTTCCCCGTCGACGTCGAACACACCACGCATCGGGGACATGCCGGCGAGCTCGGTGCCCGGGCGGTCGCGGAGAACTACGACGCGGTCATCGTCCACGGGGGCGACGGTTCGGTCAACGAGACGGTCAACGGCCTGCTCGGCCCGCCGACACGCACGCCGCCCGCCCGCCTTCCCGCGCTGGCGGTGATCCCCGGCGGCAGCGCCAATGTGTTCTCCCGCACCCTGGGCATCGACGCCGATCCCCTCCAGGCCACCCGGCAGGTGATCGATCTCCTCGACCGCGGCAGCCACCGGCGCATCGGATTGGGACATTCCGCGGACCGCTGGTTCCTGTTCAACGCCGGCATGGGCATGGACGCGATCATCGTCCACGCCATGGAGGACAAACGCCACGCGGGCAAGCCGGCCACCCCGGTCCGATACCTCACGACGACCATCACCAGTTTCTTCACCAATGCCGGGGGCACAAGCACTTTCACCGTCACCGCCGACGGCCACGAGCCGGTCGACGGGGTGCGTTTCGCATTCGTCAGCAACACCAGTCCGTGGACCTACCTCGGGCGCCGCGAGATCCGCACCAATCCGACGACCGGTTTCGGCACCCGCCTCGGCGTCTTCGCGGCCACCACCACCGGAGTGCTGCGTAATCTCCCGCTGGCCCTACGACTTCTCGGCGGCGCCGACCCGAAGGCCCGTCACCTGTTCCGCGACGACGACGTGACGTGGGTGGCCTTTGCCGCCGAAGAGCCGATCGACGTGCAGATGGACGGCGACTACATCGGCGCCTTCACCGACATCCGGTTCGACTTCTTGCCCGACGCCCTCGACGTCGTCGCACCCGAACTCGGCACGCCCCGAGGGTGACCGACGCCACTGCGCGTAACACCCGCGTCGCTTCGGCTGTGTCACGAATCACCACCCCGCGCGCGGGCGACGTGGCACCCATCGGTGACGACCTGCGAAAACACCTGACGAAAACGCCAAAGCCAGCGTAGAATAGAACATCGGAGTTCGAGCTGACACACCGCCCCCCTGCAATTCGGGCGGGACCGACAGTGATATTGCACACGTGTTAACGGAACACCATTGACTTCGGCTGGATTCGTGAAAGTATTCACAAGCAACAGCGCGGAAACATTTGGTGCCTCCGCGTGAACTATCGGTTACAGCCAACACGAACCAACCAACGGTTATCGAGTGGTGCGCACGCGCACGTGAAGGAGAAGGAATGGACTGGCGTCACAAGGCCATTTGTCGCGACGAAGATCCGGAACTGTTCTTCCCGGTGGGAACCAGTGGTCCGGCCATCGCGCAGGTCGCCGATGCGAAGCTCGTCTGCGCGCGGTGCCCGGTCACCGCAGAGTGCCTGTCGTGGGCACTGGAATCGGGCCAGGACGCAGGCGTCTGGGGCGGGATGAGCGAGGATGAACGACGCGCACTGAAGCGCCGCACCGCACGCACCCGCACACGCAGCAGCGTCTGAGCGATCAGATCAACACGCCGCCACTGTCCGGCGGCACCCAGAAGACCCGGCCACGGCCGGGTTTTTTGGTGTTCAGCGCATTGTCTCGCGTCGCAGCGGCACGGTGATCTCCACCTGTGTTCCCGCCCCGACCGGGTTGGGTCCCGCCGACACCTCGCCGCCGAGCTCGATCGACACGAGTGTCTGCACGATCCGCAACCCCAGCCGGTCCGACGACGCCAGGTCGAATCCCTCGGGCAGTCCCGAACCGTTGTCACGCACCAGGATTCGCAGGCGCCGTACGTCGCGATCGGCCCGGATCTCGATCAGCGCGTCGGGCCGTTCGGCCGCGAAACCGTGCTCGATCGCATTCTGGATCAGTTCGGTGAGGACCATCACCAGCGGCATCGCGAGATCCGAGGCCAGCACACCCAGCCGGTCGACCCGTCGCACCATCACCGGACGTTCGCCGGAGGCCACGTCGACCAGTGTGGGGACCAGACGATCGACCGCCTCGTCGAGATCGACCTCCTCGTCGACACTGCCGGAGAGCAACTCGTGCACCAGGGCGATGGAACCGACGCGACGCACCGCCTCGGTGAGGGCCGCACGGGCCTCGGCGTTACTGGTCCGCCGGGCCTGCAGACGCAGGAGCGCCGACACCGACTGCAGGTTGTTCTTGACCCGGTGATGGATCTCGCGGATCGTGGCGTCCTTGCTGATCAGGGCCAGATCGCGGCGTTTGACCTCGGTGACGTCGCGGATCAGGACGATCGCGCCGGTGCTCTCTCCACGGGGACGCAGCGGCACCGCACGCAGCAACACCGAGGCACGGCGGGCGTCGGCCTCCATCCGCATCCCGACGTCGCGGTACGGCCCGGCCGGCGGTGCGCTGACACCCGCCGCGGCGTCGATCATCAGGGCGGCGTCCTCGGAATCGAAGGGATCGGTGAGCAGCGAGGCGGTCACCGCCGACAGTCGTGCGCCGGTGAGTTCGGCGGTCCAGCCCATCCGATGAAACGCCGACAGCGCGTTCGGACTCGAATACACCACCATGCCGCGGGCGTCGACGCGCACGAATCCGTCTCCGGCGCGCGGCGTCGACAATCCACGCGGATTTCCCTCCAGTTGGGGGAACGTCCCGTCGGAGACCATCTGACAGAGGTCGTTGGCGCAGTCCTGATAGGCCAGTTCCAGCGGCGACGGCAACCGCGGATGCGTCAGGTCCACCGCACGGGTGAGCACCCCGATCACCGCACCGTCGTACCCCACCGGCACGGCCTCGCGCCGGATCGCCATCGCACCGAACCACGTCGGGTCCTCGTCACGCAGAATCCGCCGTTCCTCGAATGCCCGCGGCACCTGCGGATTCTTGGCCGGGTCGACGACGGTACCCACCTCATCGGCGGGGAAGACGGTGGAGGCGGTGTTGGGTCGGCATTGCGCCACGCTGACGATGTCGGAGGATTCGGTGCGCACCGACAGCACGAAGTCCGCGAACGACAGGTCGGCGAGCAATTGCCACTCGGCGACCAGCCGCTGCAGATGGGCGGCGGCGTGATCGGAGAGTGTGGTGTGTTCGGCCAGCAGATCGGCCAGGGTCGACATGGGCGCCCGCGGTCACCGGTAGACGGCGATGACGTCGCCGGCCTGGACGACGTCGCCGACGGCGACCTTGACCTCGGCGATCACACCGGGCTCCTCCGCGAGAACCGGGATCTCCATCTTCATCGACTCCACGAGCACGATCGTGTCACCGACGTCGACCGCTTGTCCCGCGGTGACCAGCACCTCCATCACGCTCGCGACGATCTCGGCCACGACGTCTTCTGCCATAGGGACAACCTAGCCGGGATGCGCGGGCGAGCCCCGACCACCGGCCGATTCTCGGATGCGGGCGACCTCATGGGACACTGGTGGGTGCACATTTCGACGAAGGAGGCCCGCCATGGGTAAGCGCGGACGCAAAAAGCGCGCACGTAAGAAGAACGCAGCCAATCACGGCAGGCGCCCCAACTCCTGAGCATCTTGCACAGCGACACGGGAAAACGCCCGGAACGGTGACGCCGGTCTGATCGACCGACTCCCGACCGGGCGTTTTTTTGTGCCGTCACTCCCCGGTGGTCACTCCCCGGTGGAGTACCGCGTCTCGGTGACGACGACGGTCCGGCGGATCTCGACGCGCAGCCGGTCACGCAGGCCCTTCGGCGCCTGATCCCCTCCGCACTTCCGGTTGATCAGGGCCTTCAAGTCGCTCTCGATGCCGTAGTGGGCCAGGCACGACGGGCAGTTGTCCAGATGCGACTTGAGCCGTTCCCGCGCGTCGGGGTCGCATTCGTTGTCCAGCAGCAGCCAGACGTCGGCGATGACCGCCGAGCAGTCCAGCGAGGTGAACTCCGGGTCGTCGTCGGGTATGGGTGTCGTGGTGTTCTCGCTCACTGGGTCACCTCGCTCTTCGCCGTGGCCGACCGGTTGAAGCCGCGTTCACGTGCGACGTCGGCCAGCAGTTCCCGAAGCTGACGGCGTCCCCGATGCAGCCGCGACATGACGGTCCCGATCGGTGTGTCCATGATCTCGGCGATCTCCTTGTACGGAAGACCTTCGACGTCGGCGTAGTAGACGGCCATCCGGAAATCCTCCGGCAACGCCTGCAGGGCCGCCTTGATCTCGTCGTCGGGGAGCGCGTCGAGCGCCTCGATCTCCGCCGATCGCAGCCCCGTCGAGGTGTGCTCGGCGGTGGCGGCGAGCTGCCAGTCGGTGATCTCGTCGGTCGGATACTGCGCCGGTTGCCGCTGCTTCTTGCGGTAGCCGTTGATGTAGGTGTTGGTCAGGATGCGATAGAGCCACGCCTTGAGATTGGTGCCCTCGCGGAACGATGCGAATGCCGAGAAGGCCTTGACGTAGGTCTCCTGCACCAGGTCCTCGGCGTCGGCCGGATTCCGGGTCATCCGCAGTGCGGCGCCGTACATCTGGTCGAGCAGCGGAAGCGCGTCGCGTTCGAACCGCTCGGTCAGGTCCTGGGACGATTCATTCGGATCGGCCCGGCGCGGCGCGGCGGATCCGGGTCCTTCGGCCGGCGCACCGGCAGCAGGAGCCGCGGCCTGGTCGGTCTGCTCCTGCTCGGTTGGGTCGGCTTCGGTCACTGCGATCCCTTCGACGCTGACGCTCGCGGGCACCGCCTCCGGCTGCCCGATGATGTCGATCAAGTCTACCGAGCGCAGCCCGTCCAACGGCTCGCGAGGGGGATCGAGGAGCATGTCCGCGGTCACCGGCCACCTGCCTTCCTCTGCATCGAGTGTGTTGCCGGACGCCGTGTCCGGTCAGTGTGGTGGGCGCCGCCGACGTCGTCACCGACGAATCGAGGTGCCCCGACATGTGGTCACAACAGGCTCGACGCGACAATTGTTCCGGTCTGTGCCAGACATGTTCGGTCCGCGCCGGACATCCGAACCCAGGAGGTAACCCGGTGGCCGCCACCCCCGCCATCGCCGCGCTCACCGCGGCGGGCATCGCACACGAGGTGCACCGCTACGCCCACGACCCGCGCAACGACAATTACGGATCCGAGGCCGTCGAGGCGCTGGGGCAGGCCCTCGGCGTCACCGCCGAGCAGGTGTTCAAGACCCTGGTCATCGAACTGTCGGGATCCCGGACGGGCCTGGCGGTCGCGGTGATCCCGGTCCCGCGGAAACTGTCGTTGAAGGCGGCCGCGGCAGCGTTGGGGGCGAGCAAGGCGGTGATGGGTGAGGCCAAGGCGGTGACCCGTTCCACCGGGTACGTCCTGGGCGGGGTCTCCCCGATCGGTCAGCGCACGGCACTGCCCACCGTCGTCGACGTCTCGGCGCTGTCCTGGCCGCAGGTCCTGTGCAGCGCCGGACGACGCGGCCTCGAGGTGGCCCTGGCGCCGGCCGACCTGGTGTCGGTGACGGCCGCGGTGACCGCCGACATCTGCGCCTGACCAGCGACGACACCGCGGGTGTCGGGGCCCCGTGCCACGATGGACCCATGTGTGGACGTTATGCGGTGACCACCGACCCGGCGAAGCTCGCCGCCGAGATCGATGCCGTCAACGAGGTGCCGGTGGTACTGGACGGCGCGACGGGCGACTCCGATGGCGGTGCGGCACCGCGGGCCCTGGGACCCAACTACAACGTCGCCCCGACCACGACGGTGATGTCGGTGGTCAAGCGGCACGACCATGACCATCCCGACGACGACCCCACGCTGCGCATCCGCGCGATGCGCTGGGGTCTGGTGCCGCCGTGGGCAAAAGAGGTCGGCAAGGGCCCGTTGCTGTTCAACGCGCGCGCCGAGACCGCGGGTGAGAAGAGTTCGTTCCGGTCGTCGGTGAAGTCGCGTCGCTGCCTGATCCCGATGGACGGGTGGTACGAGTGGAAGAAGGGCCCGCCGGATACGAAGGGCAAGCCCACCAAGGTGCCGTTCTTCATGTCGCCGGCCGACGGCACCCGGCTGTTCATGGCCGGCCTGTGGTCGGTGTGGCACGACCGTACCGACGAGGCGGCCGCTCCCCTGCTGAGTTGCTCCATCCTGACCACCGACGCGGTCGGCGATCTGGTCGAGGTGCATGACCGGATGCCGCTGATCATGCCGTATGCGCATTGGGACGCCTGGCTCGATCCCGATCACCGGGCCCCCGACGAGCTGTTCGCACCGCCGAGCGCCGAGGTGGCCGCCGCGATCACGATCCGCGAGGTGTCACCGTTGGTCAATCGGGTCGCCAACAATTCCCCGGAGTTGCTCGAACCGGTGTAGCGCGCCCCGCCATCCGTCGTCCCCGTCTCACTCGTCGGCGACGAGCACCGCGGCGCCGTCGAAGCGTCCGGCCTTGAGGTCGGCGAGGGCCTCATCGGCGCGGGTCAGCGGGTAGGGGTGGGTGGTCGCGGTGATGCCGTATTCGGTCACCAGCCGCAGGAATTCGTGGCCGTCGGCCCGGGTGTTCGCGGTGACCGAGCGGATCTCCTTCTCGTAGAACAACTCCCGCTCATAGTTGAGCTTCGGGATGTCGGTGAGGTGGATTCCGGCGATCGACAGCACCCCACCCCGGTCGAGGGCGGCCATCGCGACCGGCACCAACTCGCCGACCGGGGCGAAGGTGATCGCGGCGTCGAGCGGTTCCGGCGGTGCGTCGTAGGCACCGCTGACCGAGGCGACCCCCAGCGACCGCGCGAGTTCGGCGGCCTGCTCGCCGCGGGTCATCACGTGCACCCGTGCGCCCTGGGCGATCGCGATCTGCGTGGCCAGATGAGCGCTGCCACCGAAGCCGTAGATGCCCAGCCGCCCGCCCTCGGGCAGTGCGGCGCGCTTGAGTGCGCGGTAGCCGATGATCCCCGCGCACAGCAACGGTGCGAGTGTCACGTCGTCGACGTCGTCGGGCAGGCGGTAGGCAAAACCGGCGGGAACCGTGGTGAACTCGGCGTATCCGCCGTCGACGTCCCATCCGGTGTATGTGGATGCCGGACAGAGGTTTTCCGCGCCGCGGCGACAGTAGGCGCAGGTGCCGTCGGTGTGATGCAGCCAGGCCACCCCGACCCGGTCACCGAGCGTGAACTCACCGGTGTCGGCGCCGGGGCCGAATCCGGCGACCTCGCCGACCACCTCGTGGCCCGGTGTCACCCCGGCGCGATGGACCGGCAGGTCACCCTCGCTGACGTGCAGGTCGGTGCGGCACACCCCGCACACACGTACCCGGACCAGCAGCTCGCCGGCCGCCGGTTCGGGTACCGGCCGCTCGATCAGATCCAGCGGTCCGCTCTCGATCGGCCCCGGACGGTTGACTGCCCATGCGCGCATGACGCCACGGTAGTCCCGTGCATCGTCGAGCACGAGCCGTCAACGAAAGCTGTAGTCCTCGAGCGGGAATCGTTGCATCTGACGCAGGGTGGTGAGGGTGGAGTTGGGCCGGAGCAGGGCGGCCTCACCCTGGTGGTTGAAGTAGTAGCTGCGGGCCGATGCGCAGTCGCCCCGGTAGAAGACCGAGGACTGCAGGTGGTAGGTGACCTCGTCGAGGAACTCGGCGTTGGCCGATTCGGTGACCTCGAACGTCCGCGTACCCCGGCGTCGCAACTCACCGAAGAGGCGCGCCATGTGGCGCATCTGTCCCTCGATGGTGGTGAAATACGACAATCCGCTGTAGGAGTAGGGGCTGTTGAGCGACAACAGGTTCGGGAACCTCGGCACGGTGATGCCCTGATACGCCTGGAATCGGGTGTCGCGCCACCACCGGCCGAGGTCGACGCCGTCGCGGCCGACGATCTCGAAGGCCGGGAAGTTGGTGTCCCACAGGTCGAATCCGGTGGCGAGCACCAGGGTGTCGATCTCGATCCGCCGGCCGTCGCCGGTGACGATCGCGCCCGGTTCGAGGTGTCCGATGCCGCCGGTCTCCAGGGTCACGTTCGGGCGGGTGAAGGCCCGAAAGTAGGTGTTGGAGAAGGTCGGTCGTTTGCAGCCGAAGTCGTAGTCCGGGGTGAGCGCCCGGCGCAGCGCGGGGTCGGGCACCTGCGCCCGCAGATGCGCCTTCGCCAACAGGGCCGCGGCACGGTTGCCGAGACGCGCCTGCCGGAAGTGCAGCACACCGACCACCATCAGCAGTTCCAGCATCGAGGTGTTCACCAGGCGCACCGCCCGCTGCGTCAGCGGGATACGGGCGAAGAGGCGCTGCACCACACGTGGGATGGGAAAGTCGACCTTGGGCACCACCCAGATCGGCGTGCGCTGGAACACGGTGAGGTGGGCGGCTTTTCGGGCCGCCTCCGGGATCAGCTGGACCGCGGTGGCGCCGGTGCCGATGACCGCGACGCGACGGCCGGACAGATCCAGGTCGTCATCCCAGTCGGCGGTGTGGGCGATGGTGCCGGCGAAGGTGTCGAGGCCGTCGAAGTCCGGGGTGTGCGGTTGGGAGAGGAAGCCGGTGGCGGTGACCAGGTATCGGCAGGTGCGCTGTGCACCGTCGGCGGTCGACACCGTCCACACCGCGGCCTCGTCGTCCCAGACCGCGCGTTCCACGACGGTCCCGAATTCCATCCGCCGTTTCAGGTCGTACTTCTCGGCGACGTCGGCGGCGTAGCGCTTGAGTTCGGGCCCGGGCGCGAACAGCCGCGACCACCGCGGATTGGGTTCGAAGGAGTAGGAGTAGGTCGCCGAGGCGATGTCGACGGCGAGACCCGGATAGTGGTTCACATGCCAGGTGCCGCCGAGATCGTCCTCCCGTTCGAGGATCACGAAGTCCTCGATGCCGAGCCGGCGGAATTCGATCGCGGCGCCGATCCCGCCGAATCCGGCGCCGACGATCACCACCTCGTGGTCAACGACCATGCCATCACCTCATGATTGCGTGTTACCCACGACACACTAACGTGATGCGGTCGCCGACCGGAACCCCCCGGCTCCCGGCGATCGGCGTCAGGCGATCGGCGAACCGTCGTAGAGCACGTCGAAGAACTGGGTCGCGACGAGCGTCTCACCCTTCTGACGGTTGATACCCAACTGTTTGCGGTAGGCCAGGATGTGCTGCAGCGACAACGCCGAATACAGCAGCGGCATGTGGTCCTTGCGCTGGTCGTAGACACCCTTGGCGCCCTTGGCCGCGGCGACGTTGCCGCGGGCGTGCGACGGATGCATCAGTGCGTCGCGGATGACGGCGGCCTTGATCATCTTCTTGCGGCCAGGCGGTACGACGACGAGCCCGCCCGGGTTGAACAGCGCGGTGTCGAACTCCTCGGCGGTGGCGACGGTGCAGCCGGCCGTCGGACGCGGATTGCACTCCACCATGTGATGCACACCGTCGTCGGTCATCAGGTAGTCGAAGGAGAGTTGACCGTGCCAGTTGAGTTCCCGGGCGATGCGCTGCGCGGTCTCCAGCGACTCCGGCGAATCGACGGACTGGAAGATGACGCCGCCGCGGTTGTCGATCGCGAGGGGATGCTCGTAGCAGGAGTGCAGCACCACCTCGCCGTGGTGGACGACGCTCCAGCTGCAGCGGTCGACGCCGGAGAGGAACTCCTGCACGAGCCACGGGTCGTCGGCGCTGGGGTGGATGTCGTCGAGATCGGTCTCGCCGGCCAGCGGGCCGGTGTTGGTGGCGATGTCGAGGCCGCCACGGCCGAAGGCGGCGCGGGCGAACCAGTGATCCCAGTGCCCGGCGGCCGCCCGCAGTTCGTCCTGGCTGGTCGCGGTGATCGTCTCGGCGACGGGCAGGCCGAGGGTGCGGCACAGGTCGGTGAAGCTGACCTTGTCGTGCACCCGGCGCAACGTCTCCAGGTCGGGGAAGAACAGTTCGATGTCGCGTCCCTGCGCGAGCCGATCCCGGTGTGCGGCGAGGTAGAAGACGTCCTCGAACATCGGCAGCAGCCAGTTGATCTGATACTCGTCGAGGATCTCGACGACGGCGTCGACGAAGGCGAGGGTCTCCTGCGTGGGTGCGGGTACCGTCACGTGCTTGCTCGCGCCCCGCGAGTGACTGCCGGGGGCCGCGCGGAAGGTGTCGGAGGCGACCACGAATCGCCCGGTCTCGCCGAGCTTGTGGATCTCGTCGACGGCAAAGGGCGTTCGGGAGGTGGTGGCGAGAATCCGCGGATCTGTCGACATGTTTGTGAAGGCTAGCGCACCCGGTGACCTTCTCCGCGCCACGTCGTGTCTGAATCTGTGCCGGAATAGATCGACGAGACCCCGTGCTTGGATGAGGCATGCCCGCTCACCGCACGATCGGCCCCTCGGCCGCATTCGCCGCCGCGGTCGCCGCCTTCGCGGTGGTGATGCTGGGAACCACTCTTCCCACCCCGCTGTATGCGATCTACGGCGCCGAACTGGACTTCGGGGTCGCCACGACGACCATCATCTTCGCGGTGTACGCCGCCGGCGTCATCACGGCGCTGATCGTGTTCGGCAGGTGGTCCGACGTCGTCGGGCGCCGGCCACTGCTGATCGCCGGTGTGGCGCTCTCGGCGATCAGCGCGATCGTCTTTCTCGCCGCGGGCGGACTGAGTCAACTCCTGGTCGGCCGCATCGTGTCGGGGTTGTCGGCCGGGATCTACACCGGCACCGCCACCGCGGCGGTGATCGAACTCGCGCCGCCGAATTGGCGATTCCGGGCACCGGCGATCGCCACGGCCGCCAACATCGGCGGGCTCGGCCTGGGACCGCTGCTCGCCGGCGTGCTCGCGCAGTACGCGCCGTCACCGTTGCACACCGTCTTCGTCGTCGACCTCGCGTTGCTGCTGGTGGTCGGGGTCGCGATCTGGTTCATCCCGGAACCGGCACGGCCGACACCCGGTGCGCGCGTGGGAGTGCAGCGGCTGTCGGTGCCACCGCAGGTGCGTGCGGTGTTCACCGGGCCGGCCATCGCGGCCTTCGCCGGCTTCGCGGTGCTGGGGACGTTCACCGCGGTCGCACCGTCGTTCCTCGCCCACGTCATCGGGATCGACAATCACTTCATGGCGGGCGCCCTCGTCGCCATCCTGCTCGGCACGTCGGCCCTCACCCAGATCGTGGGGCGGCGCGCCCCCACCGGGACCGCCCTGATCGCCGGTTGCGCGGCGCTGACCGTCGGGGTGGGGGTGATCGCCTGGGCGCTGGCCGCCGAGTCCCTGCCGCTGCTCATCGTCGGTGCGGTGATCTCCGGTGCCGGGCAGGGCATCTCGTTCAGCAAGGGCCTGGCCGCGGTGGTCGCGGCCAGTCCGGCCGATCGTCGGGCCGAGGTCACCTCCACCTACTTCGTGGTCGCCTACGTCGCCTTGTCGATCCCGATCGTCGCCCAGGGACTCGCCGCCGCCCGGTGGGGGCTGGTCCCGACGGGCATCGCCTTCAACATCGGAGTGGCGGTGCTGTGCGCCGTCGCCGCCGCACTGGTTGCCATCGCCATCCGGCGCGGGGCCACGGACGTCGACTGAGCGGCGGGGCGGGTCAGGCCCCGGCCGACTCCCCGCCCACGCCGACCGCCTCGAGGGCGGCCACCAGCGACGCGAACCGCGCATTGGCGGGCAGGTCCTCGACGAGCACCGGACGCCGCTCGTCGTCGGCCAGCGGGATGCACCAGTTGGGGTACTGATCGGCGTCGGTGCCGGGCTGATTCTGGATGCGCCGCTCGCCCACCGCATCCACCAGGGCGACGCTGAGCAGCACCGACGGGCTCGCCGCGATCAGCTGGTACAGGGCGTTGATCGTGTGCTTGTCGGTCAGTGGGGTGTCGGGTGCGAGCAGTCCACGTTCGATCGCCATCGCGAGGACCGCGTCACGGTCACGTTCCTCACGTGCCCGATCCTCGTCCTCGCTCTCGGTGAGCAGGCCGAGCTCGGCGCGCAGCGTGATGTGGTCGCCCGCCAGGTATCCGACCGTCGGTGGGAGGTCGTGGGTGGTGACCGCGGTCAGGCACAGCTCCCGGTAGCGTTCCGGCGGGATCGGCGCGTACGGGCCGTGCTCGAACCACAGGATCGAGCAGCCGAGGATTCCGCGGTCACGCAGGGTGTCCTGCACCGTGGGTTCGAACACCCCGAGATCCTCGCCGATGACGACGGCACCCGCGCGCTGCGCCTCGAGCGCGAGGATGCCGATCAACGCGTCGTGGTCGTAGCGGACGTAGGTGCCGTCGGCGGCCGACCCGCCGTCGGGAATCCACCACAGCCGGAACAGTCCGAGGATGTGGTCGACGCGTAGTCCGCCCGCGTGCCGCAGGACGGTGCGCAGCATGTCCCGGTACGGCGCGTACCCGGCCGCCGCGAGCTTCTTCGGGTGCCACGGCGGCTGATTCCAGTTCTGTCCCTGCTGATTGAATCCGTCCGGCGGCGCCCCCACCGTCGCCCCGGTGGCCAGGACGTCGCCGAGCATCCAGACGTCGGCGCTGTCGCGTCCGACGCCGACCGCGAGGTCGGCGATGATCCCGATGGACATGCCCGCCAACCGTGCCGCCTTCTGCGCGGCGGCGAGTTGTTCGTCGCAGATCCACTGCAGCCAGGTGTAGAACTCGATGCGGGTGGCCAGTCGCCGACGCTGGCGCGCCACGTAGGCGGGATCCCGCAGCTTCCCCTGCCATTTGGGACTGTCCGAACCGAACTCCTCCACCAGCGCACACCAGGTCGCGAAGTCGAGGAGGCCGTCACCCTCGCGGCGCCGGAACGCCCGGTACGACGCCTCCCGGGCGGCGCGTCGGGGCACCTCGTGGATCAATTCCAGCGCGGTCAGTTTGGCCCGAAATGCCTTGTTGCGCTTGATCTTCTTGGTCGACACATTGTCGGCCACGAAGCCTTTGGCCAGCCGGTCGATCAGTTTGCGGTGCCGTTTGGGCAGATCGGCCACCTCCGGGATGTCGACGACGGCGATGTAGAGCGGATTGACGAACCGCCGCGTCGTCGGCAGGTATGGGGAGTTCTCCACCGGGGGCACCGGCTCGGCGGCGTGTAGCGGATTGACCTGGATGAAGTCGGCGCCGTAGGTGCTGGCCGTGGACGCGGCGAGTTCGGCGAGGTCGGCGAAGTCCCCGACGCCCCACGACCGCGCCGACCGCACCGAGTACAGCTGCAGTGCCAGGCCCCACCGCTGGTCTCCGGTCAGGTCGTCGGCGGTGGTGAGGTGACGCGGGGTGACGATGAGTGGGGTGGTCTCGGTGCGCCCGGCCGCCGGATCGGTGGCGGCGATCTCGTGATAGCCCGGTTCGAGGTCGGTGGGCACGGTGAAGCTGGCACGTCCGGTGAGGACACCGTCGACCTCGACCGGTTCCCACCAGTGATCGACCTGATGCGGGCGACGCTGCACCCCGGATTCGGTGGTGATGTGCACATCGAGCGGATTGCCATGTGGCACATGGACCCAGAAGACGTCGCCGGCGCCCTCGGTGGTCACGGTGACCGGCGGGAGAAAATCCCGCCAGGGCGCCACCTCCGACTCGGCGATCGCCCGCTCGATCTCCTCGTCGGTGCCGACGGCCACGCCCAGGGCGGTCAGCACCGACCTCAGAGTCTGATCGCTCACCGTGTGTTCGAGGGAATCCCATCCCACGTAGCTGGTGGCCACTCCGCTGCGGCGCGCCAACTCTGCCAACCGTGCATCCACGTGATCGGTCACGACTTGCATCGTCTCACCGACGACGGGTCCGCGCGCGGCTTGCCGCCAAGGGTTTCCGTGGTCTTCCATTGACTGTGGCGCAGGTCACCCGGCATTGTCTTCTGGGAGCCACCCCGCATCGCGCGAAGGAGAATCACCATGACCGACGCCCTCACCCTCGACCCCGCCACCACCGCACTGGTGCTCATCGAGTTCCAGAACGAATTCACCTCCGACGGCGGGGTATTGCACGACGCGGTGGCCGAGGTGATGGACAAGACCGACATGCTGGCCAACACCGTCGCGCTCGTCGACGCCGCGCGTGCCGCCGGGGTGACGATCATGCACGCACCGATCACCTTCGCCCCCGGATACGGCGAACTCACCCGCCACCCCTACGGAATCCTCAAGGGGGTCGTCGACGGCAACGCCTTCGTCAAGGGCACCTGGGGTGCGAGCATCGTCGACGACCTGACACCGGCCGACGGCGACATCGTCATCGAGGGCAAACGCGGGCTGGACACCTTCGCCTCCACCAACATCGATTTCATCCTGCGCAGCAAGGGAATCGAGACGGTGATCCTCGGTGGCTTCCTCACCAACTGCTGTGTGGAGTCGACGATGCGCTCGGCGTACGAGAACGGCTATCGGGTGATCACCCTGACCGACTGCACCGCCGCGACGTCGGTGGCCGAACACGACAACGCGATCTCCTTCGACTACCCGATGTTCTCCCATCCGGTGGAGTCGACGCAGGTGCGTGCCGCATTCTGAGCCTCCCGCACCCAGTTCGGCTCAGCCGAAGATGACTCCCGGGTTGAGCAGCCCGTCGGGGTCGAGTGCGTCCTTGATCGCCCGCATCGTCGCGAGGTCGACCGGCGATCGTCCCAGATGTGTCCACGCGGTCTTGGCGCGGCCGATCCCGTGTTCGGCGCTGATGCTGCCGCCGTGACCCGCGACGATGGTGAACACCCGGTCGGTGACCTCGGCGGTGCGCTCGACCGGCACGTCGAGCAGATTGACGTGTACGTTGCCGTCGCCGACATGCCCGAAAAGAATGGGGCGGCAGGCGAAATCGAGCTCGCCGGGCAACGCCTCGAGTTCGGTGACGGCGCTCGGCAACTCCCGGATCGGGAAGGACACGTCGAGTTTGACGACCGGTGTCGTGGTGGAGCGCGCGATGGATTCGGTGTGGCTTTCACGCACCTCCCACAGCGCCCGCGCCGGCCCCGGTTCGAGGACCGCGTCGACGATGCCGGTGCCGTTCTCGAGGAGGTCGACCACCAGCTCCTCGGGGTCACCGGCCCCGGACACCTCGAGCAGCAGATAGTACGGGGCCGGGGTGGCCACCGGCCGTCGGGTTCCGTGCTCGTGCACCAGGTCCAGACCCGCCTGCGTCATCAGTTCGGCGGCCTCCACGGTCAGACCCGCCTCCCGGGCCTGACCGATCAGGGCGATGGCATCGTCGACGCGATCGTGCGCCGCCACCAGCACGACGGTGGCCGAGGCGGCGGTGACCAACCGGAACAGCACCCCGGTGATCACCGCGAGGGTTCCCTCACTGCCGGCCAGGAAGCCCGGGATGTCGTATCCCACATTGTCTTTCACCAACGGGGACCAGCGTCGCAGCACCTGCCCGTCGGCACGGACCGCCTCGATCCCGAGGATCTGCGCACGGGTGTTGCCGTGCCGGATCATCCGCACACCGCCGGCATTGGTCGACACCACCCCACCGGCCGTCGCGGACTCCCGGGAGGCCAGGTCGACCGGAAACATCAGACCCACCGACTCGGCGCGGGCATCGATCGCGGCGATGGTGGCACCGGCCTGCGCCCCGACGGTCGCGCCGACCTCGTCGACGTCGTCGATGTCGGTCATGCGTGCGGTCGACAACAGGATGAGACCGTCGTCGCCCGGGGCCTCCGGCGGCGGAACCGACCCGCCGACCAGCCCGGTGTTGCCACCCTGCACGCAGATCCTAATCCGTTGTGCCGCACACTCTCCGACGACATCCGCGACCTCGGCGGTGGTGCGCGGCCGGATCACCGCGTCGGCGTGGCCGTGGTAGCGGCCCATCCAGTCGGTCAGATACCCCGCCATCGCGTCGGGGTCGGTGAGGACGTTGGCATCGCCGACGATAGAACGCATCCGATCGAGGACACTCGGGTTGATGGTCACCTCTCCATTATCGACGCCGGGGCCACTCGTGCGGAGGAGTCGGATGTCCTCAGATCGCCTCGGTCACCGGAACGTCGCCGTCGTTGAATTCGATGACCTTGCCGACGGTGTCCGGTGCCGCGATCACCGCGGCGGCGACCTGCGCCACATTGTCCCGGCTCACCTCACCCTTCGAGTCGACCCCGCCACCGACCTCGACGCGGCCCGAACCGGGTTCGTCGGTGAGCCGCGACGGCCCGAGGATCGTCCACTGCAGTGGCGAGTCCTTCAGATGTGTGTCCGCGGCGGCCTTGGCCTCGGCGTAGGCGAAGAACGAATTCTCCTCCGGCACACCGTGATCTGGTCCGGCACCGTAGTAGGACACCATCACGAAACGATTCACTCCGGCCGAGGATGCGGCGTCGATGGTGCGGATCGCCGCATCGCGGTCGACGGCGTAAGTGCGGGCCGGGTCGCCACCACCGGCCCCGGCCGACCACACGATGACGTCGTGTCCGGCCAGCACCGACGCGATCGACGCGGTGTCCAGGTTCTCCACGTCCGCCACCACGGGGCTCGCGCCGGTGGCCGCGACGTCGTCGACCTGCGATTCCGTCCGGATCACCGAGGTCACCGAGTCGCCGCGTCCGGTCAGGATGCGGGCCAGCCGCAACGCGATCTTGCCGTGTCCTCCGATGATCACTACCTGTGTCATGTCGCCTCACTTCGTCGTCGTCGATGAATGTCTGCGTATCTCCCAACGTAGCGATCCGGACTTGTAGTCCGCTTTACCATTCGATTACTTAGCAACAAGCAACTATATTTGTCGGTATCCCACCCACCGAAAGGCGTCCGCCATGTCCGCATCCACCGATGAACTGCGCACCGCGCCGACGGTCGATGTCGCCGTGCTCTACCACCAGTGGGTGCGCATCACACGGGCGTTGCGGGCCGGCGGGCAGGGAAACCTCAGCGCCGGGGTCGCCTCGGCACTGTGGACGATCATCAACCACGGCCCACTTCGCCTCTCCGCGCTGGCCGAACGCGAATCGGTCTCACTGCCGACGATGTCACGGATCGTGGGCAACCTCGAACAGGGCGGTTACGTCGAACGGCTCCCCGACCCCGACGACGGACGTGCCCGCCAGCTCGCCGCGACCCCGGCCGGCACCGAACTCATCAACCACGCCAAGTCGAAGAAGGCGCTGATGCTCGCGGACGCGCTGGACCGTCTCGACCCGCAGACCCGCGCCGAACTCACCCGCGGCATCGCCGCCCTCGCCGACGTCCTGACCGACGGCGAGTGCTCCACGCTCGGAGTCGATCGATGACGCGATCCGACGAGTGACGCCACGCCCCGTCAGCCGACCCAGCCCCACCACGTCAGGAGACACCATGACCGCCGCCACCGCGGCCCCCACGGCTTCCGATCTCGGGCCCCACTACAAGTGGATCGCCCTGTCCAACACCACCCTCGGCATGTTGATCGCGACGATCAACAGCTCAATCGTGCTGATCGCGCTGCCCGATATCTTCAAGGGCATCAACCTCAATCCGCTGGAGCCGGGCAACACCAGCTACCTGCTCTGGATGATGATGGGATTCCTCGTCGTCACCGCGGTTCTCGTGGTGAGCTTCGGCCGGCTCGGTGACATGTTCGGGCGCGCCCGGATGTACAACATGGGCTTCGCCATCTTCACCGTGTCGTCGATCTTCCTCGCCATCACCTGGTTCGACGGTCCCGAAGCGGCCATCTGGCTGATCTTCTGGCGCATCATCCAGGGCATCGGTGGTGCATTCCTGATGGCCAACTCCTCGGCCATCCTCACCGACGCCTTCCCGGCCAATCAGCGTGGTCTGGCCATGGGCATCAACGGCGTCGCGGCCATCGCCGGCTCCTTCCTGGGCCTGATCATCGGTGGCCTGCTCGCCCCGATCCAGTGGCACTACATCTTCCTGGTCTCGGTCCCGTTCGGCGTCATCGGCACCATCTGGGCGTACCTGAAGCTGCGCGACACCGGCGTCCGCCGCAAGGCCAAGATGGACTGGTGGGGTAACACCACCTTCGCCATCGGCCTCGTCGCGATCCTCGTCGGCATCACCTACGGCATCCAGCCCTACGGCACCTCCAACATGGGCTGGGGCAATCCCTGGGTGCTGGCCGCACTGATCGGCGGTGCGCTGATGCTGGCCGCGTTCGTCATCATCGAGACCCGGGTGGACAGCCCACTGTTCGAGCTGTCGCTGTTCAAGAACCGTTCCTTCACCTTCGGCAACATCGCGAACCTGATGGCGTCCATCGGGCGTGGTGGTCTGCAGTTCATCTTGATCATCTGGCTGCAGGGCATCTGGCTGCCGCAGCACGGCTACGACTACACCAAGACCCCGCTGTGGGCCGGTATCTACATGGTCCCGATGACTGTCGGCTTCCTGCTCAGTGCACCGGTGTCCGGCGCCCTGTCGGACAAGCTGGGCACCAAGTGGTTCACCACCATCGGCATGCTGATCACCGCCGGGACGTTCGCCGGCCTGATCGCGATCCCGGTTGACTTCAGCTACTGGGTGTTCGCACTGATCCTGCTCATCAACGGCATCGGCATGGGCCTGTTCGCCTCACCGAACCGCGCCGAGGTGATGAACAGTCTGCCGATCACCTCCCGCGGCTCCGGCGCCGGCATGATGACGACCTTCCAGAACGCGGCGATGGTGCTGTCCATCGGGCTGTTCTTCTCGATGATGATCGCGGGTCTCAGCGAGCACCTGCCCACCGCGATGTACGACGGCCTCACCGCCGGCGGAATGCCCTCGGCACCGGCCGACTCCATCGCGCACCTGCCCACGGTCGGCATCCTGTTCGCGGCGTTCCTGGGCGTCAACCCGATCCAGGAGGTCGGTGGCCAGGCGCTACAGGGTCTGCCGCAGGCCAGTATCGATCACCTCACCGGTCTCGAGTTCTTCCCGCACCTGATCAGCGATCCGTTCTCCGACGGTCTGACCGCGGCCTTCACCTTCGCCCTGGTGTGCTGCCTGATCGGCGCCGTCGCCTGCCTGTTCACCGGCTCGAAGACGTCGGTTCAGGAGTCCGTCGACGAACCCGCGGAGTCACTCGGTGAGGAGCTCGCCGCCGTGGCCGCCGACGCCTCCGGCGAGGCCCCCGCGGAGTTGGTGGTCGACGAGTACCCCGAGCAGGAACCCGCGGGGCGCCGGTAGGCGCGTGCTACCGTTCTCGGCGGTACATCGGGGCCCGCGGTGTTTGTGTCGCGGCTGTCTACTCCCCGATTTGTGACATGAGTACGCATGCCGTTCCCACCCGTCGGGTTCTGCCCGAGATCGGCCGGTCCGGTCCGTCCTGAGCGCCGCGATGCCGCCCATCGTGTACGCCTCCCTGGGCAGTTGGGAATTCGGTTGCTGCCGAACGGCTCCCCGAGTCGGGGGCCTGCTGGATGACTGTCACCGGCCCCCTGATGCTGAACGTGTCCTGGCATCCCGGCAATCCGCGGTGGCCGGCATACGACGTCCGGGTCGCGTCGATGTATGCCGACTATCGGCGTTGCCGCGTCGTCGGCGGCGGGATTGTGGCCGTTCCGGGTTCGCACATGTACGTCGAGGTCGACGCCGCGGACGAAAGGATCGGACACCAGCCGATTCCGCGGACCGAATTCGGGAACTTCATCAAGGATGAGTACCTGCTCGGGATCCGGGTCACCCCGCCTCGCCCGCTCAGCCGCTGACCGCCGACAGCATCGCCAGCTTCTCGTGACTGTCGCTGCCCGGTACGGCGGTATAAACCAGCAGGATCTGCGCGGTGTCCGGATCGAGGAGTGTCTGACAGAACACCTCGATGAGTCCGAGTTGCGGATGCACGATCCGCTTCTCGGTGTCGGCGAGCGAGGTTGCGACGTCGTGCCGGTCCCAGAGTTCGGCGAACTCCGCGCTCTCGCGACGCAGCGCATCGGCGATTTCCGCGGCCCGCGAGCGCGGCCCGTCGCGGGTGACGGCGGCCCGCAGGCGAGCGGTGTGGGCGGCGGCGTGATGGTCGTGATCCTCGGCCGGAAATCGACCGCGCGTCTGCGGGTCGGTGAACCATCGGTAGACGATGCTGCGTCGATACCCGGTCAGCACCGAATCGTCACCGAGCAACGCCACCGCCATTGCCGTCTGCCTCAACGTCTCCCCCGCACCGTTGACCACCATCGCCGGGGTGTCGGCGAGCCGGTCGACGATGCGCATCATGCCGGGACTGACATGATCGTCGCGGCTCACTCGGTCGGGCGCGTTCAACCCGGCGAGCCGGAACAGGTGGTCACGCTCGTCGAGACCGAGATGCATCGCCTGCGCGATGGCGGCAACCATCTGATCCGACGGGTGCGGTCCGCGTTGCTGTTCGAGCCGGCTGTAGTAGTCGGTGGACATTCCGGCGAGTGCCGCGACCTCTTCGCGCCGCAGTCCGAGTGCCCGACGTCGCGCACCGGGCGGCAGACCCACGTCGGCGGGTTGCAGTGCTTCGCGCCGGGCACGCAGGAACTGCGCCAGGCCCGCACGGTCGATGGACGTCATGACTCCACTGTTACCCGGTCGCCGCGACCCCGCCCAGGGATCGGCGGTCCCTGGATGACTGCGGCCTGGTGGCCGGTCGGTGAGCGCGATGAAGTGGAGTCATGAACCTCACCGACAACACCATCTTCATCCCCGGCGCCACCTCGGGTATCGGGCTCGCCCTCGCATTGCGACTCCACGAGCGGGGCAACACCGTCATCATCGGCGGTCGACGCACCGCACTGATGGACGAGATCGCCGCAGCCCATCCGGGTATCGAGACTGTTCGCATCGACACCGCAGACGCCGACGACATCATGCGGGCCAGTACCGAGGTGCAGACCCGATTCCCCGACACCAATGTCCTCATCGCGATGGCCGGCATCATGCGCGCCGAAGATCTCACCGACCCGTCATTCCTCGACACCGCGGTCGCGGAGGTGACCACCAACATCCTCGGTCCCCTCCGCCTGGTCGCGGCGTTCACCGAATTCCTTTCGGGGACGCCGGGCGCCACCATCATCACGGTGTCCTCGGGACTCGCCTTCACCCCGATGGCCACCACCCCCACCTACAGCGCCACCAAGGCGGCCATCCACTCCTTCACCGACTCCCTACGAATGCAGCTGGCGCCCAACGGGATCAGCGTCCTCGAACTGGTTCCGCCGGCAGTGGCGACAGACCTGATGCCCGGTCAGGCGGAGGCCGAGTGGGCCATGCCGCTATCCGACTTCGTCGACGAGGTGCTGACCCTGCTGCCCGACGCCACCGACGAGATCCTCGTCGAACGCGTCAGGGCCCTGCGGTACTCGGAGACCGACGGAACGCGCCGCGACATGATGGGCGCCTTGGCCCGGTTGCACTGAGCTCCTCTGGGATCTCTACTGGCACGGTCAGATTGGTGATCGGCGTCGTCTGCGGGTGATGGTGCGGTTGTGGGTGGTTCGGCGGGGACGGCGTCGGATCGGTGGGTGGGGGCGTGCTGGTTGTGGCGCCGGTGGTTGGGGTCTGATGAGCGGTGGTGCGATGCTGCGGTAGGTGTGGCCGGTGGGGGTGCGGATGTCGAGGGTGTGGGGGCCGTCGGTGGTGGCGAGGACGGTGTAGGTCCAGCCGTCGGCTTCCTTGGAGTGGTTGTGGTCACTGCAGGTGCCGTCGCCGTTGGTGGCGGTGGTGGCGCCGCCGTGGCGGTGGGGGTCGGCGTGTTCGATCTCTTCGACGGGGGCGTCGCAGTACGGGACGCGGCATCGCTGGTCGCGCAGGGAGATGAAGTGCGCCAGGTTTTTGGGGAAGCAGCGGGAGCGGGCGTCCATGGAGACGAGGGTGCCGTCGGCGGGTCGGACGTAGAGTCGGCGGATGGTGGAGGTGGTGGTGGCGTCGGCGCCGAGGAGGAGCAGTCGTCGGGCGATCTCGGCGGGGATGGGGCCGTAGCCGGGGATGGCGGCGGGTGTGTCGCTGGTGCCGAGCATGGTCTCGGCGGACATGATCAGGTTGACCGCGACGGGGACGGCGTCGGCGGTGGTGTGTCCGGTGACGCGTTCGACGAGGGTGTCGGCCATGATCTGGGCGCGGGTGCGGCGGTCGGCGCCGATGATGGAGTCGGCGTGTTTTTTGAAGGCGGCGTATATGGCGATGCCTTGGGCCATGGGTAGCAGTGCCGAGAGGTGGGTCATGAGGTCGGGTGCGGGCCGGACGCTGACGCGACGGTCTTTGTCGACCTTGGCTTTGCGGTCGACGACGGTGCGGGGTTCGAGTTGGTAGGCGAGTTCTTTGGTTTTGGCCTCGAGTGCTTTGTCACCGACGCCGTCCAATGCTGTGGTGTCGCTGCAGAGTTCGCGGTCGATGGTTTCGCGGGTTTCGCGGGTGAGGTAGGCGGTTTCGCGGACGAGGATGGTGACTCGCCATTCGGTGAGGTGGCCGGCGGCGAGGGCGGCGAGGGTGTGTGGCATCTCGTGGGTCAGGGCGCGGGCGAAGCCGAGGTGGCTGGAGCCTTTGCGTCCGGAGGCTTTGCGGGCCAGGCCGATTTCGGCGCCGAGACCCTTGCCGCGCCGGCGTTGCGGTACGCGGCGGGCTTCTTCGTCGGCGGTGCGGAGTTCGTCGAGGCGGGCGGTTTCACGGACCTGCGCGGCGGTGGCCGCGGATTTCAGTTCCTCGAGGACGGTGAGGCGGTCGAGGGCGTCGGCTTCGGTTGCCGCCGAGGTCATCTCGACGAGCGAGGTCAGTGCTCGACGGATGTCGTCGGTCGTCTCGAACATCCCACCCCCACTTGATATCGAATATGTGTTCCATGGTACACGCGTGTGAGGATGCACGCCATAGGAAAATCGTTGACAGAGAACCTTTTTCCGTCGACCGAGCCGCAATTACGTTGACAGCGCTCGGTTTCCATTGATCGCGAGTGCGCCCACTGGATGTCACCCGCCGCGGGGCGATCGCGATCAGAAACCGCTCGGTGGTGTCGGGCCGGACTTCTTGCGTGAGGACCGGAAGAGCATGGCGCCGCCGTAGATCGCCAGGGCGATCAGGGCGACCCAGAACAGGCCCTTGAGGATCGGCCCGATCATCGCCAGGGCGATCAGTGCGACAGCGATGATGCCGAGGATCTTCCAGAAGGTCAGTCCGGATTCGGAGGTGGTCTTGTGTGATTCGGTTGATGTGTTCATGACTCCACGATGACGCGTCGGAAGGGAAATTTCACTGGTCAGAGCACGCTTTGGGGGAAAGATCAGGGGACTCCCCCATGCCGGTGGGCACCGCACTCAGCCGATGTGCGGGGCCGCACTGGGCGCGGTGTAGCTACATCCGAGTGCCGTCGGACTCGGGAAGGCGCGGCGGTCGCGGAACCAGGCGACGCAGATGCCGGCCACGGTTCGCCGGGATCGACTGAGGAGGTAGCCGTGAGTGCAGTCGCGGAAGCGATCCTCGTAATTCCACCGGTCGAGCATCGCGTTCGGCACGGTGTACGCGGCCACCGCCGGAATATCCATCACCGCCGTCGACAACCGCACCATCATCGTCCGTTCACGCAGCACCACGATCTGAGCGCAGGGCACATCCAGGTCATCATCGTCGGCATCCCCGGACCCGTCATGATCGGACGGACCGAGATCGAGCACCGCACCGGCGGGCATACCGGCCAGGGAATCGACCAGCCAGTCGTACATCGCCGACCATGCCGCGGCCTGCCGGACGCCCTCCGGATCGGAGCTGTGCGCGGCATCGGGGCCGTGTGCATCGAACATGGGAGCCTCCTGGAGAAGATCGGATGTCCACAGTGAAGCACCGGCCACCGACAAGTTCGTCGAACGCGAGTGCGAAGCGTCGACGAGGCCGTCCCTACCGGGCGTCGTCCCCGGTCTCACCACGCTCCCGGGCGGAATCCCGCTTCTGCTGCTCATACTCCTCGGCGATGTTCTCGTCGTCGAAGGTGATGAGCGGCTCGCCGCCGAACTCCCGGTAGAGGGCGAAGGCGGCGAGCACCAGTCCCAGCACTCCACAGAGCCAGGTGCTTCCCGGGACGTCACCCACCCCGCGGTTGATCACGTCCACCAGCGCCCACACCACTCCGGTCAGACCGATGACGACCATGACCAGCCAGATCCCGACGCCGCCCTGCGCGCTCGGTGCGCTACCGCCCTGAGGAGTGTTCACCCGGCGATCTTCCCACGATCACCGATGCCCGCGGCCCGATCCGACGCGCGCGTCGCCCGCCGGGCAAGATGGCACCCATGCCGATCCCCGAGTTCATCCGCGACCTGCGCTCCCACGTCGGACATGCGCCGCTCTGGCTGTCCGGTGTCAGTGGGGTGGTCACCGATGACGCGGGACGCGTGCTGCTGACCCGCCGTGCCGACACCGACGAGTGGGCCGTGGTCTCCGGGGTCCTCGAACCCGGCGAGGAGCCCGCCCGGGCGATCGTCCGGGAGATCACCGAGGAGACCGGGGTGAGTGCCGAGGTCATCCGCCTGACCAGCGTCGACGTCACCGACATGATCACCTACCCCAATGGGGATCAGACCCGGTATCTGGACGTGTGCTTCCTCGCCCGTCATGTCTCGGGTGAGCCGCGGGTCGCCGACGACGAGAACACCGCGGTCGCCTGGTTCGCTCCGGACGCCCTCCCCGAACCGCTCGCCCAGACCTCGAGACTGCGCCTGGACAAGGCGCTCGCCGGCGACCCGCAGGCCTGGTTCCACCGCTGAGAAGATCGCCCGTCACCGCACACCCGGCACCGCGGGCGGATCACCCACCGGGCCGAGCGGGGTGGTGTCGGCTGCCACGCCGGTCGGCGCCTTGCCGACCTGGCCGAGGACTCGGGTCTCCCCCGGAAACTGCTCGAAATCGCGGTCGTAGTCGCCGAACTCGTGATGGAGCGGGAGATTGAGGAACGGGCCGAAGGACGTGTGGTCGCCGGCGCCGTCGGTGTGCAGGACTCGCGTCTGACCGTCGGGCAGGTACTGGTAGGTCTCCATCGACGGGTAATCGGTCACGTTGCCCGAGATGCGGGCACCGCCCCCGTCACCCTCACCGGGCGTGATGATCGTCTGACCGTTGACCGACCAGCCGGCCTCCGCCGTCCCCGGCGGCGCAAGCGGATCCGCGGCGTCGTAGTTGACGAGAACGGTTCCGTCGTCCAGTTGCGAGGCCCGGACCCGCGGTGTCCCGGTGCGCACGGTCGTCCCGTCGGCGGTCGCCGACGGATTCTGCCGGGCGATCACCAGTCCGGTCTCGTAGTCGACGACGTAGGTCACCCTCGTGTCCTCCGGATCGAAGGTCGGGTCGAAACCGCGGTTGTCACCGAGGTGATCGTCGATGCCGCCGTGCACCGTCGCAGTCGGGATGAACAGTCCGGTGGCCACCACCCCCTGCCCCGGAACCGGATTGATACGCAACACGCTGATCTGCGGTGGTACCCCGTTGTTCTTCGGGGAGTAACTGTGCGGATCGAGCACCTCGGCGACCCGCCAGTCGTTCTCCGAGGTCGGCGGCCGCCCATAGAGCGACCGGAACGCCGCGATCTGGTTGGCTTGTCGCGCAGCTGGATTGAAATCCGGATTCTCGCCGTCGGCGGTCAGTGCGATCCCGCCGCTCGCGGCGTTGAGCAGCGCCGCCAGATCGTCGTCGAAACGCTCTGCCCGGCTGCAGATCTCGGCGACGCGGCGCGTGATCTCGGTGATGGCATCCTGATGGGCCTGCCGCTCCGCCGGTGACCACCCCGGCACCGACGGCCACAGCAGGTCGGTCACCGCACCACTGACCGGATCGATGACAAATCCTCGCACATCGGCCTGCGCCTAAACACTTCTCGCGTCCCGGACGAGCGCCGTCGCCTCGTTGAAACAATCCCGGGCGGCCGCGGCCACCTTCGCGTTCTCCACACCGTAGCTGTCGATGTCGACGCGCACCCGCCCCGCCGCCGCGCGTGCCGCGTCGGCGGCATCACCCTGCCACGTCGACAGACTGTCCAGTGAGCCGAGGGTGGTGCCCAGCGTCGAGCAGGTCGCCTGCTGCGCGGAGCAGATCGCGAAGATCGACGAGATCTGCCCCGGGTCGAACCGCAACACATCACCGAAACCGACCATCTACAACCGCAATTCGATGTCGGACGACCCTGATGCATCCGGCCGATAAGGCATCACGCGCAACGATGCGGCACTCGTGTCGTCGGCCGCGAGGAAGGCGGTATCGGCCGCGGTGAGCATGGTGCCGTGGTCACCGACCACGCCGGCCAGCCCCATGCCCCGCCGTCGCCACGATTCGGCGAGAGTCATCAGCGCCTGACCGCTGTTGTCCCACAATCCGGTTGAGATCTCACACAACGATTGATGATGGCCGTCGAACTCGCGCGCGGCGTCGTCGGCGCCCGCGACGAACACCGACGACATCCACCTGAGCTCCGAACCCACGGCCTCGACGCGTCTTTCGGTCATGCGCTGTCCCCCTTCGCGTATCTGGCGGCCTCCCGGCTGCGCCGACCATACGGGGAATGTGTCCCGCTGCCGGCGGTCGTGCACCCGCCTGTGGACAACTGCCTGTGGACAACTCGGGTCAGGCATTTCCGACAATTGTGATCGCAACGGAATAGTCGGCGACCCCGGCCGCCTTGTAGCTGTCATGGCCGACACGAGTGAGACCAACGAGAACACCCTCGATATCGACTCCGCCGCCGTCACCGCGCGGCAGATCGTCGCCACCGCCTACGGCGATCCCGCGGAGGTGATGGAGGTCGTCAAGATCGAGTTACCGGTGCCCGATCCCGGCCAGGTCGTGGTGACCGTGCAGGCCATCGGTGTCAACCCGTTCGACGCGAAGACTGTGAGCGGGGTGATGGGCACCGACGAGTCGAAACTCCCGCTGCACCCGGGCAGCGAACTGACCGGAATCGTCAAGGCACTCGGGCCCGACGTCACCGAGTTCGCCGTCGGCGACGCGGTGATCGGCTACCCGGTGGCCGGCGCCTACGCCGACCACGTGGTCGTCGGCGTCGACCGACTGCACCGGCGACCGGAATCCCTCGACGTCGAACATGCCGCCGGCCTGTTGCTCGTCGGCGTCACGGCCGCCGACACGGTCGCCACCGCGGGCGTCACCGACGGCGACGTCGTTCTCGTCCACGGCGGTGCCGGCGCGGTCGGGTCGATCGCGGTGCAGCTGGCGCTGCGCGCCGGGGCCACCGTGATCGCCACCGCCGCCGAGACCAATCACGACGCTCTGCGCGCACTCGGGGCGATCCCGGTGACCTACGGTGACGGCCTCGCCGACCGCGTGCGCGCCGCCGCACCATCGGCGGTCACCGCCGCCATCGACACCGCAGGCACCGACGAGGCGATCGATGTCTCGCTGAAACTCGGCATCGACGCGTCGCGCATCGTCAGCATCGCCGCATTCGGCCGCACCGACGACGGCATCATCCTGATCAGCGGATCGTCGGACGCGACCAAACGCCACCACGCAGAGGCCATCGAGCCGCTCATCGCCGCGGCCGCCGACGGCTCGCTGATCACCGAGGTCGCGGCCGCCTATCCGCTGGAGCAGGCCGGCCGCGCGCTCACCGACCTGACCGCGCGGCATTCGCGCGGAAAGTTCATCCTGCTGCCCTGACCACCGGCATCATCGACATCACGATCCATCAACCACGTCCACAACAGTGAAAGGTGTTCCATGACAGTCCCTTCCATCACCCTGAACAACGGTGTCCAGATCCCGCAGCTCGGCTTCGGGGTATTCCAGATCGAGCCGCAGGACACCGTCGAGGCCACCCTCTCGGCATTCGAGGTGGGCTATCGCCACATCGACACCGCGCAGATGTACGGCAACGAGAAGGAGGTCGGCGAGGCGTTCGCCAAGTCCGGCCTGCCCCGCGACGAGGTCTTCATCACCTCCAAGCTCAACAACAACAAACACGCCTACGACGACGCCCTCGCCGCGACCGACGAGACCCTGGAGCGGCTCGGCGTCGATCAGGTCGACCTGTTCCTGATCCACTGGCCGCTGCCGGAGGTCGGTGACTTCGTCGAGACCTGGAAGGCGCTGGAGAAGATCTACGCCGACGGCAAGGCCCGGGCGATCGGCGTCTCCAATTTCCAGAAGCACCACCTCGAGCGTCTGTTCGCCGAAACAGAGATCGTGCCGGCGGCCAACCAGATCGAGGTGCATCCGTATCTGACGCAGGACGAGTTGCGCGCCTTCAACACCGATCACGGGATCGCCACCGAGGCGTGGTCGCCGATCGCGCAGGGCGACGTCCTCGACGACCCGGTCCTGGTGAAGATCGCCGAAGAGAAGGGACGATCGACCGCGCAGGTCACCCTGCGGTGGCACATCCAGCGCGGCGACATCGTCTTCCCCAAGTCGGTGACCCGGTCGCGTGTGGAGGAGAACTTCGCGCTGTTCGACTTCGAACTGACCCCGGCCGACGTGGCCGCGATCGACGGCCTCAACAAGAACAAGCGCCGCGGCCCCGACCCGGACACGTTCAACTGGGTGCCCTGATCTGACACCACCGGCCGAACCCACCGCGCCCGTCGCGCAGAATGTGCCCATGCACATCTCGCGACGGGCGCAGCACGTGGCGCCGTTCTACGCGATGGAGTTCGCCAAGAAGGCAGGCGCCGTGGAGGCGGCCGGGCATCGGGTGATCCGGCTCAACATCGGCGAACCCGACTTCGGCCCGACTCCGCAGTTCCTGGCCGCGGCTCGGGAGGCCGCCGACGGCAGGCCGATGACCTACACCGACGCGCTGGGTACCGCGCAGCTCCGCGAGGCCATCGCCGGGTTCTATGCGACGCATTTCGGCGCCGACGTCGATCCGTCGCGGGTGGCGGTCACCACCGGCGCATCGGCGGCGCTGCTGCTGGCCTGCGCCGCCCTCGTCGACCCCGGTGACGGGGTGCTCATCGGCGACCCGTCCTATCCGTGCAATCGGCAGTTCGCCGAGAGCTTCGGCGCCGACGTCACCCTCGTGCCGACGACACCCGACACCCGCTTTCAGCTGACCCCCGACCTCGTCGACGCCGCGTGGCGGCCGTCGACGCGTGGTGTCATCGTGGCGTCACCGTCGAATCCGACGGGCACCTCGGTGCCGCACGACGATCTGGTCGAACTGTGTGCTCGGGTGGCCGCCCGCGACGGCTGGAGCATCGTCGACGAGATCTACCTCGGGCTCGCCGATCCGGGCCCGGACGGCCATCCGCCGCACAGCGTGCTCTCCGAACCCGGAGCGCATACCGCGAACACCGTGGTCATCAACAGTTTCTCGAAGTACTTCGGCATGACGGGCTGGCGACTGGGGTGGGCCATCCTCCCGGACTCCCTGGTCGATGTCACCGAGCGTCTGGCGCAGAACTTCTACGTCAGCCCGCCGACGCCGGCGCAGTACGCGGCCCTCGCCTGCTTCACGCCCGAGTCGCTGGCGGTGTCGGAGGACCGTCGCCGCGAGTTCGTCAACCGCCGGCGCCTGGTGCTCGACGGTCTGGAACGCATCGGGCTGCGGGTTCCGGTGCAGCCCGACGGCGCGTTCTACGTCTACATCGACGTCTCCGACACCGGCCTGACGTCGGCGCAGTTCTGCGACCGGGCACTCGCCGACGCCCACGTTGCACTCACGCCGGGCAAGGATTTCGGCATCGCCACCGCCGACGATCACGTGCGGTTGTCCTACGCGGCGTCCACCGCCGACCTGGAGGAGGCCCTGTCGCGGCTGGACGCGTTCATCGGCCGGCTGTCGCGAACCGTGTGATGACCGGAAAGAAGCAACCGTCGGCCCGGACGATGCTCGTCTGGCAGGTCATCATCGCCGTCGGCGGTCTGGCGGTCGGGGCGCTGTTTCTGACCATGGGGATCGTCGGCGGCTTCGTGCAGGGACCCACGTGCGCCGACCGACCGATGGGGCCGCTGGATCGGTGCGTCTCGATGCCGGGCACCAAGTACACGCATCCGGAACTGCTGGTGCCACCGGCCTTCGACCCCGCACATCCGGGACAGGACGTGCCGGCGGCGGAAGGCCGGACACCCGACGAGGTGATCCGGTCGCAGCGCATCGTCGGGGTGATCCTGATCGTCGTGGGGTCGGCGAGCGTGCTCATCGGGTTGTCGTCAGCGCACCTGGTCACCCGCAAGATCAACGCGCACCGTCGCCGTTCGGACCCCTCCGGCGAGGTGCCGGCACCCACGGGGCACGATGGCTGAGATGAGCCACGATCCGACCCTGCCCGGCGTCATCACCGGGGTGACCAACCGCGACGCCACGATCCGCCTCGATGCGCACGGTCCGCGGACCGTCGGCGAGCCCGAGGAGTTGCGCACCGACGCCATCCTCGCGATGTATTCGGTCACCAAGTCGTTGACGGCGACCGTCGCCGTGCAACTCGCCGACGACGGACTCCTGGATCTCGACGTCCCGGCCGCCGAGTACGAGCCCCGCCTTCGCGACGTCGAGGTGCTCGACGGATTCGAGACCGACGGCACCCTCCGACTCCGTCCGGCCCGAACGCCGCTCACCACCCGGCAGTTGCTCACGCACACATCCGGTTTCGGCTACACCTTCTTCGACGAGGCGACGTCCCGCGCGGCAGAGGCACTGTCGGTTCCCGACGTCGCCGCCGGCAGCGTCGAGTCGCTGGGCACTCCCCTGGTCTTCGATCCGGGGACCCGGTGGTTGTACGGGATCGGCGTGGACTGGGTGGGCCTGGTGATCGAGGCCGTCACCGGACGCCGACTCGGCGAGGTCATGCGGGAACGCCTTCTCGACCCACTGGGCATGCGCGACACCGCTTTTGCGCGTGACGATGCGATGCTCGAGCGGGCCGCGAGCCTGCATGCGCGGCTACCCGACGGCAGCCTCAAACCGCTGCGTCGACCCACCCGGCCGGACGCTCCCGCGGTCGATCTCGGCGGTCAGGGGCTGTATTCGACGGTCGACGACATCCTGCGCTTCCTGCGAATGTGGCTGTCGGACGGCCGATCCGACGACGGCGAGCAGATCTTGCGCCCCGACGCCGTGCGCGCGGCCACGGCCAATCAGCTCGGCGATCTCACCGTGACGGCGCTTCCCGGGATCGATCCCCGACGTACACACGACATGGAGTTCTTCCCCGGACTCCGCAAGGGCTGGTCACTCGTCGCGATGACCAACGAACTCGACGCCCCGACCGGACGCACCGCGGGCAGCCTCGGCTGGGCGGGTCTGGCCAACACCTACTTCTGGATCGACCGCCGGGCGCAGATCGCCGGTGTGTGGGCGACCCAACTGTTCCCGTTCGCCGATCCGGTGGCCCTGCACGCGGCCATGGAATTCGAGACGTCGGTGTACCGCGCGATGAATTCCGGAGCCGGGATCGGTCCAACCTCCTGACCTCACCGCATCACCACATCACCACCGACAGGGAGCACACCAATGGCAACGATCCGCGTCCACGAATTCATCACCGCCGACGGCGTCTTCGAGAACCCGGCCTTCACCATGCCCTACGGATTCACCGAACGGATGGGCGAGGTGATCGGTTCTCTCACCGCGCCGGCCTCGGACATCCTGTTGGGCCGCAACACCTTCGAGATGTTCGGACCGGCCTGGTCGACCCGCACCGTCGAGGACGATCCGGGTGCCGGGTTCTTCAACGACTCCCCCAAGCACGTCGTCTCGTCAACGCTGACCGACGCCGGCTCCTGGCAGAACTCGACGGTGCTCGGCGCCTACGACCCGGCCACCATCGCCGACCTCAAGGACCGCGCCGAGGGCGACATCTACATCAGCGGCAGCGGCCGGCTGGTGCGCGCGATGCTGTCCGACGGCCTCGTCGACGAACTGCACCTGCTCGTCTATCCCGTCATCCTCGGTGCGGGCGCCCGGCTGTTCGACGGCATCGGCGAGGTGGGCTTGCAGCTCCTGGACCAGGAGGCCTTCGACAACGGCGTCGTGCATCTGAGCTACGGACCGGCCTGACACCTTCCCCACCCGCCATTCGGCGGGCAAACTCCACCGATTTCGCGTCGGGTCGGCGGTACCGGGCACGCCACAGCCCTGCCTAGACTGTGATCCATGACACGTCCGAGGCCCGAGTTCGATCCCGAGCTGCGGGCCGGTCTCGCCGTCGTCGGCGGATTGTTCCCACCCACCGTCACACCCGAGCTGATCGGTTTCATGCGGCAGTCCTATGCCTCCCGCCCCGTCGACGAGACAATGCACGGCCGAGAGGTCACCCACACCGATTATGAGATCCCCGGATACCGCGGCGACCCGATCACGGTGTCGGTGTTCCGATCACCCCGAGCCAACGGAGAGCGGCCCGTCATCGTCTACGCCCACTCCGGTGGCCTGATGTTCGGCGACCGGTTCAACGCGCTCGACGCGACGCTGGATTGGGTGGAGCGTCTCGGCGCCGTCCTGATCACGCCCGAATACCGCCTGGCCCCCGAGTACCGGGATCCCTATGCCCGCGAGGACATGTACGCGACCCTCGAATGGACTGCCGGCCAGTCGAATTCACTCGGAATCGACTTGCGACGGCTGATGGTCGCCGGTGCGAGCTCGGGCGGCGGACTGGCGGCCGGCCTGGCCCTGGCCGCACGCGAACGCGACGGCCCGGCGATTCGCGCCCAAATGCTCAGCTATCCCATGCTCGACGACCGCGGAATCGCGCCATCGACAACACAATTCGACGGCGTCGGGGTGTGGGATCGGGTATCCAACGAAACCGGTTGGCGCGCATACCTCGGCGATGCCTACCGGTCACCCGAGGTCAGTCCGCTCGCCGTCCCGGCACGAGCCACCGATCTCACCGGTTTGCCGCCCGCGTTCATCGACGTCGGCGACTGCGAGATCTTCCGCGACGAGGCCATCGACTACGCCGGAGCCCTGTGGGGTGCGGGGGTCAATACCGAACTCCACGTGTGGCCCGGCGCATTTCACGCCTGCGACATCTTCGCCCCGCACACCGCCCTGGCGAAATCCATGCTGCACACCAGATTCGTCTGGATTGCCCGCATGCTCGCCGACTGACCTCGTCGAGAACCCGGGACAACTTTCCACCGCCCCATCCGCTTCACGAGAAAGAGGAATCACCATGAGTACACCCATCGTCAGTTCCAAGCGGGTCGCCGACGCCGCGGACGCCGTCGTGGCCGCCGCATCCACCGGCGACGATCGAGTGCCCGGTGTGGTCGCCGGCGTCACCACCGACCGCGAGACGATCCATCTGAGCGCATCGGGTCTGCGAGCGCTCGACGAGGACACCCCGATGAGCACCGACTCGGTGTTCGCGATCTTCTCGACCACCAAGGCGATCACCGGAACCGCCGCGCTGCAGTTGCTCGAACGCGGCGAGCTCGACCTCGACGCACCCGCCCGCGACTACGAACCGCGGATCGGCGAGATCCAGGTGATCGAGGGCTTCGACGACGCCGGCCAACCCCGACTGCGCGCCCCGAAGTCCGATATCACCACACGCCAATTGCTCACTCACACAGCAGGCTTCGGCTACGACTTCTTCAACGAAACCTACGCCCGACTGGCCACCGAACACGGCCAGCCGAGCATCGTGACCTCCAGCATGGCCGCACTCCGGTCGCCGCTGTTGTTCGACCCCGGAACACAGTGGGAATACGGCTCCAACATCGACTGGACGGGACTGGTCATCGAGGCCATCACCGGCAAACGCCTCGGCGAGGTGATGCGCACCGAGATCCTCGAGCCTCTCGGAATGAACGACACCGCGTTCACCCGCACCGACGACATGCGTGCGCGCACCGCCACCATGCATCACCGCAACGCCGACGGCTCGCTGACCCCCGATCACGACTTCGCCCTGCCGGACGATCCGGAGGTGCACATGGGTGGGCACGGCCTGTATTCGACGGTCGGTGATTACCTCACCTTCATCCGGATGTGGCTCAACGACGGCCGCTCGGATTCCGGGGAGCAGATCCTGCGTGCCGAGACGGTGTCACTGGCCGAGCAGAACCATCTCGGCGAACTGAAGGTGAAGATGCTGCCCGGCGTCATCCCGAGCCTGTCCAACGACGCCGAGTTCTTCCCCGGCATGCCCAAGTCGTGGGCGTTGACCTTCATGCTCAACGACGAGGTCGCCCCCACGGGCCGTCCGGCCGGCTCCCTGGCCTGGGCGGGTCTGGCGAATCTCTACTACTGGATCGATCGGCGCAACAAGATCGGCGGCTACTGGGCCACCCAGATCCTCCCCTTCGCCGATGCCAACTCGGTGGGCGGGTATCTCGACTTCGAGACCGCCGTGTACGGCGCGCTCGAGGGCTGACACGGCGTTCGAGGGCTGACACGGCGTTCGATCGCGCCGGGAGTCGCACCCAACGATTTCCCGGCGCGATCGCACCGTGCGCGAGACACTGGAGCGCGCACCCCGGCCGACGCATCATCGTCGGCCGACAGAGACGACGCCGACAGAGACGACGCCGACAGCGACGACGCCGACAGAGACGACAAGGACACCCACACGTGCAGGAACTCCTCGGACGGATCGCGGCGCTGGACCCGTCCGCGAGCCTCGGCCTGCGGGTGATCGCCTGCTTCGACGAACTCGTGGTGGGCAACGTCAACCTGCACGGACTGCTCGCCACCGCCGCCGCCCTGGCCGGATGCCCCGCCGGAGTGCGCCGCGGCGATGCGGTGACGCGGGTGTCGGTACTCGGTGAGGCCCTGAGCGGTGATGCGCCCGGCGAGGTGCACGCGCTGGAGGTCGACGCGGGCACCGGCGGCGTTGCCACCCGGGTGTGGCTGGAACGTCACGGCCCCGAACTGGCCAACGACGCCATCATCGTGGAGCGTTTGGCGCTGGCCGTCGGAATCCGATACTCGGGAGGGTCGGGCGGCGCCACCCGCGACGTCGCGCGGCTGCTCGATCGCGACGCCGATCTCGATCGCCGACGTGAGGCGGCGGCGCGGCTGCATCTGTCCCCGACCGCGTCCTACCGTGCACTGGCGACGCCGCTGTTCGCCGACTGGTCCAGCCATCCGTCGTGGCCGGCCGATGTGACCGCCACCGCCATCGGCACCATCCACGCCGTGATCGCCCCCGGGGATCTCAACGTGTCGGCCGCCCCATCGACACCGTGCGGGCTGGGCGTCGCGACGACGATCGACGGCCTGGCCGACTCGTTTCGCACGGCCCTGATCGCCCTGCAGCTGTGCGAGCGACCCACCACCACCGTCGTCGACGCGGCCGAGTACGGCGGTCTCGTCCACCTGCTGGCCGAGTCACCGTCGGACGCCCGCAACCCCGACGCCGACAGCCTGGAGTCGCTCATGACGCACGCGTGGGCGCGCCCAACCATCGCCGCGCTGCTCGATGCCTCCAGCGTCCGGCAGGCCGCCCGAGCGCTCGACATCCATCACTCGACCATGCAGACAAGGCTCGAAAACGTCAGTGCCGGATTGGGTTTCGACCCGTTGGACGGTATGGGCCGGGCGCGTCTGGGCGTGGCGTTCCTGACCTGGCGGATGCGACACTCACGCGCCCTGGAGCTCCCGCCGCAGCGCTGAGCGGCACCGCCGGAGAACGTGGGTTCTGTTGGAGAATATGAGTGCTAGCGCCTCCACGTTCGCATACACGACCCACGTGCTGTTGGCGGTGGGTGACCCGGCTCATAACGCCATCATCTCCAGTTGGACCAGCCACTGACCGATGAGTTCGACGACGCGGCCGGCCTCGAGGTCTGCCCACGTCCAGCCGATGACCATGACGTCCATGCTGCGGAGCTTGTCCTCGCGGGCCTTCTCGCGCAGGCTTCGCCCCGAGGCGCAGCGCGGAGTCGAAGACGGCGAGTGCCTGCGGGAAGGTGGCTGTGGCACAGGCGATGTCGACTGCTGTTCGCTCGATGATGGTGACGGCGACCCCCGCCACACCACCGATCCAGGTCAGTGAATGTGTGGTCAGTCTCACAGTGAGACGGGTGTGATTGCCATCACGAGGTTGTATCAATAGCGCTTCAGCCCGCAGGCCGGCACGTAGCCGGCTCTTCTACAGGAGGCGCACATTGAGCAGGCAGAGCTTGACCAAGGCCCATGCGAAGATCACCGAGCTGTCGTGGGAGCCCACCTTCGCCACCCCGGCAACCCGGTTCGGAACCGATTACACCTTTGAGAAGGCACCGAAGAAGGATCCGCTCAAGCAGATCATGCGGTCGTACTTCCCGATGGAGGAGGAGAAGGACAACCGCGTCTACGGCGCGATGGACGGTGCCATCCGCGGCAACATGTTCCGTCAGGTGCAGGAACGCTGGCTGGAATGGCAGAAGCTGTTCCTGTCGATCATCCCGTTCCCGGAGATCTCGGCCGCCCGCGCGATGCCGATGGCCATCGACGCGGTACCCAACCCCGAGATCCACAATGGTCTCGCGGTGCAGATGATCGACGAGGTCCGGCACTCGACGATCCAGATGAATCTCAAGAAGCTGTACATGAACAACTACGTCGACCCGGCCGGATTCGACATCACCGAGAAGGCGTTCGCCAACAACTACGCCGGCACCATCGGCCGCCAGTTCGGTGAGGGCTTCATCACCGGCGACGCCATCACCGCCGCCAACATCTACCTGACGGTGGTCGCCGAGACCGCATTCACCAACACCCTGTTCGTCGCCATGCCCGACGAGGCCGCCGCCAACGGCGACTACCTGCTGCCGACGGTTTTCCACTCGGTGCAGTCCGACGAATCGCGCCACATCTCCAACGGCTACTCCATCCTGCTGATGGCGCTGGCCGACGAGCGCAATCGTCCACTGCTGGAACGGGATCTGCGCTACGCCTGGTGGAACAACCACTGCGTCGTCGACGCCGCGATCGGCACCTTCATCGAGTACGGCACCAAGGATCGCCGCAAGGATCGCGAGAGCTACGCCGAGATGTGGCGTCGGTGGATCTACGACGACTACTACCGCAGCTACCTGCTCCCGCTGGAGAAGTACGGCCTGACCATCCCCCACGACCTCGTCGAGGAGGCCTGGAACCGGATCGTCAACAAGCACTACGTGCATGAGGTCGCCCGATTCTTCGCCACCGGTTGGCCGGTCAACTACTGGCGTATCGACGCCATGACCGACACCGACTTCGAGTGGTTCGAGGAGAAGTACCCCGGTTGGTACAACAAGTTCGGCAAGTGGTGGGAGAACTACAACCGTCTCGCCTACCCGGGCAAGAACAAGCCGATCGCCTTCGAGGACGTCGACTACGAGTACCCGCACCGCTGCTGGACCTGCATGGTGCCGTGCCTCATCCGTGAGGACATGGTCACCGACAAGGTCGACGGCCAGTGGCGCACCTACTGCTCGGAGACCTGCGCCTGGACCGACAAGGTGGCCTTCCGCCCCGAATACGAGGGCCGGCCGACCCCGAACATGGGACGCCTCACCGGATTCCGCGAATGGGAGACCCTGCACCACGGCAAGGATCTCGCCGACATCATCAAGGATCTCGGCTACGTCCGTGACGACGGCAAGACGCTCATCCCGCAGCCGCATCTGGATCTCGATCCGAAGAAGATGTGGACGCTCGACGACGTCCGCGGCATCCCGTTCGCCAGCCCCAACGTGCTGCTGAACGAGATGAGCGACGACGAACGCCAGTCGCACATCGCCGCGTACATGGCCAACAAGAACGGCGCCGTCACGGTCTGAGCCCGTTCGGCAGGGGCGGCGGTGAGCACCCGCCCCTGCCGGACGACCAGCTCAACCATCCCAGCCCAGGAGACTTCATGGCCGACACACATCGGATCAGTTTCGAACCCGTCGACATCGAGATGGAGGTGACCGAGGACGAGACCATCCTCGACGCCGCATTCCGGCAGGGGATCCACCTCATGCACGGATGCCGGGAGGGACGGTGTTCGGCCTGCAAGTCGTACATGCTCGACGGTGACGTGCAGATGGACGACTACTCCACTTTCGCCTGCAACGATTCCGAAGAGGCCGAGGGGTACGTACTCCTTTGTCGCACATACGCATACAGCGATTGCGAGATCGAACTCCTCAACTTCGACGAGGACGAGCTGCTCGGCGGCGCACCCATCCAGGATGTGCTCACCCGCGTCGCGGCGATCGAACCGATGACCCGCGACATCGTCTCGCTCAAGCTCGACGTCGTCGAACCCGAGACCATCGAGTTCAAATCGGGTCAGTACGTCGACCTCTTCGTACCGGGGACCGAGGAGAAGCGGTCCTTCTCCATCGCCACCACCCAGGCCACCCCCGACCGCCTGGAATTCCTGATCAAGAAGTATCCCGGCGGTCTGTTCGCCGGCATGCTCTCCGACGGACTGTCGGTCGGCGACGAGATCAAGGTGAACGGCCCCTACGGTTCCTGCACCCTGCGCAGCGGTCACGTCCTGCCGATCGTCGCGATCGGCGGCGGAGCCGGCATGGCACCGCTACTCTCCCTGGTACGCCACATCAGTGAGACCGGCCTGAACCGGCCGGTGCGCTTCTACTACGGCGCACGCACCGCCGACGATCTCTTCTATCTCGACGAGATCGCCACTCTCGGTGAGAAGATCGCCGACTTCACCTTCATCGCCTGCCTGTCGGAATCGGTGGACGGCGCCCCCGACGGCGTCACCGTCGCGGCGGGCAATGTCACCGACATCGTCAACGACACCGAAGCCGACCTCGCCCGAACGGAGGTGTATTTCTGCGGTCCCCCACCCATGGTCGACGCGGCTCTCGCACTGGCTGAACAACATTCGATGCCCAGAGACCAGATCTTCTACGACAAGTTCACCAGCCCGGCATTCGACTCCTGACCCCTGGTCGCCGAGTCCGCCTGAACGACAGGAACGAAAGGTATGTCCGCACCAGCACAACCACGGGAACGCAGCTTCCCCTCCATCGAGTTCACCGACGCCGAGGCCGGCGCACGGGAATTCCCGAGCAGCCGCAGCCGTAAGTACAACTACTATCAGCCGGCCAAGAAGCGGGCCACGATCTACGAGGACGTCACCATCGACGTCCAGCCCGATCCCGAACGCCACCTGACCCAAGGCTGGATCTACGGCTTCGGCGACGGCCCGGGCGGCTACCCCAAGGAGTGGACGGCGGCGCAGTCGGCCAACTGGCATCAGTTCCTCGACCCGAACGAGGAGTGGGAGCAGACGATCTACCGCAACAACTCGGCGGTGGTCCATCAGGTCGACCTGTGTCTGCAGAACGCGAAACGTGCCCGCGCCTACGACGGCTGGAACTCGGCCTGGCTCAAGTTCATCGAACGCAACCTCGGCGCCTGGATGCATGCCGAGAGCGGCATGGGTCTGCACGTGTTCACCTCGATCCAGCGTTCCGCGCCGACCAACATGATCAACAACGCGGTCTGCGTGAACGCCGCCCACAAGCTGCGGTTCGCACAGGATCTGGCGCTGTTCAACCTCGACCTGGAAGAGGCGGAGGAGGCGTTCGACGGATCGGCACACAAGGAGGTCTGGCAGTCAGCCCCGGAATGGCAGCCCACCCGCGAGGCGGTGGAACGGCTGACCGCGATCGGCGACTGGGCCGAGTTGCTGTTCTGCTCCAACATCGTCTTCGAGCAGCTCGTCGGCTCGCTGTTCCGGTCGGAACTGGTGATGCAGGTGGCCGCCCGCAACGGCGACTACATCACCCCGACGATCGTCGGCACCGGTGAGTACGACTACGACCGCGATCTCAACTACTCCCGCGCACTGTTCCAGATGCTCGCGCGCGACGAGAAGTACGGGGTCGACAACCAGAAGCTGTTCGCCGACTGGATGGCGGTGTGGGTACCACGCTGCCTCGACGCGGCCCGCGGACTCCAGCCGATCTGGTCGCAGCCGGCGGACAAGTCGGTCACCTTCTCCTCCAGCCTCGATCACGCCAAGACCAAGTTCGCCGACGTGCTGACCGCCATCGGCCTCGACATCCCAGAGGAGCTGAACAAGTGAGCACAATGCAATTCGGGGCCAACACCGAGTTCTCCAACATGTGCGGGGTGACGTTGATGAACACCCCCATCGGCCGGATCGTCGCCGACGTGATGGGCGCCAAGGACGGCGTCGAACTCACCGAGTACCCGTCGATGATCCGCGTCGACGGCGTCAACCGCCTCATCTTCGACTACGACGAACTGACCGACGCCCTCGGCCAGGAGTTCGACGGGTCGATCTTCGAGGAGATCAGCTCCACCCACTACGGACGGATGGTGCACCTCGACGAACAGACCATCCTGTTCGCCAGCCCGGAGGACGCGGCCGAGTTCATCGGCTTCGACCTCACCGCTTCCTGATCGGGTAGCGGATCAGACTTCGCCGCCGGGGCCCCGCCCGCCCCCTTGTCGGCCCCGGCGGCGAATTCCATCCGATCCACCTCTCAGCCAACAGTTTCCAGCCCCACAGTTTTCAGCCCAGTACCAGCCCCCACAGCCCCGTCAACGCCGCGAGAGAGCGAGTGAGACCGATGTATGAGAAGAACGGCGAGAAGTATTTCATCGTAGATGCCCATGTGCACCTCTGGGACGGACGCGAGTCCAACCACCGCAACATCCATGGCAAGCAGTTCATCGACTGCTTCTACGACTACCACCGCAACCTGAGCCCGGAATCGGAGCTGTGGGACTACGACACCTACTGCTACTACGGTCCCGAACGGCTCATGCAGGATCTCTTCGTCGACGGGCCGGCCGACCACGCGATCTTCCAGGCCACGATTCTCAAGGACTTCTACGTCAACGGCTTTGCGCAGGTGGACGATTCACTCAAGCTGTGCCAGGACAATCCGGGCAAGCTCACTTACAACCACGCCTACGATCCGCGCGACGGCGAGGACGGCCTCGAGCAGTTGCGTCGTGACGCCGAGACCATGGACCTCAAGGGCGTCAAGCTCTACACCGCCGAATGGCACGGCGATTCCCGCGGGTACAAACTCGACGATCACTGGTCGCGACGCTACCTCGAGGAGTGCATCGAGCTGGGTATCAAGAACGTTCACGTACACAAGGGACCGACGATCCGTCCGCTCGATCGCGACGCCTTCGATGTCGCCGACGTCGACAAGGTGGCCACCGACTACCTCGACCTCAACTTCATCATCGAGCACGTCGGCCTGCCCCGCCTGGAGGACTTCTGCTGGATCGCCACCCAGGAGTCCAACGTGTACGGCGGACTGGCCGTGGCGATCCCGTTCATCCACACCCGGCCCCGCTACTTCGCGCAGATCATCGGCGAACTCCTCTACTGGATCGGCGAGGACAAGATCCTCTTCGCCAGCGACTACGCGCTGTGGACCCCGCAGTGGCTCGTCGAACGGTTCGTGGATTTCCAGATCCCCGAGGACATGACCGAATACGCGCCGATCACCACCGATCAGAAGCGGAAGATCCTCGGCCTCAACGCCGCAGCGCTGTATCCGCACATCGAGGTTCCCGAGGAGCTGCGGATCCCCACCGACGCCGCCGATCCCGGTGCGGAGGTGGCGGCCGGCGCGCAGGAGGCGGTGAACGCATGACCGCGCTGTCGGACCGCCACCACGTCGAAAGCGGGACGGTGCAGATCGAGGACACGGTGATGATGACAGACGCCGTGCTGGGCGCACTCGATACCGTTCTCGATCCGGAACTCGACCAACCCATCACCGAATTGAACTTCGTCCGTTCGGTTTTCATCGACGACGACGGGGTCACCGTCCATCTGCGGCTGCCCACGTCCTTCTGTTCACCGAACTTCGCGTACCTGATGGCCTCGGATTCGCTGGATGCCCTCGAGGACATCGAGGACGTCGGTCAGGTGCGGGTGATGCTCGATGATCACCACGACTCGGACAAGATCAACGCCGGTCTGGCCGCGCACGCCGGCTACAAGGGCACCTTCGGGGTCGAGGCCGAGCAGGATCTCGAAGAATTGCGGATGACCTTCCTGCGCAAGGCCCACACCGCGTCGATGGAACGCGCGGTCAGTGCGCTCATAGCCTCGGGGGCGGCCACCGCCGCCGACTGCGAGCATCTGCTGCTGCGGGACCTGCCCGACGGGCCCGCGAAGTACGCACTGCTACGGCGACGGGTACAGATCGGTCTGGGTGTGTGCCCGAACTGCCGGGTCGTAGTAGACGAGGACGGCAGTCCGTTGCCACCGGAGCAGGTGCCGGTGCGGCTGAGATTCGCACGGTCGGTGCGGATCTCGGTGGAGGGCAACTCGCACTTCTGCCGCGGCCTACTCGCCACCCGCTACGCCGACGACGATGCATGCGACGGCACCAGCGGACCGGTCATCACCAATGTGCGCACCCGCGCACTCCCCGACAGCAATTTCCTTCAGGAGAGGTCATCATGAGAGCCGTCCAGGTCGTCGGATATCACGACAAACTGCAACTCAACGAGATCCCCGACCCGACGATCACCGGTCCGCTCGACGTGATCGTGCGGATCGGCGGGGCCGGGGTGTGCCGCACCGATCTACACATCCTGGAAGGTCAGTGGGAGGCGAAAAGCGGTGTCGCACTGCCCTACACCATCGGCCACGAGAACGCCGGCTGGGTGGAGGCGATCGGTGATGCGGTCACCAACGTCGCCGTCGGCGACAAGGTGATCCTGCATCCGCTGATCACCTGCGGATTGTGCCGTGCCTGCCGCGACGGCGACGACGTCCACTGCGAGAACAGCCTGTTCCCCGGGATCGACACCGACGGCGGCTACGCCGACTATCTGAAGACCACCGCGCGCAGCGTCGTCAAGATCGACGATTCGCTCGAACCGTCGGATGTGGCCGCGCTCGCCGATGCGGGCCTGACCGCCTATCACGCCGCGGCCAAGGTGGCCCGGATGACGCGTCCCGGCGACACCTGTGTGGTGATCGGCGCAGGTGGATTGGGGCACATCGGGATTCAGGTCCTCGCCGCCATCTCCGGGTTGACCATCGTGGTGGTCGACCGCAATCCGGATGCGGTGGCGCTGGCCCTTGAGGTGGGTGCGCACAAGGGCATCGTCGCCGACGGCACTCAAGTCGACCAGGTGCTCGCACTGACCGACGGCAAGGGCGCCGAGGCGGTCCTCGACTTCGTCGGTGAGGGCGGTGCCACCGCCGAGGGGGTGGCGATGCTGCATCGGGCGGGCAACTACTTCGTCGTCGGCTACGGCGAGAACATCAACGTCCCCACCATCGACATCATCTCCACCGAGATCAACTTCATCGGTAATCTCGTCGGTTCCTACAACGATCTCACCGAGCTGATGACTCTCGCCGCGCAGGGAAAGGTCAAGCTGCACACAGCAACCTATGCACTCGACGACTACCAGAGCGCTCTCGACGATCTGGATGCCGGTCGGGTGCGGGGCCGCGCGATCCTGATTCCCTAGAACTCCGTCACGGGACCTGCCCCGAGCTTCCCGGCTGACACGTCGAGTCACGGAGGTGTCCTCGATACACCTCCTCGCTTCGCTCGTCGGCACTCGGAGGGCGGGCGGACAACTGAATACAGCCCGACCACAACAACACCGAACACAGAGAAGAGGTTGACGACATGGCCAAAGAGTTGCGCTACAACGCCGAAGCGCGGCTGCGGCTGGAGCGGGGCGTGAACGCCCTTGCCGACGCGGTCAAGGTGACACTGGGCCCCAAGGGCCGTAATGCGGTCCTGGAGAAGCTCACCGGTCCCCCGACGATCACCAACGACGGTGTCACCATTGCCCGGGAGATCCAGCTGCGCGACCCATTCGCCAACATGGGCGCCCAATTGGTCAAGGAGGTGGCGATGAAAACCAACGGTGTCGTCGGTGACGGCACCACCACCGCAACCGTGTTGGCGCAGGCGATGGTGCGCGAGGGGTTGCGGGCCGTCGAGGCCGGCGCGAACCCGATGCGGGTGCGCCGCGGCATCGAACGGGCCGTCGCCGCGGTACTGGAATCCTTGTCATCCCAGGCGGTTCAGATCGGTGGTCGCAGTGACCTCGAGCGCATCGCATCGCTGGCCGCCAGCGATGACGAGGTGATCGGTGCGGTCATCGCGGCCGCCGTCGAACATGTCGGCAAGACCGGGGTGATCACCACTGAGGAGAGCGACACCCTCGGCCTGTCCGTCGACGTCGTCGACGGCATCGAATTCGATCACGGCTACATCTCCGGCTACATGGTCACCAATCCGGAACGGATGGAGGCGGTCCTGGACAATCCGGTGATCTTGTTGACCAACAAGAAGATCACCTCGGTGCAGGAGATCATGCCGGCCATCGAGACGGCCAAACGCGCCGACCGCCCGCTGCTTGTCCTCGCCGAGGACGTCGACGGACCGGCGCTGCAACTGCTCGTCGGTGGCAACATGCACAAGACGATGCTGTCGGTGGTGGTGCGCGCACCGGGCTTCGGACATCGCCGCATCGCCGAACTCGAGGACCTCGCGGTGGCGCTCGGCGGCCACGTGATCGCCAAGGACACCGGCATCGATCTGCACGAGGTGTCGATGGAACACCTCGGCACCTGCGATCGGGTGACCGTCACCGAGAACGAGACGACCATCGTCGGGGCGCACGGCGATCAGGAACTCGTCGACTCCCGGGTCCGGCATCTGGAGGCCCAACTCGAACGTGCCCGCATCGACGCCGATCGCGACGCCCTCGAACTGCGCATCGCACGATTGACCGGCCGGGTCGCGGTGATCCGGGTCGGCGGTGTGACCAGCGTCGAACTCAAGGAGCGGATGCTGCGGGTGGAGGACGCCCTCGCCGCCACCCGCGCCGCGGTGGAGGCGGGCATCGTCTCCGGCGGCGGCACCGCGCTTGCCCAGGCGCATCGGGCGCTGGAATCCCTCGAGGCCACCGGCGACGAGAAGGTCGGCATCGAGGTCGTCCGCGATTCCCTCGCCGAACCGCTGCGCTGGATCGCCACCAACGCCGGCTTCGACGGTGACGAGGTGGTCACGGTGGTCTCCGGACTACCGCTCGGACACGGCTTCAACGCCCTGACCGGTGGTTACGGCGACATGTTCGACGAGGGCGTCATCGATCCGTGCAAGGTCACCCGGGCCGCGCTGGAGAGCGCGGCGTCCATCGCGGCGCTGCTGATCACCACCGAGACCGCCGTGGTCGAGGAGGTCATGGGCAATCCCGGCGCGATCCCGGCGCCCGGTTTCGGTGACCTGGCCGAGGGTATGGTCCGCCCGTCCAACATCTACTGAACTGATCTGATCTTGTCCGGTCGGGGACACCGCGTTCGCCCGGTGAGGTGATTCCCGACCAGCCCCGGACTGGGCCGACCGCGATCCGAACGGCATCTGCCGTTCGCGGCGTTGATCGCGGTCGGCCCTCCCCTTCCCCCGACGAGGTAGACTCGTCGGAGAGGTGAGATACAGATCACAGAGGAGTCGCTTGCTCGGTGATTTCACAGCCCCCAGCCCAGCCCAGTACGTCCACCGCCACGGTCGCCCGCGCCCGGGAGAAATTCCTGAGCGACGACGGACTCGATGACGCCGTCCGAGAATCGATCTCGACGTCGTGGCGGCGATCCCGCGCGTTCAATGTCCGCGCCGATCGCCTCGAACTGCCTTTCGTCCGGGAACCGAACACCGACGGGCCGTTGATGACGGCCGCACGCCCGATCATCGATCAGCTCGCCGGCGATCTGTCGTCGGAGCCGATGTCGATCATCCTGACCTCGGCCGACGGCGTGGTGCTCTCACGCACCACCGCCAGTACCGGACTGCGTCGGATGCTCGACGAGGTGAGTCTCGCACCGGGATACAGCTACAGCGAGGAGTTCGCGGGCACCAACGGCATCGGCACCGCACTCGAGACCCGCCAACCCACCGTGGTCAGCGGCTCGGAGCATTACGCCGACAGCCTCGGCCCGTTGACCTGCGCGGGCGTGCCGATCGTGCATCCGATCTCCGGAGCGGTGGTCGGCGCTCTCGATCTGACCTGTCGCAGCGAACTCGAGCAGCCGTCGACGTTGTTGCTCTCGCTGGCCAAGTCAGCGACCTCGCAGATAGTGCAGCGCATGGTGTCGCAGGCCAGCGAGCGCGAATCACGACTGTTGAACGCGTACCTGGCCACCTGCCGGCGGGCACCGAATGCCATGGTGCTCGCGATCTCCGGCGACGTGGTCCTGATGAACCGGCGCCTGCGTCACAGCGTCGACCCGGCCGACCAACTCGCCATCCTCGAGCACGCCGTCGACCAGTCGCCCACGCGCGGAACACCGGGCCGGGTGAGCACGCTGCCCAGCGGGCGGGTCGCGCGGCTGTCACCGGTGTCGGAGTACTGCGACGACGGTGCGCAGATCGCGGTCTTCCGGGTGCATCTCGTCGACGCCGCACCCGCACCGTCGGTGGCCGCGCCGAAAACGCCGACGGCAACCCTGCCCGGAGTGGTGGGGCGTAGTTCGTCGTGGCGGCAATGCTGTTCGCGGATCGTCGGTCACGTGCGGGCCGGCCAATGGATCGCGGTGTCGGGCGAGGCGGGATCGGGGCGGACCGCGACCTTGCGTGCGGCCGCCGAACGCTACCAACCGGCCACCACCCGGGTGTTCGCCGCCGACGACTTCGCCGCCGACGACTTCGCCACCGACGCCCTCGACGACACCACGGGCGTCGCCGAGGACACCCTCGACGCGCTGGCCACCGAACTCGATCGGGACGGCTTCTGCGTCATCATCCGCGACATCGACACCATCGGCGCCGACGCCCAGGCGGCCATCGCAGACCTGCTTCCCGGCCGCGAACACGCCGGGTGGCTCGGCGTCACCACCGCGGCGTCCGCGGTCGAGGCGGGGACCACGCTGCTGCCCTTCTTCGGCCACACCGTGGAACTCCCCCCACTGCGGCATCGGATCGAGGATCTGCAGGATCTGGTGCCGACGTTGCTGCGGCAGTTGACGCGCGGCCGTGAACTGAGTGTGGCACCGGATGCGATGCGCCAACTCAGCAAGTATTCGTGGCCGGGCAATGTGGCCGAACTGCGCCAGACACTGCGTGAGGTGGTCACCCATCAACGCTCCGGCGTCATCGGCGTCGGTCAGCTGCCACCGCGGTGTCGCACCACCAGCCGGCACACCCTGACCCGCATCGAGGCCCTCGAACGCGACGCGATCGTGCGCAGCCTCGAGGAGAACGGCAACAGCAAGGCCGACGCCGCGGCCGCACTCGGCATCTCGCGGGCGACGATCTACCGCAAGATCAAGGAGTTCGGGATCGTCACCTGACGACGACCCATTTCGTCTTTTTGCGTCGGCGCGCGCTATTGTTCATGACAGTCATTTTCAACAAGGAGCTGTCATGAAGGTTCGCGTATCCCTCCGATCCATCAAGAATCAACCGGGCGCCCAGGTCATCCGACGACGCGGCCGTGTCTTCGTCATCAACAAGAACAATCCACGATTCAAGGCACGCCAGAAGTGAGCCCCGCGGCCGCGCACCTCGGGCACAATCGAGCCGCTTGTCCTCCACATGCATGTCGATGGGTCTAACGTCGATGGGGTGGGCATCGACGATCACCGCGCCTCTCTGTGCGCGGCCGCGCATCATCTCGCGGCCTCGGCCGGGCTCACCTCCCGCACCGACGGCAACCTGTCGGTTCGCAGCGGCGATCACGTCCTGCTGACACCGACCGGATGCCGGCTCGACGCGGTCACACCGGATCAGCTGGTCATCGTCGACCTCGACGGCGTCGTCGCGGTTCCGACGCCGTACCGCCCGACCAGTGAACTCGGCCTGCACCTGGAGATCTACCGCACCACCTCGGTGTCCGCGGTGGCCCACGCCCACTCGATCGCGTCGGTGTCGGCAGGCACCGTCGTCGACGAACTGCCGGCCATCCACTACACCGCGGCCATGCTCGGCGGCACCGTACGCGTCGCGCCCTATGCCGTCTTCACCAGCCTGGAACTGAGTGAGCTGGTGGGCGCCGCTCTGCACGAGCGCACCGCCGCCCTCATGCGCAACCACGGTTCGATCGCGGTCGGCAGCAACATCGAGACGGCATGCGAGCATCTCGAACTCCTCGACTGGCTGTGCGAGGTCTACCTCCGGTCCGTCAGCGCCGGCACACCGGCCGCGCTCGACGATGCACAACTCACCGAGATCGTCGCCTCGGCCGCGCGGCAGTACTACACCCCGTTCCCCGGAACCGATCACTGATCACTGATCACTGATGGCCGACCTCAGGTCGCGAGCACCATCCGAAGGGCCATCCGCGCGTACATCTGCCCCACCGTCGCCGGGTCCCGGTGCGTCCGCGTGGGGAACCATCGGCACACGTCGACGCACAGCGACGAGATCGCGAGGACGACGTCGTCGGGATCGTCGGCCGCGAACTCACCCGCCTCGACCCCGCCGGCCACGATCGTCGCGATCATCTCGGTGGTCTTCCGCCGCAGTGCCGCGATCGTCCGGAAGTGCGACGGCGTCAACGCCCGCATCTCGTACTGCACGACCTTGGCCAGTTGTTGATGGCGCGCCTGCCAGCCGGCGAAGGCCGCCACCACCGCGGTCAACCGTTCGGTGTGCGACGCACTCGCGTCGTCGGCGGCGGCGATCGCCTCGTTCACCGATCGGTGCCCCTCCAGCGCGATCGAGTACAGCAGTTCCTCTTTGGAGCGGAAATGGGGATACATCGCCGCCGCACTCATCCCGAGGCCGGCCGCGATCTGCCGCGTCGAGGTACCGGCATAGCCGGACTCGGCGAACGACGCGATGGCTGCCTGCCTAATGCGCTGTGCAGCGGCGGATTCCGTGACGCGAACCGTGGTCACTCGAACCGGCCTCCTGTTGGTGATCGCCCGGCACTATTGACCCATCCGGGGGGTTACGGGCAGTATAAGCGAGTGCTTATAACTGAGCGAGTGCTTAGGTGCACGCACGACCGAACGGAGATGTGATGGCCGACCCCTTGTCGCGGCGCGACCTCGAATTCCTGCTCTACGAGTGGCTCGACGTCGAATCCCTCACCAGCAGGCCGCGCTTCGCCGACCACTCACGAGAGACCTTCGACGCGGTCCTCGACCTCTCGGCCGACATCGCGATCAGCCGGTTCGCACCGTTCAATCGTCTCGGCGACTCCCACGAACCGTTCGTCGGCGACGACGGCACGGTGGTACTGCCCGACGAGATCACCGCGGGCATCCACGAATACCTCAAGGCCGGCCTGGTGGCCGGCTCCTTCGACGACGCCCTCGGCGGCATGCAACTGCCCACCGTCGTCGGCCGCGCCTCCTCGGCATGGTTCCAGGCGGCCAACGCGGCGATGTCGTCGTACGCCTTCCTGACCGTCGGCAACGCCAACCTCCTCGCCGAATACGGCACCCCCGAACAGATCGACACCTGGGTTCGCCCCATGATCGAGGGCCGCTACTTCGGCACCATGTGCCTGTCCGAACCCCAGGCCGGCTCCTCACTGGCCGACATCACCACCAAGGCCGCCCCCGCCGACGACGGCACCTACCGCATCACCGGCACCAAGATGTGGATCTCCGCGGGCGATCACGAACTCGGCGAGAACATCGTGCACCTCGTCCTCGCCAAGGCCCCCGGCGGCGGCCCGGGCGTCAAAGGCATCTCACTGTTCATCGTTCCCAAGTTCCTGCCCGACGGCACCCGCAACGACGTCGCGCTGGTCGGCCTCAACCACAAGATGGGCAACCGGGCCACCACCAACTGCCTGCTCAACTTCGGCGACGGGAGTTTTGCCACCGCTCGCTCCGCTCCCGGCGCGGAATCCACTCCGCCCGCTCGCTCCGCTCCCGGCGCGGAATCCACTCCGCCCGCTCGCTCCGCTCCCGGCGCGGTCGGCTACCTGGTCGGCGAGGAGCACAAGGGCCTGTCCTACATGTTCCACATGATGAACGAGGCCCGCATCGGAGTCGGATTCCTCGCCACCTCACTGGGTTACGCCGGATACCTCGCCTCACTGGAGTACGCGAAGGTGCGCACCCAGGGCCGCCCGGTGGACCAGAAGGACCCAGACGCCAAGCCCATCCCGATCATCGAGCACGCCGACGTCAAGCGAATGCTGCTGGCGCAGAAGTCCTATGTCGAGGGCGCATTGGCACTCGGGCTGTACTGCAGCAAGCTCGTCGACCTGCAGCAGACCGGCGACGAGACCGAGAGCGCCCGCGCCGGACTGCTGCTCGACGTACTCACCCCGATCTCCAAGTCGTGGCCGTCGCAGTGGTGCCTCGAGGCCAACAACCTCGCCATCCAGGTCCTCGGCGGCTACGGATACACCCGCGAATTCCCGGTCGAGCAGTACTACCGCGACAACCGCCTCAATCCCATTCACGAAGGCGCGCACGGCATTCACGGCCTCGACCTGCTCGGCCGCAAGGTCACGATGGCCGGCGGGGCCGGGCTCGCGCTGCTCGCCGAGACCATCGGCGACACCATCACCCGCGCAGGCCGGGTTCCTGAACTCAGTGAATATGCTGCGGCGCTGCGTGATTCGATCGACACCCTCGTCGCGACCACGGCCACGGTCTGGTCGGCCGGCGACGTCGCGGTGTCACTGGCCAATGCGACCGCCTACCTCGAGGCGACCGGACATCTCGTCATCGCCTGGATGTGGCTCGAGCAACTCCTCGCCGTGGGCGGAAAGTCCGGGGACTTCTACGACGGCAAACGAGCCGCTGCGGCATACTTCTACCGCTACGAACTGCCCAAGACCGCGGTGCAGTTCACCCTGCTGGCAGCCCTGGACCGCACCACCCTCAACACCGACCCGGCCTGGCTGTAGCGCGCCCGATACAGTCAGCGAATCTGAATCATTCAACAGCTTCTCGACAACAGCTTCTCGACAACCAAGGAGTGACCGCGTGTCCGTTCTCGACCTGTTCTCCCTCACCGACAAGGTCGTCGTCGTGACCGGCGCATCGTCGGGTCTGGGCGTCTCGTTCGCCACCACCTTCGCCGAGGCCGGCGCCGACGTGGTGCTCGCCGCCCGCCGCACCGACAAGCTCGCCGACACCGCCGCCAAGGTGGAGGCGATCGGCCGAAAGGCGTTGTCGGTCACCGCCGACGTCGCCGATCCGGAGTCGTGCCAGAAGGTCATCGACACCGCGATGGAGACCTTCGGTCACGTCGACGTGCTGATCAACAACGCCGGCGTCGGCACCGCCGTCCCCGCCACCCGGGAAACCCCGGAACAGTTCCGCAGCGTCATCGACATCAACCTCAACGGGTCGTACTGGATGGCGCAGGCCGCCGGTCGGGTGATGACTCCGGGCAGCTCCATCATCAACATCTCCTCGATCCTCGGCATCACCACCGCATCCCTGCCGCAGGCGGCGTACGCGGCCAGCAAGGCCGGGGTCATCGGTCTCACCCGCGACCTCGCCCAGCAGTGGGGCGCCCGCAAGGGCATTCGCGTCAACGCCCTGGCGCCGGGCTTCTTCAAATCGGAGATGACCGACGGCTACAAGGACGGCTACCTGGACTCGCAGATGCCGCGCGTGCTGCTCGGCCGCACCGGCGACCCCACCGAACTCGCCGCCACCGCGGTCTGGCTGGCCTCACCGGCCGGCGGTTACGTCACCGGACAGACACTGCCCGTCGATGGTGGGATCACCGTCACGTAGCGTCGCCCGACGTCGCATTCTCCGCGCGCTGGCGCTAGAACTCGTCGTTCTGGAAATCATTTGCATTACAGGTCGACGGAGAGGTTCCACAGATGGCGATGCATGCACTGTTGGTGAAGGCGGGTTCGGCGGTGGCCACCGGGATTGTCGGCGCCGCGGCGTATGACCTCGCCCGCAAGGCCGTGGCGAAGGCCCCGCTGCGCGAGGGTGCGGTGGTGGTCACCTCGTGGGGACTGTTGGGAACCCGCAAGGCCGAGGCCATCGCCGAGGACGCACGCCTGCGCACCGCCGACATCATCGCCGAGGCGTAGGATCGCATCGGCGAAGAGGCGAATCCACCCGGGGTGTCGGAACCGCACGATCACGAGCACTGATCCGCGGTGACCGTCGTCGCAGCCGACATCCGCTCGGATGCCGCCGGCCGACTCCGGCTGATCACACCCGATCTCCGTGGCGCCCCTGCCCGGCGGGCGGTGGCCGTCGAGGACGCACTGATGGCCGTGCCCGGTGTCCGTGCCGCACACGTCTACCCGCGCACCGGATCGGTGGTGGTCTGGTATCGCTCGACCACCGATCGCGCCGCACTGCATTCGGCGCTCGCCGACGGGCTGTCGGTCGACCTGACCAGCGTCGCGCGGGCTCACCCGCATTCGGCCGACATCACCAACACCGAGCTGGTCCGGCTCGGTATCGGCGCCGGGGCTCTCGTGCTTCTGGGCTTGCGGCGCTACGGTTTCCGGCGTCCGCGGCTCCTCGGGCCCGCGTCACGCACCGTTGCCACCGGCGTCACCATCTTCTCCGGGTATCCGTTCCTCAAGGGTGCGCTGCGGTCGCTGCGCGGTGGTCGCGCCGGCACCGACGCACTGGTCTCCGCGGCCACTGTCGCCAGCCTGCTGCTGCGCGAGAACGTCGTCGCACTGACGGTGCTGTGGCTGTTGAACATCGGTGAGTTCCTGCAGGATCTGACGCTTCGCCGACCCGCCGGGCCATCTCGGATCTGTTGCGCGGCAACACCGACACCACCTGGATCCAGCTCGACGACGGTACCGAGGTGCAGGTGCCCATCGACTCGCTGGCCGTCGGCGACGTCATCGTCATCCACGACCACGTCGCCGTGCCGGCCGACGGGACGGTCGTCGACGGCGTCGCGGTGGTCGATCAGTCCGCCCTGACCGGCGAGAATCTGCCGGTGACCGCGGCGGTCGGTGATCACGTGCACGCCGGCTCGGTGGTGGTCAGCGGACGACTGGTGATCCGCACCTCCGCGGTCGGGACCGACACCGCCATCGGTCGCATCATCTCCCGAGTCGAGGAGGCCCAGCACGACCGGGCGCCGATCCAGACCGTGGGCGAGCAGTTCTCCCGGCGGTTCGTGCCCGCATCCTTCCTGCTGTCGGCGGCCACCCTGCTGGTGACCCGGGATCTCCGTCGCGCGATGACGATGCTGCTCATCGCCTGCCCGTGTGCTGTCGGCCTGTCCACCCCCACGGCCATCAGCGGCGCCATCGGCAACGGCGCGCGGCGCGGCATCCTGATCAAGGGCGGCTCGCATCTCGAGGCCGCCGGACGCGTCACGGCGATGGTGTTCGACAAGACCGGAACGCTGACCACCGGGCGTCCGATCGTCACCAACGTCATCTCCTTCGACGACGCCTGGACCCCCGAACAGGTGCTCGCGCACGCCGCGAGTTCGGAGATCCACTCGCGACATCCGTTGGCCGAGGCCGTGATCCGATCCACCACCGACCGTCGCATCGAGATCCCAACACACGCCGAATGTGAGGTCATCGTCGGGTTGGGGATGCGTACGCTGGCCGATGACGGCCGGGAACTGCTGTTGGGTAGCCCGGCCCTGTTCGCCCAGCATGACGTCGCCCTCAGCGACGACGCCCGGGACTGGGTCGATCGGCTCCGAAACGATTGCGAGACACCTCTTCTGCTGGCCGTCGACGGTCGGCTGGTCGGTCTGGTGAGCCTGCGCGACGAGGTCCGCGAGAATGCGCGCGAGGTCTTGGACGTCCTGCGGTCACGCGGTGTCGAACGCATCGCGATGCTGACCGGCGACCATGCCGCCACCGCCGCCGCGATCGCCGAGTCGCTCGGTATCGACGAGTGGCGTGCCGAGGTCCTCCCCGACGACAAACTCGCCGCCGTACGCGAACTACAGGCGCAGGGCCACGTCGTGGCGATGGTCGGCGACGGAGTGAACGACGCACCGGCGCTCGCCGCGGCCGACGTCGGCATCGCCATGGGTCTGGCCGGCACCGATGTGGCCGTCGAGACCGCCGACATCGCGCTGGCCCGGGACGATCTCGCGATGCTGCCCGCCGTAGGCGATCTGGGCGATCACACCCTGGGGGTGATCCGGCAGAACTACGGAATGGCCATCGCCGTCAACGCCATCGGTCTGCTGATCGGGGCGGGTGGTGCGCTGTCCCCGGTCCTGGCGGCGATCCTGCACAACGCCTCGTCGGTGGCGGTGGTCGGGAACTCCGCCCGGCTGATCCGGTATCGGCTGGACTGACCGATCACTCAGTCACCGGCGTCGTCGTCGGCCCCCGCGTCATCGCCACCGCGGGCCCGCGCCGCCGAGATCGCCGGCGCCATCACCACGGCGAGGTCGGCGGCCACGTCGCGGTCGCTCTCCGGTGGCATCGCCACGTAGCTCAGGGCCATGCGGACGATGGCCCGCGCGATCGGGAGGGCGTCGTCGTCACCGAGTCCGATCCACGACGTGGTGAGCGTGTCGATGAGGGCCGCACTCGCGGTGGTGATCAATGGACCCGCGTCGGTGGTGATCAGGCGCAGCAGGTCGGGTTTGGCCTCGCCCCGCTGGAGGGAACCGATGAGAGGGTCGTCGGCTGCGGTGCCGAAGAAGTCGGTGAATCCCTGATACAGCGCGGCGTCGACATCGCCTGCGGTACGCGTGATCGCGTCGGAGACGATCGCGGAGAATTGCTGAGCCAACCGCATGGCGTAGGCCTCGGCGATCCCGTGCCGCGAGCCGAATTCGTTGTAGACGGTCTGGCGGCTCACCCCGGACACCCGCGCCACGTCGGCGACGGTCACCGACGGCCAATCCTGTTCGAGGAGCAGGTCATGCAGGCCGTCGAGCAGCGTCGTCCGCAGGAGTTCCTTGCTCGCCTCTGCGAATGTCCGCCTCGTCCTCACCCCGACGAGACTACCGAGGCACTCCCCGGCCGCCCGCCTCGCCGGGGTCGGGGCTCTCATACCGTCAGCCGGGTCAGCTCGGCGGTCATCTCCTCGCGCGCCGTACGACCCGCTCGCGGCCGCCCGATCGCCACCGCGCCGACGAGTTGTCGGTCGTCAAAGCACCGCACCACCGCATCACGTTCGGCGAGCGAGCCGTCGATCTCATACCGCGTCCCCGAGGCGGGCCACCCGGCGATCTGGAAGTTGACTCCGTAGTGAATCGTCCAGGCGAGTGGGACCTCGCGGTAGGCCGGCGCCGACCCTCCGGCGAGATCGGCGGACACGCTCAGCGCGGCCGCCATGCCCTGCTTGGTGGCCGACATCCAGTTCTCGGTGCGGGCGGGCCGCCCCGTACGCGGGTGCGGCGGCGCGGCCACATCGCCTGCGGCGTAGACGCCGTCGGCGCTGGTGCGCAGGTGGTCGTCGGTGGCGATTCCCGCCGCAGCCACCTCGATCCCCGCGGCAACGGCCAGCGTGACATCCGGGCGCAGTCCCAGCGCCGCCACCACCGGACCGTCGAGTCGCGCACCACCGCTCAGGGTGAGTCCGGCAGCGTCGGCCGAAGCCACCCGGGCGCCGCATCTCAGCACCACCCCCCGCTCGCTGTGCAGCTCGGCAATCACCTCGGAAACGATCTCGGGTACAACGCGTTCCATGACACGATGGGCGCGCTCGACGACATCGACCGGGTATCCGGCGGCCGCCGCGGATGCGGCGATCTCGAGGCCGATGAGCCCACCGCCGACGACCGACACACGCCCGGTGTCCGCGATCGACTCCCGGATTCGCTGCGCGTCGGACCGGGTACGCAGCGTCGGCACCCCGGCCATCGGTTCCGCGCTGGCGGCGCGACCGCCGGTAGCCAGGATGAGCGCATCGTAGGGCAGCGTCCGTCCGTCGGACAGTCCGACCAGCCGGCCGGCGGTGTCGAGGTCGGAGGCCATCACCCCACAGCACACCTCGATATTCTTCTCGGTCCAGAACGCCGACGGCCGCAGCCTTATCCGATCTGCCGACAGATCCGCGCGCAAGAGATCCTTGGACAGTGCGGTGCGCCGGTAGGGATCCTCGGGTTCGCTTCCGATCACCGTCACCGGACCACCGAACCCGTTGTCCCGCAATGTCTGGGCCGCCGTCATCCCGGCGATCCCGGTACCGACGATTACGACACCACCCGTCACGGCCGAGCCACCTCGATCATCTCGAAGTCGGATTTGGCGGCGCCGCAGTCCGGACAACTCCAATCGTCGGGGATGTCGTCCCAGCGAGTGCCCGGCGCGATCCCGTCGTCGGGCCAGCCGAGTGCCTCGTCATATTCGAAACCGCATTGGACGCAACGGAACAGCTTGAAGTTCATGATCGTTCTCCTGGAGTGAGTTGAGGAATGAGGGGCGGGCGATCGCTCACACCGCGGCGCGGACGGGCTCGAAGTCGACCTTTTCGCGGACGCCGCAGTCGGGGCAGGCCCAGTCGTCGGGGACGCCGTCCCACGTGGTGCCGGCCGGAAAGCCCTCGCGCGGAGCGCCGGTCGTCTCGTCGTAGATGTAGTCGCAGACGGGGCATCGGTACGCGCTCATCGGGTGACCCCCGCGCCGGTCGCGGACCCGCCGTGGCGGGCGATGATGCGCTCCGCCTTGCGGGGATGCAGGTTCACCCTGCTGATGTCGCCGTCGTAGTGATCGAGGACGCGGTGATCCATCACCCGCCGCCACAGCGGCGGAAAGTAGGTGAGGCCGATCATGCTGGCGTAGCCGCTCGGCAGGCTCGGTGCCTCCTCAAAGGACCGCAGGGTCTGATATCGCCGGGTGGGATTCGCGTGGTGATCGCTGTGTCGCTGCAGGTGATACAGGAAGATGTTGGTGCAGATGTGATCGGAGTTCCAGCTGTGCCGGGGTGCGCAGCGTTCGTAACGCCCGCTGGAGGTCTTCTGCCGCAAAAGTCCGTAGTGTTCGAGATAGTTGACCGCCTCGAGCAGGCAGAATCCGTAGACCGCCTGGATCACCGCGAACGGCAGGACCTGCCAGCCGAAGATCGCCGCGAGCACACCCCACAGCACGATCGTCATCGCCCAGGCATTGAGCACGTCGTTGCTGTAATGCCAGACCGGTCGCTCGAGACGCCGCATGCGTGTGGCCTCCAGCTCCCACGCCGACCGCAGGCTACCGAAGACGCTGCGCGGCAGAAACATCCAGAACGACTCCCCGAATCGTGAACTCGCCGGATCCTCGGGGGTGGCCACCCGCACGTGATGTCCACGATTGTGCTCGATGTAGAAGTGGCCGTACGCGGTCTGGGCGAGCGTGATCTTGGAGAACCAGCGCTCGAGTTCGTCCTTCTTATGACCCATCTCGTGCGCGGTGTTGATGCCGATGCCGCCCATCGCGCCGATGGTCAGTGCCACACCGATTTTCGACGCCAGACCGAGGCCGCCCTCGATGCCGAGCCAGGACAGGTCCGACGCCGTCCACAGGTGGCAGGCAAAGATCAGGCTGGCGATCTGGAACGGGATGAACGCGTAGGTGCAGTACCGGTAGTACTTGTCGTTCTCGAGTTGTTCCATCAACTCATCCGGCGGATTCTCGCCGTCGGGGCCGAAGAAGATGTCGAGGATCGGCAGTAGCACGTAGATGAGGATCGGTCCGATCCACCACCACACCGGGGCGGCCACACCCCAGCCGATCGCATGGAATGCGGCGACCAGCCCGGCCGCCACGAACAGTGCCGTGGGCGGGATCAGGCCCAGCAACCACAGATACCGCTTCTTGTCTCGCCACTCGAGCGTGGGCGCGCTCGTCGACGTCGAGTCGTCGATGCTCATCGATTACCTCCTGGTGTGTTGTGCATCACGAATGAACATGACAATAGATGGTGATTGATTCGTTGTCTAGACGCAACTCATGTATTTGTACACTCAGGGAACTGATAGCGGCTCTATGTCTGGCGCTTACGGGCGTGAACCGACGCGCGACGACACGCGATGACGACACGCAAGAGGGCTGCATTGGAGAGGGCGGTACCGAACAGCACGGGACGGCGCCCGCGCCACCATCGGGTCCGGCTCGGACTCAGGCCCCGATCAACTCGCGGAGGCGATCGACGAACGCCACCTGGGCAGGGTTGAGCTTGATAGCCGCATCCGCAGTCGAAACCCATTGCGCCCGATCGACTTCCGGAAACTTCTGCACCCGCCCCGACCGCGGCGGCCAGACCATCTCGAAGGTGTTGCTCGCCACCATCGACACATCGAGATCACCCTCGACGGCGAAGGCGACGACCCGTTTACCGCTCTTGAGCCGGACCACGCCGAGATCAAGGACCTCGCCCTCAGGAGCGGGTTGCCCGATCTCCTCGGCGAATTCGCGTCGGGCGGCGGCCAGAAGATCCTCACCCTCGTCGACGAGGCCCTTGGGGATCGACCACGCGCCGTCGTCCTTGCGTGCCCATAACGGTCCGCCGGGATGGGCGATGAGGATCTCGATCCCGGTGCCGGACCGCCGGTACATCAGCAGCCCCGAACTGAGCTGGGAGGTTCGAGGCGCCATGCGGATATATTCTGCCGGAAACACATTCGACACACGAGCGCGTCAAATCGGAAATCTCGCCCTCGTAGACATGGGGAATGTCAGTTCTCGACACCATCAAGCACGGGCGCAGCACCGACCATCCGGTCGACGACATCCCCCCGTTCGCCAAGCTCTTCCCCCTCGGCCTGCAGCACGTCCTGGCAATGTACGCCGGTGCCGTCGCGGTGCCGTTGATCGTCGGTGGCGCGATGATCAGCGCGGGACAGATGCAATCCGACGAGATGGTGCATCTGATCACCGCCGACCTCTTCGTCGCCGGTATCGCCACGCTGCTGCAGGCGGTCGGGTTCTGGCGTTTCGGCGTGCGGCTGCCGCTGATGCAGGGTGTCACCTTCGCCGCGGTCGGACCGATGATCACCATCGGCCTCGGGCACGGCATCACCGCCATCTACGGTTCGGTGATCGCCTGTGGCCTCTTCATGATCCTGGTGGCCCCGATCGTCGGGAAGCTCATCAGATTCTTCCCACCACTGGTCACCGGAACCATCATCCTGATCATCGGCGTCTCGCTGATGCGCGTCGCGGCCGGCTGGTTCGGCGGCGGCACCGCCCAGGGTGAGGACTTCGGCGCACCCAAGGCCATCGGTTTCGGCTTCCTGACGCTGCTGATCATCATCCTGCTGGAGCGCTTCGCCCCGGCGACGATCAAGCGCGTCTCGGTGCTCGTCGGCCTGGTGATCGGCACCCTGATCTCCATCCCGTTCGGGATGACCGACTGGAGCAACGTCGGTTCGGCCTCCTGGGTGGCGATCCCCGAGCCGTTCTACTTCGGCCTGCCCACCTTCAACGTCAGCTCGATCATCGCGATGATCATCGTCGCTCTGGTGATCATGACCGAGACCACCGGTGACATCGTCGCCGTCGGCGAGATCGTCGACAAGAAGATCACCCCGCAGAAACTCGCCGACGGCATGCGCGCCGACGGTGTCGGCACCGTCCTCGGCGGCATCTTCAACACCTTCCCGTACACCGCGTTCGCCCAGAATGTCGGGCTCGTCGCCATCACCGGGGTCAAGACACGCCACGTCGCGACGTGCGCCGGCGTCATCCTGGTGATCCTCGGTCTGCTGCCGAAGATGGCCGCGATCATCGAGGGCATCCCGCAACCGGTCCTCGGCGGCGCGGGCGTGGCACTGTTCGGCATGGTCGCCGCCAGCGGTGTCCGGACCCTGACCAAGGTCAAGTTCAACAACACCAACATCCTGGTCGTCGCCATCTCCGTCGGCGTCGCGATGCTCACCGAGGCCAAGCTGTACTACACCGACCGCACCCTCAGTGATGCGCCGGTCAACGTCTCCCTCGACCTGTATCACCAGTTCCCCGACTGGTTCCAGACGATCTTCCACTCCGGGATCTCCGCCGGCGCGATCACCGCGATCGTGCTGAACCTGCTGCTCAACTGGCGCAGCACCTCCCCCGACCCGGTCGACTACCACAACACCGGCGAGATCGACGTCGCCGAGGCCGAGGGACTGTCCGGCTCCGACGCACCGCGTGGGGGCGCGTTCGACCCGCGCGACGCACTGGCCGCCGCCGACCCGAACACCCCGCCGGAGACCCTCAAGGTCCTCGCCGAACACGATCCCGGACTGCACCGATTCATCGTCACCAACCAGTCGGCACCCAAGGAACTGTGCGAGTGGATCAGGAGCCAGGGCGATCCGACCGCGACGGCTGTGCTGGACCGCTGGGACGGCGTCACCGACGGGAAATTCTCCAGTCGTGGTGAGGGATCGATGACCGTCGACTAGGAGTGTGCCTCGGCGCCGGTACCGCCGGTGCCGAGGCGATTGCGGCCGTAAACTTGACCCATGCCCCCCAGCCCACAGCCCGAAGAACTCGACCCCGCCGTCGACGATCCCGACATCCCGCATGACACCCCACACGAATCGGCGTTCGCCTTCGGTGACGCCACGCCGATCGGCGAGACCGACCGCATCGCCCGCGAACGGGCCATCTACGAGGCGGCCCGCCACGGTAACGACCTGAACCGGGGCCATGCCCTCGGCGGGAGTGACGGGACCACCGAAGGCCAGTGACCGCCCGGCCCGGCGCGTCGAACACCACGACCGGTGCGACGCGCCGGGCCGAGTCATGTCCGACCCGCCGGTAGCGGTGTAGACACTCTAGACATGGAGGTCCTCACCAGCCGCGTGTTGCTGCGTTCGGCCGATCCGGAGAAGCTGCAGCACTTCTATCGACATCAACTCCGGCTCTCGGTGGCGCGCGAGTACCCCGGCGGCATGGTCTTTCATGCGGGCAACGGACTCATCGAGATCCCCGGCCACATGAGTTCGGACATCAGCTCGGGCGTCGAACCGTCCGGAGCACTCTGGCTGCAGGTGCGCGATGCCGTCGCGACCGAACGTGAGTTGCGGGCCGCGCACGTCGACATCGAGCGTGAACCGGTGACCGAGCCGTGGGGTCTGATCGAGATGCACGTCCGCGACCCCGACGGGCGGTTGCTGATCGTCGTCGAGGTCCCCGCGAGCCATCCCCTGCGGCTCGACAACCGGTGACCGTCGCTCCCGGTCGTGTCGGCGCCCCATGACAGACTGGACCGCATGAGCACGTGGACCGCGCCCACCGTCGGCGGATCGGTGGACGCCATCGTCGAGTTGCCCGGCTCGAAGTCGATCACCAATCGTGCGTTGCTGCTCGCCGCCCTCGCCGACGGGCCGTCGACGATCACCGGCACCCTCCGCAGCCGTGACACCAACCTGATGCTCGCCGCGCTCACCGGGCTCGGTGTCGGCATCCGCGTCGACGCCGCCGACCCGACCACGGTGTCCATCGAACCCCGCGACATGCACGGCACCGACGTGTACTGCGGGCTCGCCGGAACGGTGATGCGATTCCTGCCCCCGGTCGCGGCGCTGGCCACCGGGCGGGTCGACTTCGACGGTGACGCACAGGCACGCCAGCGCCCCCTGTCCACGATCCTCGACGCGCTGCGTGATCTCGGAGTCGACGTCGACGGCGACTCGTTGCCGTTCACCGTCAACGGAACCGGGTCCGCACGCGGCGGCGAGGTCACCATCGATGCGTCCGGGTCGTCGCAGTTCGTCTCCGGTCTGCTGTTGACCGGCGCGCGGTTCACCGACGGCCTCACCATCCGGCACGTCGGTCCCCCGGTACCGTCCATGCCGCATATCGAGATGACCATCGCGATGCTCGAGACCGCCGGGGTCACCGTGGACGTCAGCGAACCCGACGTCTGGCGGATCGCACCGTCGACGATCCGCGCGGTCGATTGGATCGTGGAACCCGACTTGTCCAATGCGGCAGCGTTTCTCGCCGCCGCCGCGGCCACCGGCGGCCGGGTGGGCGTGCCGCGCTGGCCGGCGGTGACCACCCAGCCGGGCGCGCAGATCGCCGACATCCTCGCCGAGATGGGTTGCACCGTCGAACTTCTCGACGGGACGCTGACCGTGCGTGGGCCGCAACGGCTGACCGGGATCACCCGGGATCTGCGTGAGGTCGGCGAGCTGACCCCGACCGTCGCCGCCCTCGCGGCGCTGGCCGAGGGCGAATCACGTCTCACCGGGATCGCGCATCTGCGCGGACACGAGACCGACCGGCTCGCCGCACTGGCCACCGAGATCGGCCGCCTCGGTGGCGATGTCACCGAGATCGACGACGGCCTGATCATCCGACCGGCGGAACTCCATGGCGGGCGCTGGGAGTCCTACGCCGACCATCGGATGGCCACCGCTGGGGCCATCATCGGGCTGCGGGTACCGGCGGTCACCGTCGACGACATCGAGACCACCGCAAAGACGCTGCCGGACTTTCCGGGCATGTGGCAGAAGATGATCGGCCGTCCGTGAGTCGCCGCGCGGCGAGTTACGACGAATCCGACGTCCGGATCCGACCGGGCAAGGGTTCACGGCCGCGCACCAAGACACGCCCCGCCCACGACGACGCCGAATCGGCGATGGTCGTCTCCGTGGACCGCGGCCGCTGGGGCTGCGCCCTCGGCGGCGATCCGGACCGCATCGTGGTGGCGATGCGTGCCAGGGAGATGGGCCGGACACCGGTGGTCGTCGGCGACGACGTGTCGGTGGTCGGCGACCTCTCCGGAAAGCCCGACACCCTCGCCCGCATCGTCAAGGTGGCCGACCGGCGAACGGTGTTGCGCCGCACCGCCGATGACACCGATCCCTACGAACGCATCGTGGTGGCCAACGCCGAGCGCCTGCTGATCGTCACCGCCATGGCCGATCCCCCTCCCCGCACCGGCTTCGTCGAACGCGCCCTGGCCGCCGCCTACGTCGGCGGGCTGGAACCCGTGCTGTGCCTGACCAAATCCGATCTCGCCGACCCGACGGAGTTCGTCGCGGCCTTCGACGGCCTCGATCTGCCGATCGTCCGTGCCGGACGCGACGATGCCCTCGACGACCTCCTCGCCATCCTGCGCGGGCACCTCGCCGCCTTCATCGGACACTCCGGGGTGGGCAAGTCCACCCTCGTCAATCGCCTGGTGCCGGACGCCGATCGCGCCACGGGTGTGGTCTCCGGGGTGGGCAAGGGGCGCCATACGTCGACGCAGTCGGTGGCGTTACCGCTCCCCGCGTCGGCGGAGGATCCGGACGGCGAACGGTCCTGGGTGGTCGACACACCCGGCATCCGGTCCTTCGGGCTGGCCCACGTCGAACCCGACGACATCATCGACGCCTTCGACGACCTGCACGAGGCGATCGAGCACTGCCCGCGGGGTTGCACCCATGTCGGCCCGCCCGCCGATCCGGAATGCGCTCTCGACGAGTTGACCGGCCCGTCGTACCGGCGGGCAATGGCGGTGCGGCACTTGCTGATCGCGGTCAGCGGCAGTGGCGGCGGCAAAGACATCGGCACTGGCGACGACGCGGCGCCCGAGTCCCCCACCGAGTGACGTCAGCGGTCGACGACGGTGGTCTCGAAGAAGTACCGGTCCGCGCGATAGGCGTGCCGGCCGACCTCGACCACCTTGCCCGCATCGTCGAATGCGGTGCGCTGCATGGTGAGTAGCGGCGCACCCTCGTCGACGTCGAGGAGGGCCGCCTCGTCGGCATCGGCAGCCTTGGCACCGATGACCTGACGCGCCAGCCGGATGTGCACACCGTTGGCCCGGAGCCCCTTGTAGAGACCCCCGTCCTCGAGGTCACCCGGCGGTGGGCAGATGTCGGCGGGCAGATGGTTGGTCATCACCGCAAGCGGTTCACCACCGGCGCTGCGCAGACGCCGGATCGTCACGGCCTCCGCGTCGGCGTCGAGGCCGAGTTCGGTGCGCAGGTCGTCGTCGGGTACCGATCGGCGATACTCCAGCAGCTGCGTCGCCGGATGCATCCCGGCGGAACTCAGGTCGTCGAAGAGGCTGGTCAGCTCGACCGAACGATTGACCGGACTCTGGACCACCTGGGTGCCGACTCCCCGCTTACGGACCACCACACCCTTGTCGACGAGTTCCTGGATCGCCTGCCGGATCGTGGGCCGGGAGAGCTTGAGTCGCTTGGCGAGATCGAGTTCGTTCTCGAGCCGATCGCCCGGGGTCAGCTCGCCATTGATGATCGCCGACTCGATGGCCTGGGCGAGCTGATGGTAGAGCGGCACCGGGGTCGAACGGTCGAGATCCACCTGCAGCTGGGTGGCCTGTGTCATGCCTCACAGTATGTCATAACAACCAAACATTGGCCTCGGTTCATTCCGGCGGCATGTTGAACGGCGTGATCACCTGGATCTCCGTCGCGCGCGGTCGATACTCCCCGGGCACCGCACCGTGGTGACTCATCACCGTCTGGGCGACCTGTCGCATGTCCGCGCGCAGGTCATGATGCAGCACCGCGGTGAGATGTCCGCTACGCAACAGATCGCGATTCGACGGCCCGAGGTCGTGGCCGAGGAACACCTGGCATGTCCGATCCGCGGCGGCGAGCGCCGCGACGATTCCCTTGTTCCCGCCGCCGATCGAATAGACGGCCGCGATCCGTGAATTGTGGTGCAGCGCCGTGGTGGTCAGCCTCCGACTGGTCACGTCGAGCCCGTCGGAGCCGGAGACGTAGGTGATGTGCCGGTGCGGATCGTCGCGGCGCATCGCGGCACGAAAACCCTTCTCCCGCTCCTCCTCGCCCCGGAATTCCGCGCTGCTGGTCATCACCAGGATGTCAGCGTCGACGTGCCGCAGCCACTGCGACATCAGATAGGCCGCGGTCGCGCCGGCCGCCCGATTGTCCATGCCCACATAGCCGATCCGCGTGCTCATCGGCACATCACTCACCAGCGTGATCACCGGAATACGCGCGGCACTCAACCTGCCGATCGCGGCCGCGACCTCGGGTGCGTCCGGCGCCTTGAGGATGACCGCGTGACTCCCGTGACGCGCGATGGCGTCGAGTTCGGCGACGATCGCCTCGACCTCCCACTGCTCGTGGCAGTGGTAGCGCGCCCGGAAGGTCGCCGGTCGCAGGCTCGGCATCTCGAGCTCCAACGCGGTGCGCACCATGGACGAGAACCGTTGCGGGGTCTCCATCACCAGGTCGATCATGAACTGCCGACCGGAGAGCCGGAGTTGGGTGCGCTGCCGGTCGAGGTCAGCGATGGCCTGCTCGACCTGACGGCCGGTGGCCTCACGCACGCCGGATCGCCCGTGCAGCACGCGGTCGACCGTTGCCTCACTGACGCCCGCCTGCCTGGCGATGTCGCGCACCGGATAGCGATGTGGCATGGCCCACTCCTGAGGGATTTTTGATGGATATCTGCCCTTGTTAGGACATTAGGATCTTGCCAGGGTTGTGGCAAGGGATTCCCCATCGATCCCTCCTTTTATGGACAGGAGCGCACACCCCATGACCGTGCACAACCCCTCCGGCGAGCGCACCTCGACTCACCGCGCCGACCGCTTCGGGCTCGACGAATGCCGCATCGACGACTTCGTCACCGCCATCGACGCCGAGACCGATCTCGCCGACTACCCGTACGCGACATCGGTCGACCACAACGTCCTCGTCTACGACGCGGCTGCCCTGCGGTCACAGATCGCCGATCCGGCCGTCCGCATCAGGGTCGGCGACGAGTTGGCACGAGCGCTGCTGACCGGGCCCGGCATCGTCGTGTTCGCAGGCGCATTCGACGAGCGGCACGGACTGGGCGAATCCACCCGGATCTTCTCCGACATCATCGACGAACAGCACGCCGCCGGCCGCAGTTTCGGCGACCATTTCGCCGCACCCGGAGCCAACGACCGCATCTGGAATGCCCTGCAGAAACTCGCCATCCGCAACCCGGAGACCTTCACCCGGTACTACGCCAACGACATCCTCGCGTTGATCTGCGAGGCGTGGCTGGGCCCGATGTATCAGGTGACCTCGGCCATCAACGTCGTCAATCCCGGTGGCGCCGCACAGAATCCGCATCGCGACTACCACCTGGGTTTCATGTCGACCGACACGGCCGCACAGTTCCGCGCGCACATCCACCGGTTGTCGCCGGCGCTGACCCTGCAGGGTGCGGTCGCCCACGTCGACATGCCGCTCGAGTCGGGTCCCACGACGTACCTGCCGTACTCACAGCGATACGAACAGGGATACATCGCGTTCAACCTGCCCGAGTTCCGCGATTACTTTGCCGCCCACCACATCCAGATTCCGCTCCGTGCCGGCGACGGGGTGTTCTTCAATCCCGCACTGTTCCATGCCGCCGGCCACAACACCTCCACCGACATCAAGCGCATGGCGAATCTGCTCCAGGTGTCGTCGGCGTTCGGGCGCGCGATGGATGCCGTCGACCGGTCGGCGATGCTGCGATCGCTGTATCCGTCGCTGCTCGACCTGGCGGCCTCCGGCGACCAGTCCGGCGTCGACCACGTCATCGCCGCCGCCGCGGAGGGATACGCCTTCCCCAGCAACCTCGACCTCGACCAGCCACTGTCGGGGCTGGCCGGCGAAACCCAGGCCGAACTGGTCCATCGTGCCCTCGCCGGCGGTTTCGACGCGGAGCGCTTCTCCCGCGAACTCGCCGAACTCGATCGGCGGCACACCGCATGAGCACCACGACCGGCCTCCGTATCGCCGCCGCCCCCATCTCCTGGGGTGTATGCGAGGTGCCCGACTGGGGCTACCAGGTTCACCGGGATCGGGTCCTGGGAGAGATGCGCGAACTCGGCGTGACCGCCGCCGAAACCGGCCCGGAGGGCTTCCTGCCCTCTGCCCCACAGGAACTGCGCGACACCCTCGCGTCGTTCGAGCTGACCTGTGTGGGTTCCTTTGTGCCCGTGGTCCTGCACGATGCCGACCACGATCCGGAACCGGAGGTCTCCGAGGTTCTCGACAGACTCGAGATCTCCGGGGGTGACGTCGTCGTACTCGCTGCCGCCACCGGTGTCGACGGTTACGACGCACGGCCCGATCTCGACGATGCGCAATGGTCCACTCTGCTGGCCAACCTCGATCGCCTCGACCGGATGGCTGCGCGCAGAGGTGTAGTGGCAGCATTGCATCCGCATGTCGGCACGCTGATCGAGAATCGCGAGGAGGTGTATCGAGTGCTGGAGAACTCATCGATCGGGTTGTGCCTGGACACCGGTCACCTGCTCATCGGCGGATCCGATCCACTCGAGATCACCGCAGCCTTCACCGACCGCATCCGGCACGCGCATCTCAAAGACGTTCGTCTCGACCTCGCGGAACAAGTACAGCGCGGTGAACTCTCCTACACCGAGGCCGTCGCCGCCGGTATGTATGTCCCGCTCGGCGCGGGCCGGGCCCGCATCTCCAAGGTGGTGGGCGCGCTCACCGACGCCGGATACCAGGGATGGTTTGTCCTCGAACAGGATACGATTCTCGCCGACGAGGCCGCCGCCGACTCGGCCGCTGCCGATGTCGCGGTCTCCATGTCGTATCTGCGCCGCGTGGCCCGCGGAGAGATCTACGTATGAACCGCGCAAGTTCGGTTGACGAACCGTTGCGGATCGGCGTCCTCGGCGCCTCCCGGATCGCCGAGAACGCGATCGTCGGCCCCGCACGCGAACTCGGCCATCGACTGGTCGTGGTCGCCGCCCGGGACCGGCGTCGCGCCGAGGACTTCGCCGCGACGTACGGCGTTGAGCGGGTCGTCGACACCTATGACGAGGTGATTGCGGCCCCCGACGTCGACATGATCTACAACCCGCTCGCCAATTCGCTTCACGCGCCGTGGAATCTGGCTGCGATCCGGGCCGGCAAACCGGTGCTGACCGAGAAACCGTTCGCCCGCAATGCCTCCGAGGCCCGCGAGGTGGCCGATGCCGCCCGCGGGGCCGGCGTTCCGATACTCGAGGGGTTCCACTACCTGTTCCATCCGTTGATGGCGCGCACTCGGGAACTGCTGGGTGACGGCATAATCGGCGATCTCCGGCGCGTGGAGGTCGTGATGGGCATGCCCGAGCCGGCTCCGACGGATCCGCGATGGTCCTACGATCTTGCCGGCGGTTCGCTGATGGATCTGGGCTGCTACAGCGTCCATGTGTTTCGGCATCTGGGCGAGTTCGCCGGGGGTGAGCCGGTGATCACCGCGGCATCGGCCGTGGTCCGCGACGGCCAGGTCGACGAATCGGCGACGATCGACGTGCGGTATCCGTCCGGGGCAACCGGCGCCACGACCACGTCGATGGTCGACGCCGACTACACCTTCCGGTGTCGGATCGTCGGCGACACCGGTGAATTGATCCTGCACGACTACCTCTCGCCGAAGCGCGACGACCGCCTGACCATCATCAGAGACGGCACCGAGCACGTCGAGCACGTCAGTACCCGCGCGACCTACACCTTTCAGCTCGAGGCACTTGCCACCGCATTGCGGTCCGGCGAATCGCTGCCGATCGGGCCGGACGATGCCGTCGCCACCATGGAGTTCATCGATGCCGCCTATCGTGCCGCCGGGTTGATGCCGCGCTGAGTCACCGATCGGAGATCCATTGACGACTATTTGTTAGGACATTTGCACAAACTGGGTTACGATCCTCTTGTGACTGTCATCACTGACAGTGGAAGATGTAACCCAAGGCAAGGAGCACCATGTCCACCACCGATGACCATCCGGGTCTGAAACACGATCAGTCGACTCTGCCGCCGCTGGGAACGGGACCGTTCCGGCGGCGTCTTCATGCCGTGGCCCTGATCGCCACGCTGGGCGGTTTGCTCTTCGGCTACGACACCGGTGTCATCAACGGCGCACTGGAGCCGATGAAGACCGACCTCGGCCTCACCGCCTTCACCGAGGGTGTGGTCACCAGCTCCCTGCTGTTCGGCGCCGCGTTCGGTGCGCTGATCGGCGGTCGGCTGTCGGATGCCATCGGCCGCCGCAAGTCGATCATGGGCCTGGCGGTCCTCTTCCTCGCCGGAACCCTCATCTGCGTGTTCGCTCCGGGATTCGGTGTCATGGTGGTCGGACGTGTGGTGCTCGGACTGGCCGTCGGCGCCGCGTCGACCGTCGTCCCGGTCTACCTCGCCGAACTCGCGCCGTATGAGATCCGCGGCTCCCTCGCCGGCCGCAACGAGGTGATGATCGTCGTCGGTCAGCTCGCGGCCTTCATCGTCAACGCCATCATCGGCAACATCTGGGGCGAGGAGGACGGGGTCTGGCGCATCATGCTCGCCGTCGCCGCCCTCCCGGCGATCTGCCTGATGGTCGGCATGGTCCGCGTACCCGAGTCACCGCGCTGGCTGATCGCCCAGAACCGCCGCGAGGAGGCCTACGACGTTCTCGCCACCATTCGTTCGCAGCAGCGCGCCCGGGCCGAGGTCGACATGGTCGAAGAACTCCACGAGATGGAGGAGACCGCGATCCACGGCAGCTGGACGGCGTTGCGCGACAACAAATGGATTCGGCGCATCGTGCTGGTGGGCATCGGAATCGGTGTGGCCCAACAACTCACCGGCATCAACTCGATCATGTACTACGGCCAGTCCGTCCTGAAGGACGCCGGATTCGCCAGCAACGCCGCACTCATCGCCAACATCGCCCCCGGCGTCATCGCGGTCGTCGGCTCGATCACCGCACTCTGGCTGGCGCAGAAGATCAATCGGCGCACCACCCTCATCATCGGCTACAGCCTCACCACCACCTGCCACTTCCTCATCGGCATCGCATCGCTGGCGTTGCCCGAGGGCAATCCCGCCCGTCCGTGGGTGATCTTGACTCTCGTGGTGATCTTCGTCGGATCGATGCAGACCTTCCTCAACGTGGCCACCTGGGTCCTGCTGTCGGAGATCTTCCCGCTGCACATCCGTGGTCTGGCCATCGGCATCTCGGTGTTCTGCCTGTGGATCACCAATGCCCTTCTGGGACTGTTCTTCCCGACCCTGGTCGAGGCGACCGGCATCACCGGCACGTTCTTCATGTTCGGTGGCATCGGCATCATCGCGCTGCTGTTCGTCATCACCCAGGCCCCCGAGACCCGCGGCAAGACCCTCGAGGAGGTCGAGGACGAGGTGTCCACCGGCCGTATTTACCCGAGCCGACGGATCAGGGAACTCATCTGAGCAGCCAAGACATCACCCGAACACGCGCGATTCCCGCACCGGATACCGGTGCGGGAATCGCGCTTTTCGGATTGCGTGACGAGTACGCCTTCACTCTCCAACCGGATTCCCACAACCGAACCCGGAGTTGAACGCCGCCGGCCATCACAGCAGATATAGATGCGGCCACACAGGTCACTCGCGCCGTATATCGACACCAGCCGCTCGTCACACCGCGTTCGTATCCGCCGCGGGTCGAGTGTTGGGTGGGCACCGACAGAGAACTGCAGCGCGACCCGAGAATTCGGGCCGCGCTGCAGTTGTCCGTGTGTCAGATTGTCAGCTCACCAACGCCGAGTCGGCGGCACGCAGGGTCTGGGCGGCCTCACGCAGTCCGTCGATCTGGCCGAGGGAGACGTCCTCGTGCTCGATGTTGACGGCCATGTTCGGGTCGACGGCCGCCAGTGCCGCGAGGAATCGCGTCCAGAATCCGATGTCGTGACCGCGGCCGACGGCGACGAAGTCCCAGGCGGAGTCCTCCGGCCACTTGTTGACCACATGCTTGCCGCCGAGTCCGGTCGGGTTCTCCGACAGCGGGATTCGGGTGAACCGCTCGTCGAGGACGCCGTAGATCGAGCAGTTGTCGTTGATCCGGGTGTCCTTGGCTGCGGCATGGACGACCAGCGGGCCGAGCCATTCGATGGCGGCCACCGGATCGATGCCCTGCCAGAACAGATGCGACGGATCCATCTCGGCACCGATGTTGGTGGCGCCGAGCCGGTCGACGAGCCGCTTCATCGTCGGCGGATTGAACACCAGATTCTGCGGATGCATCTCGATGGCGACGGTGACGCCGTTCTCGCGGGCGAGCGCATCGATCTCGGCCCAGAACGGCAGGGCCACCTCATCCCACTGGTAGTCGAGCGAATCGAGGTAGCCCGAATCCCAGGTATTGACGTGCCAGGCCGGCCACTGGCCACCCGGATGCGCATGAGGCAGTCCGGACATGGTGACCACGCGGTCGACGCCGAGCAGCCCGGCCACCCGGATCGCGTTACGCAGGTCGTCGGCGTCCTCGGGGCCCACCTCCGGGTCCGGATGCAGCGGATTGCCGTTGCAGTTCAGGCCGGCCAGGGACACGCCGGTGCCGTCGAAGGTCGAGAGGTAGTCACGGACACTCACCTCCCCGGACAGCAGTTCGGCCACCGGGAGGTGCGGGGTACCCAGGAAACCGCCGGCGTTGATCTCCGCGCCGGTCAGGCCGAGTGAGCCGATGACCTCCAGCGTCTCGGGCAGGGAACGGTCGTGCAGGATGGCGGTGTACACACCGAGTTTCATGATGATGCCTCTTTCGGATGGATTGTGGTGCAGGTGAATACGGGTCAGACGATCTTGACGGTGGCGCCGGCCGCGGCGGCGGAGCCGGCGATGGCGGCGGCGACCCGCATGCTGTGGACCCCGGTGTCGAAGCCGGGCAGCGGGCCGAGGGCATCGATCCCGGCGATCTGGTCGAGGAAGGCGCGCGCCTGGTAGGCGAAGAACTCCGCCTTGCCGTGGCCGACGCCGCCGGCGTCCATCGGCAGCCCACCTCGGATGTAGGGATGGTCGGGTCCGATGATGACGCGCCGGGAGCCGCCGAGCGCCGGGTTGTCGCCGGCCAGGGAGATCTGGAACTCGGCCGGCCGGGAGAGGTCCCAGGACACCGATCCCTCGGTGCCGAAGGCCTCGAAGCCCAGGCCGTCGGGCAGGTTGTGCGCGACCCGCGAAGCCGAGAAGGTGCCGACGGCGCCATTGGCGAAAGTGGCCGTGAAGGTGGCGATGTCGTCGTTCTCGACCGGTGCGTTCTCGTCGCTTACGGCGCCCTTGGTGTGACCGTAGGTGGTGCCCAGCGGGATCGGTCGCTCGGTGATCACGGTGTGGAAAACCGCTCCGGACACCTCCACGATCGGCCCGAAGATGAATTCCGAGAGATCGAGCAGGTGGCTACCCACGTCGGCGAGCGCACCGGTCCCCGGTCCGCCACGGTGGCGCCAGGTGATCGGCGAGGTCGGGTCGAGTCCGTAGTCGCACCAGTAGTGGCCGTTGAAATGGATCGGCGCGCCGATGGTCTGTGCGGCCACTTCGCGGCGGATCTGTTCCACCGCCGGTGAGCGACGGTACGTGTAGCCCACGGCGGCAACCGAATCCGGCGCATCCTCGGCTGCGGTCACCATGGCCTCGGCGTCGGCGAGTGACGCGGCGAGCGGCTTCTCGCACAGGACATGCTTACCCGCGGCAAGTAGGCCCTCCACCATCTCCCGGTGCAGGTGATTGGCGACGACGACGCTCACCGCGTGGACGTCCGGCGCATCCGCGAGCGCCCGCCAGTCGTATTCGGCGCGTTCATAGCCGTAGCGTCGGGCGGTTTCGTCGGCGACGGCGGGGTTGGCGTCGGCGATGGCCACCAGACGCACGTCGGGGCGGTCGACGTCGAACAGCGTCGACGCCATCCGGTAGCCGGCCGCGTGCGCGCGGCCGGCCATGCCGCCGCCGATGACGGCGACGCCAACGGGATCCTGGCTCATGGTTTCTCCTTGAAGTGCAAGAGGCGATGTGAATGCGCACGTCGAGCGCGCTAGACCGGTTTAGTAGACCGGTATAGTACGATACTATGACGGCGGTCACCCGCCGCTGTCAACACCCACGCCGCACCGAAGAAGGAGAACGACCGCCGATGGCCACTCGCGGGCGCGTCACGATGGCCGATGTCGCCGATCACGTCGGCGTCTCCAAGGCGACCGTCTCATTGGTGTTCCGGCAGGCGCCCGGGGTCGGCGACGACACCCGGGCCGCGGTCATGGCCGCCGCCGACGAACTCGGGTACCGGGTCAATCGCACCGCGGCACTGATGACCGCGCGGCGCACGCACCTGATCGGCGCGGTCGCCCAGATCCGCAACAGCTTTCACGCCGAACTCGTCGAGCAGTTGGTCCGCGCGGCCGATGCCGCCGGATACGAGATCGTGCTCGGTGCGGTCACCCCGACGCACGGCGAGAATCGCGTCGTCGACACACTTCTCGATTTCCGTTGCGAGGCAATGCTGCTCATCGGCACCGAACTGCCCGACGCCCAGATCGGCGAGTTGGCCACACGCGTACCGACCGTCGCGGTGGGCCGTCGCGTCGGCGGTCCGGACGTCGATGCCGTGCGCACCGATGATGCGCAGGGCATCGCGCAGGTGGTCGACCATCTCTACCGACTGGGGCATCGCCGGATCGTCCACGTGTCGGGCGGGTCGGGCGCGATCGCCGCCGACCGTCGCGCCGGCTTTCTGCGCGCGCTACGGTCCTACGATCTCGCACACTCCGGGTCGGTCATCGAATCCGACGGCTTCACCGAGGCCGCGGGCATGACGGCCGGACACTCGCTGCTCGCCGGAGACCTGCCGACGGCCGTCGTGTGTGCCAACGACCTACTGGCGGTCGGGGCCCTCGACGTGCTCCGCTCCGCGGGAGTCGCGGTGCCGGAGCAGGTCTCGATCACCGGCTACGACGACAGTCCGCTGGCACGACTCGGCAACGTCGCGCTCACCACCGTCTCGCAACGCCCTGCCGAACAGGCCGACCGTGCGATCGCCGCCGTCATCGAACGTCTCGACCGAGATCGCACCGAGCGGTCGACCGCCACGCTCACACCCGAACTGGTCGTGCGAGCCACGACGGGTCCTGCCCAGGACTCGACTTTGTCCTGACATCATGATTATCTTTCTGTGACCCGGTTCACCAGAGAGGACCCCTGCCATGACCGCCGATCTGTCGCTTGCCCGTGCCCAACTCCTCACCGACAAGGTGGTGCTCGTCAGCGGCGGAACGCAGGGCCTCGGCGCGCAGATCGTGCGCACCGCCGCCGCAGCCGGCGCGCGTGTCGCCTTCAGCGGCCGCAACGCCGAGAAGGGCAAGCGCCTCGCCGACGAATTCACCGAGTGCCCCGTCCGATTCATCGAGTCCGATCTGAGTGACCCGCAGGGGGCCACCGATTCCGTCACCGCCACCGTCGCCGAGTTCGGCCGGATCGACTGCCTGGTCAATGCCGCGGGAACCACCAGTCGTGGAACACTTCTCGACACCACGCCGGAGCTCTTCGAACAACACGTCGCGGTCAATCTCCGTGCCCGGTTCTTCACGATGGCGGCCGCGGTCCGCGACATGACCGACCGCGGCGCCCCGGGCACGATCGTCAACATCATCACGATGTCCGCGCACGGTGGTCAGCCGTACCTCGCACCCTATGTGGCGTCGAAGGCCGGCCTCATCGGCCTGACCCGCAACGCCGCGCACGCCCACCGCTGGGATCGGATTCGCATCAACGGGCTCAACATCGGCTGGACAGAGACCGAGGGAGAGGCGCAGGTGCAGAAGCGCTTTCACGGTGCGGATGACTCGTGGATCGAGGAGGCCAATGGATCGGTGCCGATGGGCAAGCTAGGCCAGCCCGACGAGACCGCCGATTTCGTGGTGTTCCTGCTGTCCGATCGCAGCGGCGTGGTCACCGGTTCGGTGATCGACTGGGATCAGACCATCCCGGGCGCGTACGACTAACCGAGCGCCGTTGACAGCGCTCCGAATTACGTTGACAGCGCTCCGTATTCCGTTGACAGCGCTCCGTATTCCGTTGACAGCGCCCAGCGAGCACAGTCGGCTACAAGCAAAGCGCTGTCAACGTCAGAGAGAGCGCTGTCAACGCAATCAGGGTTACGCGGGGACCTCGGCGACGTCGTGGCCGACCCGGACGGCCTTGCCACCATTGTTCATCGATTCGATGAGTGCGTCGGCCACGACCGCGGCGCGGAGCCCGTCGGCGGCGGTGGCCAGCGTCGGCGGTCGGCCGTCCGCGATGGCACTGATCCACTCGGACAACTCATGTCGGTAGGCGTCGGCGTAGCGGGGGCGCCAGTCGGCCGGGTAGCCGACTGATCGCGTCCGGGCCCGATCGATCACCACCGCGGCGGGCAAGGTCAGTGCCGCGGCGCCGTCCTCGCCGACCACCTCGCAGCGCGTGTCATAGCCGTAGCCCGCGTTGACGAAGACCTCCACGGTGATCAGCACGTCGGATGCGGTGCGCAACAGCATGATCTGCGGGTCGACTCGGCGTCCGGCGTTGCGGCTCGACCGTCCCGCATGCCAACTCACCTCGACGATCGGGGAGCCGAGCAGCCACGGCATCACATCGAGTTCGTGGATGGCCGCGTTCGTGATGGTCGACGCCGAGTCACCGCGCGGATCGGCCGACACGGTGCGGCTGACGCAGTGCGCGACGAGGATCTCGCCGAGATCCCCGGACCTCACGACCCGACGAAGATCGACGTAGGACGGATCGTGGCGCCGCATGAATCCGACGCTGATCAGCCGCTGCCCGCCTCGAATCTCGGCCTCGCACACCTCGCGGGATTCCACCGAGGTGGGCGCCAGCGGCTTCTCGCACAGCACCGGTTTCCCGGCGTCGAGAGCCGCCAGGGTCAGTTCCGCGTGGGTGGAGTCATGTGAGGCGATGACGATGGCATCCACGGCGTCGTCGACGATGAGCGCGGTGGCGTCGCCGAACACCCGCGCTCCCCCGACCGCGGCGGCCACCCGGCGCGCGGCGTCGGAGTTCACGTCGGCGACCGCGGTCACCGCGGCACCGCTGACGTTACGGTGCAGGTTCTCGGCGTGGTCGGCACCCATGATGCCGGTTCCGATGATCCCGACCCGGACCGTCATGCGACGGCCTCCCCGGGGAACACGATGCCGATCTGCGCGCGGATGGCATCCATCGTCTCGAGTGCAGCCACCGCGTCGGCCAGTGGATGGACCTCGGATTCGTTGGCACCGAGACCGATTCGGCGCGCGGCGTCGACCGCCGAGTAGTGCAGCCCGTCCTCATGTGAGCCGTGCTCCTCGTCGTAGGAGAGCACCGCGCCGTCGCGGAGGCGGATCTCGAACGGTCCCGGTTGATAGAAGGGTCCGGGGATGATCACCTCGGCGTCGACGCCGCAGATCGCCGCCGTCGTCGGGGTATCGGACATGATGGTCGTGTTGAGCAGTGCGTGCCCGCCTGTGGTCGACCGCAGTAGCGCCGAGACCTGACCGTTGAGAACGTCATTCGCGGGTGTACCGAGCGCTGTGATCTCCGATGGCCGACCCAGCACCCACTGTCCGAAGGCGACCGGGTACGACCCGAGGTCGAGCATCGGCCCGCCGGCCAGGCTCGGATCGTAGATGCGGTGGTCGGCGGTGAAGAACTCGCCGTGGTCGGCCATCACGGTCCGGATCTCCCCGAGGATTCCGGCGTCGAGGACCTGTTGCAGGACATCGAATTTCGGCAGGAATCGAGTCCACATCGCCTCACCGGCGAAGAGCCCGGTCTCCGCGGATCGCGCGGCGACGGTGCGGGCCTGATCGGCGTTGATACCCAGCGGCTTCTCCACCAGCACATGCTTACCGGCGTCGAGCGCCGCCAGGGCACCCGCCAGATGTTCGGTGTGCGGCGTACACACGTAGACGATGTCCACGCTCGGGTCGGCGAGCAGGTCCGCGTAGGCGCCGTGCGACGCGGGAATGTCGAACTGCCGCGCGAACTCCTCGGCGCGCGCCGCCGAGCGGGAACCGACAGCCGTCACCCGCTGATCGGTGTGCTTGTGCAGTGCCGCGACGAATCGGGATGCGATCCAGCCGGGGCCCAGGATCCCCCAGCGCATCACCGGCGCCGAACGCGCATCGGGTGTGCGTGCGGCGGGCAGAGAGTATGTCACGGAATACCTTTCAACTGAGGGAGAGCGACAGGGCGATCGGTGGATGACACGATGCGACGTACCTGCTTGCCGGCCGCCGCGGAGCGGAGCGCCCACTCGTCGGCAAGGTCGTCATCGAGGGCGATGAGCACCGCGTCGATGTCGGGGTCGTCGAGCAGATCCCCGTACAGCCCGTAGCTGGCGAGGATGCCGAGCCGGTCGGCGATCTGCCAGGCGTTCATGGTCGACGCACTCGCGACGACCTCGATGGAGCCGCTGACCAGAGCGGGGTCGGCGAGGGAGTTCATGACGGTGTCGTCGAGGTGCTCGACCATCAGGCCCCACCGGAGGCGCGGTTCATCGCGTTCGCGCGGCGGCCGCCGACGACGCTTGGGCGCCGCGGTGGTCGCCCGAACGATCAACTCGGGTTCGAGTGCCACGTCACCCAGAAAGCCGCATCCGCCGGGTTCGACGGAATCATCGGTCAGCACTCGACCGACCGCATCGATCGCCGCGGCCGCCAGACCTCCGATGTCCTGCCGGATCGTGGTGAGGTCGACGCCATCGACGCCGGCCAGATGACCGTCGTCGTAACCGACCACCGACATCTCGGCGGGCACCGAGACCCCGTGGGCTCGCATGACATCGATGAAGCCGAAGGCCATGCGGTCGTTGGCGAGGAACACCGCGGTCGGCCGCGGCAATCGATCGAGGAGTTCGCGGGCGACCCGGGCGCCGGCCTCCTCGGTGTAATCACCCCGCAGGATCTGACAGTTCTGCTGCAATCCGGCGGCGGTCATCGCCCCGATGTACCCGCGCTGCCGCTCGGCCGCGCACGGATGGTCACCGCCGCCGATATGCGTGATGGCGCTGTGCCCCAGATCGATCAGATGCTGAACGGCCAGGTGCGCACCCTGCCATTCGTCGGTCCCGATGGTCAGTGCGGGCAGATCGGCGATCCGTTCGCCGATGATGACGGTGGGCAGCGGCAGGTCGAGGGCGTCGTCGTGGGTGGCGCCGACGACGATGAGCGCGTCGCAGTCGACGTCGACGAGATCGGCGATCGCGCGGGCCCGGTTGCGTGCGCGGCCGTGGATGCTCGAGGCGATACGGTAGCGCGGGTGCGACTGTCCCGCTGCGGATTCGGCGACGGCACGCGCGTCGGCGGCGGCGTAGACGGCGTCGACGAGGTCGGCCTCGAAGGGATTCGACGCGTCGAAGACCAGCCCGATGAGCGGCGATCGCACCGGCTCCCGGGACACACACTCCGGGGACACGCTCTGCGTCATGTCGCGATCCTTTCCGTCGGGATTAGCCACTGATGTAATACCGATCACAACCGAATGTCAATACTTTGTCCGGACATTCGGATCAATTCCCGCCCAGGGCGTGGGCTCCCACCCGAGACGGCAGCCGGGCCGCACCGACACCGCAGATGATCATCACCACCGCCAGCGCCAGGAACACCACCGAGTAGCCGCCGGCCGGGAGAGCACCCACGCCACCGCCCACCAGCGCGATGGTCACCGACGCCAGTGCGACACCGAAGGCATTCCCCAACTCCTGCACGGCGGCGTGCAGGGCATTGGCGTCGCCGAGTTGCGTGGCGTCGACGTCGGCGAAGGCCACGGTGTTGTAGGCGGAGAATCCGATCGAGCGCAGCATGCCGGAGACGAACAACCCGATGGCGATGAGCACCGGCGGGGTCTGCTCACCGATCAACGCCAGACCCGCGAACGTGATCGCCGAGGCCACCGCGACGGCCAGCAGCACCTGCCGAATCCCCCACCGGCGCATCAGCGGGGTCGTGGCCGGTTTGATGACGACGTTGCCGGCGAAGAGCGCCGTGACCATCGCGCCCGCGGTCACCGGCGACCAACCCAGCCGCAACTGCAGCATGAGCGGCACCACGAACGGCACGGCACTGATCGCCATCCGGTAACCGGTGCCGTAGCCGATCACCGAACCGAACGACTTCACGCGCAGGACAGCGAGATTGAGCAGTGGATGGGCAGCGCGTCGCAGGTGCCGGATGGTCAGCGCACCGACCACTGCCGCGACGATCACGCCGATCGCGACTACCAACCACCGGATCGGGGCGGCCGTCAGCATTTCGGCGACCGCCATCGCGGCGCCGATCGCGATGATCGCGCCGGCGGCGCCGATCGCGTCGAGCGGCGTGTCTGCGCGCGGCCCGTCGGGCGACAGAATCCTGAGGGCCGCAACGACTCCCAGGACTCCGATGGGAATGTTGATCGCGAAGATCACCCGCCAGTCGGCGTGCTCGACGATCAGCCCGCCGAGCAGTGGCGCGAGCACCGGGGCGACCAGTGCGGGCCAGGTGAGGTAGGCGATCGCGCGGGCCACGTCACCGACGTGTACCGCCCGCAACACCGCGAGCCGACCGACGGGGACCATCATGGCGCCGCCGGCGGCCTGGGCCACCCGCATCCCGATGAGCACCGGAAGTGACGGCGCCAGCGCGCATCCCAGCGATGCCACGGTGAACACGACGAGGGCGGTCAGGAACACCCGCCGCATCCCGAAGCGGTCGGCCAGCCAGCTGCTCAGCGGGATGAGCACGGCGAGTGTGATCAGGTAGGCGGTGACCACGCCGGTGGCGTCGATGGCGTCGACCCCGAGATCGGCGGCCATCGACGGCAACGCGGTGACCACGATGGTGGCGTCGAGGATCTCCATGAACATCGCGCCCGCCCCCAGAAGGGCAAGCGCGCGAGGGAAATCCGCGTGCGGTGTGGCCGCCGCCTCCGATGCCACGTCGTCGGATCCCACACCGGTCACCCGTCGTGCGACACCGATACCGACGACACCGATACCGACGACACCGATGCCGGTGACACCCACGCGCCGTGTTCCACCGACGCCGTCATCGCGTCGAGAACCTCGGCGGCCCGCACCGCGTCGTCGATCGTGGCACCGGCACCGACGGCCGCGACGGCGTCGGGACCGATGATCGACGCGCAGAATCGCGCGGCCTCGATCACCTTGAGGTCGTCGTAGCCCATCGCGGTGGCCGAACCGGGCTGGAATGCGGCGTACTGGCCGTGGCCGGGCCCGACGTATACCGTCGAGGTCGGCAGATCCTGGATGACCCCGGAGGTTCCGCTGCGGCCGATCTCGAGTTCGCCCATGCGCCGGAAGTCCCACCGCAGGACGCCGGTGGTGCCGTGGATCTCGAAACCGTAGGAGTTCTGCTCCCCGACCGAGACACGGCTCGCCTCGAGGACGCATCGGGCGCCGGAGGCCATGCGCAGTTGCGCGGACAGGTAGTCCTCGTTCTCCACCGGCCCACGTTCCCCACCGGTGGCCAACTGGTGTCCCGAGGTGGCACCGGTGGGTTTGGGGCGGGAATCGATGAAGATGGCGGTGTCGGCCACCAGGGAGTCGATGTCGCCGAGGAGATACCAGATGAGATCGGCGCCGTGCGACGCAAGATCTCCGAGCACACCGTTGCCGCCGCGCTCACGTGCGAACCGCCAGCTCAACGCGCCGTCCGGGTGGGCGGCGTAGTCGCTGAACAGGCGGAAGCGGGCGTGGGTGATCTCGCCGATCTCACCGGCGCCGATGATCTCGCGGGCCGCGGCGACCGCCGGAGCGTTGCGGTAGTTGAATCCGACGGCGGTGGCCACACCGGCGGCGTGGGCCGCGTCGGCGACGGCACGTGCATCTGCCGACGAGAGTCCCACCGGCTTCTCGATCCACAGATGCTTGCCGGCAGTGACGACGGCGCAACCGATCTCGCGGTGCAGGAAGTTGGGCGCGGTCACGCTGACCGCGGCGATCGAGTTGTCGGCGACCAGATCTCGCCAGTCGGTGACGAAGCCGGCGTCGAACTGTGCGGCGGCGGTGGCCGCGCGGTCGGCGACCTCGTCGGCGATGGTCATCAGCCGGGGCGCCGGGGTCAGGTGCGGATAGTGATGCCGCAGGCGCGCATACGCTTGGGCATGCGCCCGGCCCATCCACCCGAATCCGATGATGCCGACCGGTAGTGCAGTGGCCGCCGAACCGTCGGCCGTCGGCTGGGCATCGGGAATCGTGGTTGCTGTCATGGGAACGCATCCTTTCGTCACATGAGGGTGTTGTGATCCGTACCACCGATCATGCCAGGTTCGAATGTCCTGACAAAGTCTTGACTTTTGGTTGTGGTCTGTCGCACAGTGGAGGGGCACCGCCCGAGTGGCCCGCCCACCGCACATGACTTTCGACCAGGAGCGATTCGTGACCACAGACCGCCCATCAGCCCGCTTCGACGTGCTGGCGATCGGACGCAGCGGCGTCGACATCTATCCGCAGCAGATCGGCGTCGGCCTCGAGGACGTCACCAGCTTCGGCAAGTTCCTCGGCGGCAGCGCCGCCAACGTGACCGTCGCCGCGGCCCGTCTCGGTGATCACTCGGCCCTGATCTCCGGCGTCGGCGACGACCCGTTCGGCCGCTTCGTGCGCGCCGAACTGAGCCGCCTCGGCGTCGACAACCGTTACGTCGGCGTCGACGACACCTATGCCACGCCGGTGACGTTCTGCGAGATCTACCCGCCGGATGACTTCCCGCTGTACTTCTACCGCAAGCCCACCGCCCCCGACCTGCAGGTCGAGGTCGCCGACATCGACACCGACGCCGTGGCCGATGCCCGTCTCTACTGGTCGACGGTGACGGGCCTGTCCGAAGAGCCTTCGCGCAGTGCACATTTCGCCGCGTGGGAAAGTCGCGCCCGCCGGCCGCTCACCGTACTCGATCTGGACTACCGGCCGATGTTCTGGGACACCCCCGCCGCCGCCACCGAGCAGGTGCAGCGCGCGCTGGGACACGTGACCGTCGCCGTCGGCAACCGCGAGGAGTGCGAGATCGCCGTCGGTGAAACCGATCCCCACAAGGCCGCCGACGCGCTGCTCGACCTCGGAGTCGAACTCGCCATCGTCAAGCAGGGCCCGCGCGGCGTGCTCGGCAAGACCCGCCATGAAACGGTCGAGGTCGCACCGATCCCCGTCGATGTGATCAACGGACTCGGTGCCGGCGACAGCTTCGGCGGATCGCTGTGCCACGGCCTGCTCGCCGACTGGCCGCTGGAGAAGATCCTCCTGCACGCCAACGCCGCCGGCGCCATCGTCGCCGGACGCCTCGAATGTTCCACCGCCATGCCGACGGCCGACGAGGTCGCCGCACTCGCAGCCACAGCCCAGGAGCACATCCATGCCTGAACTCGCCACCGCGATCACCCCCGCCCCCACCGACTACCTCGCCGACGCGCCCCTGTGCGCCGACTACGCCGACGTCACCGCGATCCGGGCGCAGCGCCCGCACGTCATCGCCGAGGCGTGGGCCCGGCGCCGGCGCCGCGACACCGTCATCGGCGACGACCGCCTGATGATCGTCGCCGCCGACCATCCCGCCCGCGGTGCCCTGTCGGTCGGCAAGAATCAGACCGCGATGAACAGCCGCACCGATCTGCTCGACCGGTTGCGGACGGCGCTGGCCAATCCCGGTGTCGACGGGGTGCTGGCCACGTCCGACATCCTCGAGGACCTGCTGCTGCTCGGCGCGCTGGAGGGCAAGGTGGTGTTCTCATCGATGAACCGCGGCGGCCTCGCCGGCGCCTCGTTCGAACTCGACGACCGGATGACCGCCGCCACCGCGGGCTGGACCGTCGAGGCCGGACTCAACGGCGCCAAGATGCTCTGCCGCGTCGACCTCGACGACCCCGGCACCCTGAACATGATGACCTCGTGTGCCGCGGCCGTCGATGAGCTCGCCGCCGGCAACGTCATCGCGATGCTGGAACCGTTCCTGTCCAACCGGATCGAGGGCAAGGTCCGCAACGACCTCACCGCCGACGCGGTGATCAAGTCGATGCACATCATCCAGGGCCTCGGCTCCACCTCGGCCTACACCTGGCTCAAGCTGCCGGTGGTCGACGAGATGGAGCGCGTCATGGACGCCACCACCATGCCGACCCTGCTGCTCGGCGGCGACCCGCAGACCGCGCCGGAGGAGACATACGCCAGTTGGGAACGCGCACTGGCCATCCCGTCGGTCCGGGGGCTCATCGTCGGCCGCACCCTGCTCTACCCCGCCGACGACGACGTGGCCATCGCCGTCGACACCGCCGTCAATCTGGTGAAGTGAGGGTCTCAGGCGTGAACAGCAAGTACTACATCCCCGCGGGAAGTGCGACGGCCCCATTGGCCGTCGATGTCACCCCGGAGTCGGCCGGCTGGACCGAGTCCTCGCTCTGGGTGGTCGAATTGGATGCCGGCGAATCGGTGACGCGGCGGTCGGGACCGGACGAGATCATCGTCATCCCGCTGTCCGGATCGGCGGTCGTCGCGTGTGACGGCCGGCAGTTCGAACTCGAGGGCCGGGCAAGCGTTTTCGACGGTCCCAGCGACTTCGCCTACGTCGGCCGCGACTCCGAGTTCTCCGTCACCAGCGCCGACGGTGGCCGCTTCGCCCTGTGCGGAGCGCGGGCATCGACGACGCTCCCTTTCCGGTACGGCCCGAAAGCCGCTGTGCCCGTAGAACTCCGTGGCGCGGGGAACTGCAGCCGGCAGGTCCACAACTTCGGTACCGCCGATGCCTTCGAGGCCGATTCGCTGATCGCCTGCGAGGTCATCACCCCCGGCGGCAACTGGTCGAGCTATCCCGCACACAAGCACGACGAGAACTCCGAGGTCGAGTCGCAGCTCGAGGAGATCTACTACTTCGAGATCCAGGAGAACAGCGGCACAGCGGGTTTCGGCTATCACCGCGTGTACGGCACCCCCGAACGCCCGATCGAGGTCCTCGAGGAGGTGCGCAGCGGTGACGTCGTCCTCGTGCCCCACGGCTATCACGGCCCGTCGATCGCCGCGCCCGGCTATCACATGTACTACCTCAATGTGATGGCCGGACCGGGCGAGGAGCGCGCCTGGAAGATCTGTGACGATCCCGCACACACTTGGCTGCGGGACAGCTGGGAGCACCAGGAGATCGACCCGCGTCTACCCTTTCCGCTGGTCGAGTAGCACCCACCCCACCGCCAATCGAGTAGCACCCCAACCCACCACCCGCTGATCGAGTAGCCCCGAGGAACGAGGGCGTATCGAGATCACCGACCAACACCGACCACCCGCTGATCGAGTAGCCCCGAGGAACGAGGGGCGTATCGAGATCACCGACCAACACCGACCACCCGCTGATCGAGTAGCCCCGAGGAACGAGGGGCGTATCGAGATCACCGACCATCACCCACCGAGAAGGAAGACCCATCGTGGCACCGATCAACCAGGGACGCGCCGGCGGCGTGACCGGCGTCCGTACCGCACACGGTGAACCGACCATCCGCCTGACCGTCGCGCAGGCCACCGTGCGGTTCCTGGCCAACCAGTACGTCGAACGTGACGGGCAGCGGTCGAAGTTCTTCGCCGGCTGCTTCGGCATCTTCGGCCACGGCAATGTCGCCGGACTGGGGCAGGCGCTGTTGCAGCAGGAGGTCGACGACGTCAACTCAGGCGCGGAGCCCTCCCTGAAGTATGTGCTCGGCCGCAATGAGCAGGCCATGGTGCATTCCGCGGTGGGTTATGCCCGGATGAAGGATCGGCTGCAGGCGTGGGCCGTGACCGCCTCGGTCGGCCCCGGCGCCACCAACATGCTCACCGGTGCCGCGCTGGCGACCATCAACCGCATTCCGGTGCTGTTGTTGCCCGCCGACACCTTCGCCACCCGCGCCACCTCCCCGGTGCTGCAGGAACTCGAGCTCCCGTCGTCGGGCGATGTCACCGTCAACGACGCCTTCAAGCCGGTGTCGCGCTACTTCGACCGCGTCTGGCGTCCCGAACAACTGCCCGGCGCCCTACTCGGTGCGATGCGGGTGCTCACCGACCCGGTGGAGACCGGGGCGGCGACCGTCGCCATCCCGCAGGATGTGCAGGCCGAGGCCTTCGACTTCCCGGAATCACTGTTCGCCGAACGCACCTGGCACATCGCCCGCCCGCTCCCGGAGAAGCGCGTCATCGCCGAGGCCGCCGAGATCATCCGCTCCGCGAAGCGACCGCTGATCGTCGCCGGCGGTGGCGTGATCTACTCCGGAGCCACCGAGGCCCTGGCCGAATTCTGCACGCGCACCGGCATTCCCGTGGGACAGAGTCAGGCAGGCAAGGGCTCACTGCCTTATGACCACCCGCAGTCGGTGGGTGCCATCGGTTCCACCGGCACCACCGCCGCCAACGCCCTGGCCGCCGACGCCGACGTCGTGATCGGGATCGGCACGCGCTACAGCGATTTCACCACCGCGTCGCGTACCGCATTCACCGGTGCGGGCGTGCGGTTCGTCAACATCAACGTTGCCTCCCTGGATTCGGTGAAGCACTCCGGCTACAGCGTCGTCGCCGACGCCCGTGAGTCGATCGAGGCGCTCGATGCGTTGCTCGACGGCCACAGTGTCGACCCGGCGTATCGTGCACGGGTCGCTGAGCTCGCCGCCGAGTGGGATCGCATTGTCGAGCAGGCATATTCGCCGACGACCACCGGTGTGAACATCGCCACCGGCGAGGAGGCCCTCACCCAGGGTTCGGTGATCGGGCTGGTCAACGAGACCTCCGATCCCCGCGACGTGGTGGTGTGCGCCGCCGGCTCCATGCCCGGCGACCTGCATAAACTCTGGCGCACTCGCGATTCCAAGGGCTATCACGTCGAATACGGATACTCCTGCATGGGATACGAGGTGGCCGGCGGACTCGGGGTCAAGATGGCCAGCCCGGACCGCGATGTCTTCGTGATGGTCGGCGACGGCTCCTATCTGATGATGGCAACCGAGTTGGTCACCGCGGTCCAGGAGAATCTGAAGGTCATCGTCGTGCTGGTCCAGAACCACGGCTTCGCCTCCATCGGATCGCTGTCGGAATCGTTGGGGTCCCAGCGATTCGGCACCGACTACCGTTACCGCGGCGACTCCGGACGACTCGACGGCTCGACGTTGCCGATCGACCTCGCAGCCAACGCCGCATCGCTGGGCGCCGACGTCATCCGTGCCACCACCGCCGCGGAGTTCACCGATGCCATCAAGGCGGCCAAGGCAGCCGAGCGCACCACCGTCATCCACGTCGAGACCGATCCGCTGATCGGGGCCCCCGACAGTGAATCCTGGTGGGATGTACCGGTATCGGAGGTCTCCACGCTGGACTCCACCCAGCAGGCCTACGGCGTCTACGAACAGTGGAAGGCAGTCCAGCGACCGTACCTGTCCCCCACCAACACCCAGAACACCCCCACTCAGATCGACACCGGTCAGACCAACCCCACTCTGATCAACGGAGCTCAGTGATGTCGAAGATTCTCGTGGGTTCAGCCCCCGACTCGTGGGGAGTCTGGTTTCCCGACGATCCGCAGCAGACCCCCTACACCCGATTCCTCGACGAGGTCGCCGCGTCCGGCTACGAGTGGATCGAGTTGGGCCCCTTCGGATACCTGCCGACCGACCCGGATCAGCTGCTCACCGAACTCGGAGCGCGCGCTCTGAAGCTCTCGGCCGGAACGGTTTTCGAACATCTGCATCAGGACGACTCATGGGATGCGGTGTGGAGCCAGATCGAGGATGTGGCCAAGCTGACCGCGGCCGTCGGCGGTAAGCACGTCGTGGTGATCCCGGAGATGTGGCGTGATCCCGCCACCGGTGCGGTCCTCGAGGACCGTGACCTCACCGACGAGCAGTGGCGCAAGAAGACCAACGGCATGAATGAGCTCGGCAAGGCGATGTTCGAGAAGTACGGTGTCCGTGCGCAATACCATCCGCATGCCGACTCGCACGTGGACACCGAGGCGAACATCTACCGGTTCCTGGAGAACACCGACGGCGAGTTCGTGAACCTGTGCCTGGACACCGGCCACGTCAGCTACTGCGGAGGCGACAACATCGCCATCATCCGCAAGCATCCCGAACGCATCGGGTATCTGCACCTCAAGCAGGTCAACGAGGAGGTCCGCGCGAAGGTCTCCGCCGACGACCTGCCCTTCGGTGAGGCCGTCAAACTCGGCGCCATGACCGAACCGCCGATGGGCATCCCGGAGATGCCGCCGCTGCTCGAGGCCGTGGCCGACCTCGACATCGACATCTTCGGCATCGTCGAGCAGGACATGTACCCGTGCTCACCCGACGCTCCGCTGCCGATCGCCCAGCGCACCCAGAAGTACCTGGGTTCGTGCGGGGTGCCGGCCGTCGCGTTCCGATAGTCATTCAGTCCGACACCACATTTCACGGAGAACACCATGACCGACCTGCGTATCGCAGTCCTGGGCGTTGGCATGATGGGTGCCGATCATGTCGCCCGCATCACCGACCGCATCAAGGGCGCCACCGTCACCGTCCTCAACGACTACTTCCCGGAGAAGGCCGAGGAACTCGCGGCCACCATTCCCGGGTGCCGGGTGATCAACGACCCGCTCGATGCGATCGCCGACGCGGATGTCGACGCTGTCATCCTGGCCACCCCCGGCCCCACCCATGAGAAGCAGCTGCTGGCGTGCCTCGAGGCCGGCAAGCCGGTGATGTGCGAGAAGCCGCTGACCACCGATGTGGCGACCTCGCTGGAGATCGTCAAGCGCGAAGCAGAGCTGGGCCGCAAGCTGATCCAGGTCGGCTTCATGCGCCGATTCGACGCCGAGTACGCGCAACTGAAGGACCTCATCGACGCCGGCACCTTCGGTCAGCTCCTCGTCGCCCACTGCGTGCACCGCAATCCCGCGGTGCCGCCGAGCTTCGACTCGGCGATGATCGTCAAGGATTCGATCGTGCACGAGGTGGACGTCACCCGCTTCCTCTTCGACGAGGAGATCGCCTCGGTGCAGATCAACGCCCCGGGCTCGAATCCCTCGGCACCCCAGGGCCTCAAGGATCCGCAGATCGCGATCTTCACCACCGAATCGGGTCGGCACATCGACGTCGAGTGCTTCGTCACGACCGGTGTAGCCTACGAGGTGCGCACCGAGGTCGTCGGCGAATTCGGTTCGGCCTTCATCGGTCTCGACCAGGGCGGGGTGATCCGCAAGCAACGCAATCCCGGTGTCGCGGTATCCGGGGACGGCCGGAAGGTGGCCGGGATCTGGGGAGGCGACATCACGCCGTCGTTCGTCGAACGTTTCGGTGCCGCCTATGACGCGGAGATCCAACGATGGGTCAACGCGGTCAAGGCCGGGACCAACGTCGACGGCCCGGGTGCGTGGGACGGCTACGCCGCTGCCGCAGTGTGTGCGGCCGGTGTGCAGGCCCTCGAGACCGGTGAGGTAGTCACCGTGGACATGGTGTCGCGCAATTCGATCGAAGGAGCATGACGATGAAGGTCGCACTCGATCCCACCCCGTATCATCACGATTATTCGCTGCTCGAACTCCCCCGCGTCGTCGCCGATCTCGGCTACGAGTATCTGCAGTTGACCCCGCACGTGGACATGATCCCGTTCTTCAATCACCCCAAGGCCGACGACGACCTCGTTGCCAGGTTCCGCAGGGCGTGCAAGGATGCCGGCGTCGGTATCGCCTCGGTGCTGCCGGTGCTGCGGTGGTCGGGCCCCGACGAGGACGCCCGCGAGGCGGCGGTGCGCTATTGGAAGCGCGCCATCCAGATCACCGTCGATCTCGGTGTGAACGTGATGAACACCGAATTCTCCGGTCGCCCGGAGAAGCCGGAGGAATCCGAACGGGCCTTCTACCGGTCGATGGAGGAACTCGTCCCCATCATCGAACGTGAGGGAATCGACGTCCGGATCGATCCGCACCCAGACGATTTCGTCGAGGACGGTCTCGCCGCGATCCGGATGATCCGCGGGATCAATTCGAAGAACTTCGGCCTGGTCTACGTGGCCTGCCATTCGTTCCACATGGGCGGCAACATGCGTGAGATCATGACGACCGCCGGCGACATGCTGCGTCTCGTGCACGTCGCCGACACCATGGATCACCATGCGTCCCATGGTCTTCGGTACATCACCAACCCGCCGGGCAACGCGGTCCGCGTCCACCAGCACCTGAAGATCGGTGACGGTGACGTCAATTGGGACGAGTTCTTCGGCACACTCGGCGAGATCGGCTTCTACGACCGCGACGATACCGTCATGGTGTCGAGCGTGTTCGCCGAGAACGAGAACGCCGACGAGGTCTCGCGCTACCAGCTCAAGACCATGACCGATTACGTCACCAAGTTCAGCAGCTGAGTCACCACCACGCCCACCCCACTCCTTCCCTTCCCCGCTGGTCGGGTAGCCACGAGCGAGCGCAGCGAGCCCGAGGCATATCGAGACCAACCCAACGACAACACATCCCAGGAGCACCTACCATGCCCACCACCATCTCCCACTGGGTCAACAACAAGGCCTTCCCCGGCACGTCGAGCAACACCGCGCCGGTCACCAACCCCGCGACCGGTGCCGTCACCGGCGAGGTCGCCCTGGCCAACGTCGAGGACGCCCGCGCCGTGATCGATGCTGCCGCAGCGGCATTCCCCGCGTGGCGCGACACCAGCCTGACCAAGCGCACCGCGATCCTCTTCCGGTTCCGCGAGCTGCTCAACGAGCGCAAGGGCGAGCTGGCCGAGATCATCACCGCCGAACACGGCAAGGTACTCTCCGACGCCCTCGGCGAGATCTCCCGTGGCCAGGAGGTCGCCGAATTCGCCTGCGGCATTCCGCATCTTCTCAAGGGCGGGTTCACCGAGAACGCCTCCACCAAGGTCGACGTCTTCAACATCCGTCAGCCGCTCGGCCCGGTCGGCATCATCTCACCCTTCAACTTTCCCGCCATGGTGCCGATGTGGTTCTTCCCCATCGCGATTGCGGCCGGCAACTCTGTCGTCCTCAAGCCGTCGGAGAAGGACCCGACCGCCGCGATCTGGCTGGCCGAACTGTGGAAGGAGGCCGGCCTGCCTGCCGGCGTCTTCAATGTCCTGCAGGGCGACAAGACCGCCGTCGACGAGCTGCTGACCAACCCGAGCATCAAGTCGATCAGCTTTGTCGGATCCACCCCGATCGCGCAGTACGTCTACGCCACCGGCACCGCCGCCGGCAAGCGCGTGCAGGCGCTGGGCGGGGCCAAGAACCACGCCATCATCCTGCCCGACGCCGACCTCGACCTGGCCGCCGACGCCATGGTCAACGCCGGATTCGGTTCGGCCGGTGAGCGATGCATGGCCATCAGCGTGGCCGTGGCCGTCGGCGATGTCGCCGACGATCTCGTCGCCAAGATCACCGAACGCGCACAGACCATCCGCACCGGTGACGGCACCAAGAACTCCGATATGGGACCGCTGGTCACCGCCGCGCACCGCGACAAGGTCGCCTCCTACGTCGACGCCGGCGAGAAGTCCGGGGCCACAGTCGTTCTCGACGGGCGTGGTGTTGAGGCCGATGGCGGCAAGGACGGTTTCTGGCTCGGCCCGACCCTGTTCGACAACGTCACCACCGACATGTCCATCTACACCGACGAGATCTTCGGCCCCGTCCTGTCGGTCGTGCGCGTCGAAAGCTACGACGAGGCACTCGAACTCATCAACTCCAATCCCTACGGCAACGGCACCGCGATCTTCACCAACGACGGTGGCGCGGCACGGCGGTTCCAGAACGAGGTCGAGGTCGGCATGGTCGGCATCAACGTCCCGATCCCGGTGCCCATGGCGTACTACAGCTTCGGCGGTTGGAAGGCCTCGCTGTTCGGCGACACCCACGCCCACGGCACCGAGGGCGTCAACTTCTTCACCCGCGCCAAGGCCATCACCAGCCGATGGCTCGATCCGAGTCACGGTGGTCTGAATCTGGGCTTCCCGCAGAACGGCTGAGATCCGGCAACTCTCGACGACGACAGCCCGGGTGCGCAACCGAGAGGTAAGCGCACCCGGGCTGTCGCTCATACGTAGGTGGACAGTTCGATCAGGTTGCCGTCCGGGTCCCGAAGGTAGATGCTGCGGATGGGCCCCAGCGCCCCGGTCCGCTCCACCGGCCCCTCCTCGATCGCGACGCCCTTGTCGGTCAACGCGCGCAGCACGTCATCGAGATCCCGACGGATCACGAAACACAGATCCGCGCTTCCGGGCGTGGGCGTTCGTGCGGCCGGCTGCAACTCGTGGCCGGCGAGGTGCAAATTGATCTTGCTCGTGCCGAACCGCAACGCTTTTCGGTTCTCACCGAAGGTCTCCTCGCTCATCCCGAGCACCTCGGTGTAGAAGCGGATCGACGCATCGATGTCGGCAACAGTGAGTACCAGATGGTCCAATCGCTCGATGAGTTCGTCCGCCATGTCGACAGTGTCTCACCGCGGACCCGCCGTCGTACCACGCACCTTCAGCGACGGCTGCAGCACGACGTCATGGACGTCGATGGCCGCACCCTCCACCATGCCCGTGGCCAGCCGCACCGCTTCTCGGGCCAGCGCCGGTGCATCCTGGTGGATGGTGGTGAGGTCGATGCGCGGGTTGTCCGACAATTTGCTGTCGTCGTATCCCACGAGTGACACCTCGCCCGGCACATCCACACCCTCGCGTGTGAAGACATCGAGGATGCCGAGCGCACATCGATCGTTGCCGGCGATGACGGCGGTGGGCAAGGCATTGCGCGCCAGTATTTCTCGCGCGGCATGCGCACCGGCCCGCTCGTCATGCGCTCCCGCGACGACCGCCACCCGATCACCGAGACCACGATCGACCATCGCCACGCGATAGCCCTCTCGGCGTTCCGCGGAACCCGGCTCCCCGCCGCCGTCGACATGCACGATGTCGCGATGACCCAGGTCGGCGAGGTAGTCGACCGCCAATCGCATTCCCACGGCGTCGTCGGTGCGCGACGCGGCCAGCGTTCCGGCGAGCAGCGCCGGCGGTAGGCAGCGGCCCACGACCACCGTCGGCGCGCGTCCGGCCATCTCCTCGATGCGTTCGGCCCCCAGCGACGGCCCGAGCAGGATCAATGCTCCGCACCGGTGGTCGAGCAGGGCGGCGCCGGCCACATCCTCGGCGCGCCCCGGAAGGCTCGCCGAAAGCAATACGTCATAGCCGAGGGCCTCGGCTGCCGGGTAGATGTCGGCGACGAGTTCGGCCTCGAAGAGTTGGGCCACGTCGATCACCACACCCAGCGTGCGGCTGCGTCCGCGGGCGAGCATCCGCGCCGCCGAGTCCGGGCGGTAGTCCAGTTCCTCCGCGGCCGCGAGCACGCGCTGCCGCGTCGACTCGCTGGCACCGGGTTTGCCGTCGAGGATGAACGACACCAACGTGCGCGAGACACCCGCATGTGCGGCCACGTCGGCCATCGTCGTCCGGCGCCGCCGGGTATCACCGTTGGCGGTCATCACCGCACCCCTTTCAGAGTGACCCTTGACACACTATCCATGTCAGGACATAGTAGACCTCACTCGCATTAGTAACGCGCGTTAGTCATCAAGGTAATCGAGGTTCTCATGTCCAGTGCGACTTCCACCGCCTCCAATGGGCGATTTCTCACCAAGCTGACCGTCATCGCCACCCTGGGTGGTCTGCTGTTCGGCTACGACACCGGCGTCATCTCCGGCGCACTGCTCTACATGAAGGACGACCTGCACCTGACGCCCTTCACCGAGGCCACCGTCGTCAGTGCACTCCTGTTCCCCGGCGCCGCCTTCGGCGCCCTCTTCGGCGGACGCGTCGCCGACCGCATCGGCCGCAAACGCATGCTCCTGACCTGCGGCGTGATCTTTCTCGTCGGGGCCCTCGGCTGCGCCCTGGCACCCAACGTGCCGATCATGGTCATCGCACGCATCGTCCTCGGCCTCGGCGTCGGCGCCGCGGCGGTGACCTGCCCGCTCTACCTCGCCGAGATGGCACCGGCCGAACGACGCGGACGCATGGTCACCATCAACGAGCTGATGATCGTCACCGGCCAGATGCTGGCGTTCGCCATCAACGCACTGCTCGACCAGATCGTCACCGACCCGCACGTCTGGCGCATCATGCTCGCCGTCGCCTCGGTCCCCGCAATCGCCCTGCTCGTCGGCATGACGGTGCTGCCGGATTCGCCGCGGTGGTACGCCCTCAAGGGTCGCTATGACGAGTCGCGCACCGTCCTGGGACTGTCGCGGACTCCCGCCGAGGCCGACGCCGAGTACGCCATGATCGTCGATCACACCGAGCACATGACCGGGTCATCCCGGACACCGCTATCGGTGTTGCGCGACGTCCCGTGGATTCGCCGCATCGTGCTGATCGGCTGCGGCCTCGCGATCATCCAGCAGGCGACCGGCATCAACACCGTGAACTATTACGCTCCAACAATCTTGGAGCAGAGCGGCCTCGGGGTGAGCGCCGCGCTGGTGGCCACCATCGCGGTCGGCGTCACCTCCGTGGTCACCACGATCATCGGGATCATCCTGCTCGGCTACCTCGGACGCCGAACCATGCTCTTGATCGGATTCGCCGGCGTCGCACTTTCGCAGGCCGCCCTCGCTCTGGCATTCCTACTGCCGCAATCCACCTCACGCAGCTATCTCATCCTCGCCGCCATGGTGTTGTTCGTCGGCTTCGTCCAGATGTTCATCGGCACCTGCGTCTGGCTATTGCTCTCGGAGATCTTCCCGCTGAGCGTGCGCGGATTTGCCATGGGCATCGCGGTTTTCGTGCTCTGGTGCACCAACGCACTGATCTCGTTCCTGTTCCCGGTGCTCAACTCGGCACTGGGATCGACCGGAACCTTCGGACTGTTCGTGCTCGTCAACATCGCGTCCCTGGTGTTCGTCTACCGCTCGGTGCCGGAGACCAAGGGAGTGTCGCTGGAGAAGCTCGAAGAACATCTCGAGGCACACCACGACGCCCGGCTCGCCGCACGGATCGCCGCGCCGGGCGTCGCGGCCTGAGTTCAGAGGTGGATCGTGGTGCCCTCGGTGTCGCTTCGCCGCGCAGCGTCGAGCACCTTGAGCACCGCGATCCCCTCGGCAGCCGGGACCGGTTGCGGTGCACCGTGATCGACGGCCGCGGCGAAGCGCCGATAGAACTCGTCGGCGCGACCCTGCGCGGACGGGACGGTGACGGCGCCGACGCCGGTATGCAGGACGCCGAGGCGATCGGGACGCTCGAAGCCCCAAGTCGCCAGATCGTCCGCCGGGCGTCGGCCGGCGAGGATCTGCTCGGTCTGCGCATCGGTGCCGTCGCTGACGTAGGAACCGCGCGAACCGTAGAGCCGCCATTGCCGAGCGGCGATGTGATTGAGTTTGCTCGCGGTGACCGTCGAGAACACCCCGCTGCGGTGCCGCATCGAGACGCTGAAACCGACGTCGGTACGGCCGGCCTCGAGGTCGATCCAGTCCAGGTGCGCCGACACCGCCGCCACCGGACCGAGCAGCACCAGCATCTGATCGACGAGATGCGCACCGAGATCACGCAGCAGCCCACCGGTCGGACCGGCGTCGAGGCCGCCGGGCTCGTCGAGGTCATAGCGCGATTCGACCCGCCACAACTCACCGAGTTCACCGACCACACCGGAGACGGTCGCGAAGTCCGCGTCGAACCGGCGGTTGTGGAACACACTCAGCAGCACACCGGCTTTCGACGCAGCCTGCGCCAGCTCCCGTCCACCCGCGGCATCCGGCGCGAATGGCTTGTCGGCGACGACGTGCACGCCACGTGCCACCGCCTCGAGCACCAGCTCACGTCGCGTCTGGGGCGGTGTCGTGAGGGTCACCGCGTCGACGCCGGCGTCGATCAGATCCGACAGCGAGTCGAACACAGGCGTGCCCGGAAGGTCACGAGCAACCTCGGTGCGACGGTCGGCATTGCGGGTGACGACTCCGACCAGCTCGATCTCCGGCACCGCGCAGATGTAGGGGGCGTGGAAGATCCGTCCACCCGCCCCGTAACCGACTAGACCCAAACGCATATGCTCACCTCTCCGGATAAATTGTCCGGACATTATAACAAATGAGCCCTCGGGGGCTCGTGTGGGCTACCGGTCGACCCGGTGGAGGTCGTGACGGACGAGCTGTGGCGGACCGCCGTCGCCACGCCGAGTCGGCTCGCCGAGATCGGCGAACGCCACGACCGGGTGTTCACGCTGGAGAACCTCAATCTCGCCGTCGATCATCCGGGTGTGCCATTCGCGCGCGCCGCGGACACCATGGTGCTGGTGCGCGAGGTGGATTGGCCCCACCTCCGGATGAACCTGGATCTGTATCACGCACAGATCGGCGAGCGGAATCTGATCGAATCAACCCGCGCCGCACTGTCTTTCGTCGGGGAGATTCAAGATGTTCCGGGACGCTGTGAGCCGGGCACCGGGGAGATCGCGTACCCGGCCATCGCGGCAGCGCTGCGATAGCCGGGTACCGCGGCGTGATCGGTTCGAGGGATGGGCCAAGCATGATCGCCACGACGACCGGGCCGTGATCGCCATCCGGACGACGAACCGCCCGGGTGACCGCACCCGCCTTGCTGGCACCGGTTATCATTACCGGCTATGACCTTCTTCTCCAGGCGGCTGGGACTCGTCGCGGCCGCGGCCCTTCTGGTCCCACTCGGACTGGCCGCATGCAGTTCGGACTCCGATACCGCGTCGTCGAGCAGTTCCGGACCCGCCGCCAACGCCCCCGCATGCCCGACCACCCCGGTGAACGTGGTGGTCAGCGTCGACCAGTGGGGTGACATCGTCTCCGAACTCGGCGGTAAGTGCGCCGACGTGAAGACGATCGTGGCCAGCAGCTCGGTCGATCCCCACGACTACGAACCCAGTCCGGCCGACGGCGCCGCCTTCACCGATGCGCAGATGGTCGTCGTCAACGGCGCCGACTACGACGTGTGGGCGTCGAAGCTGGCCGCGGCATCGGCACCCGATGCCCCGGTGGTGAACGCCGCGCAGGTCACCGGCACCGCCGACGGCGCCAACCCGCACCTCTGGTACAGCCCGACCGCGGTCACCAAGGTCGCCGACGCCGTCACGGAAGGACTGTCGAAGATCAGCCCGGACGCACAGGCCTACTTCGCCACGCAGCGTTCGACGTTCACCGATTCGCTGTCGGAGTACAACGATCTGATCGCCAAGATCAAGGCCGGCGCATCGGGCAAGACCTTTGCCGCCACCGAGGGCGTGTTCGACTACATGGCGCAAGCGGTGAGGCTGGTGGACAAGACCCCGGCCGGGTTCGCCGCCGCCGCGGCCAACGAGAGCGATCCGTCCCCGGCCGACCTCGCGGCGTTCATCAAGACCCTGTCCGATCGTCAGGTCGACGTGCTGATCTACAACACCCAGACCGAGGGATCGACCCCCGAGCAGATCCGGGCCGCCGCCGAGAGTGCCGGGGTTCCGGTGGTCGAGGTGACCGAGACGGTGCCGCCGGGCCAGAACTCCTTCGAGTCCTGGCAGGTCGACCAACTGACGTCGCTGGCCAAGGCACTCGGTGTCCAGTCCTGACCCGACGACTCCACCCGCACTGACGTTTGACGACGTCAGTGCGGTTCGTGGGGGCCGGGTGATCTGGTCCCAGGGCACCTTCTCGGTGCCCGCCGACGGGATCTACGCGGTGATCGGAACCAACGGCTCCGGCAAGACCACCCTGTTGAACATGATCCTGGGGCTGATTCCCGCGCGGGGCACGATCAGGGTGTTCGGTCGCCCTCCCGGTGAGGACCGCGATCGGATCGGATACGTCCCCCAGCACTACGCCGAGGAATCCGGCGGCGCGATCCGGGCCCGGGATGCGGTTCTCCTGGGCCTCAACGGCACCCGGTGGGCGTTCAGTCGCACGTCTGCGGCGGATCGACGCCGCGTGTCGGAGGCACTGGCGGCGGTCAACGCCGAGGAGTTCGCCGACCGTCGCCTGGCGACCCTTTCCGGCGGTCAGCGACAGCGGGTGGCCATCGCCGAAGCACTGGTCGGCCACCCCACGATGCTCATTCTCGACGAGCCACTCGCCTCGTTGGATCTGCGCAGCCAGCACGAGATCGTCGACCTGCTCCATCGACTGCAGGTCGAGTACTCGATGACCATCGTGGTGGTGGCACACGACCTCAATCCGTTCCTGCCGTTCCTCACCGGTGCCATCTATCTCCTGGACGGCCACGCGCACTATGCGGCGACCGGCGAGGTGATCGACGAGGCATTGCTGACCCACCTGTACGGCACCCGGATTCAGGTTCTCCGCACGCCGCAGGGCGAGCTCTACACCAGGAGCGCGTGATCCCATGACGGCGTACGCGATCGGGTATCAATCCAATTGGTGGACCATCTTCACCACGTCGTTCATGCAGAATGCCCTCATCGGTGGCACGCTGGCGGCTCTGGCCGCCGGCCTGATCGGCTACTTCGTGGTGGTCCGTAACACCGCCTTCGCCGCACATGCGCTGGCGCACATCGGCCTCCCCGGCGCGACGGGGGCGGTACTGATCGGGGTTCCGGTCACCCTCGGCCTCGGCGTCTTCTGCGTGGGTGGCGCACTGGTCATCGGGTTCCTCGGCAAGAAGGCCGGCGAACGCGAGGTGGTGACCGGCACCGTGTTGTCGTTCGCGACGGGCCTGGGATTGTTCTTCAATTCACTGGCCACCAAGAACTCTTCGACGATGACCAACGTCCTGTTCGGCAACCTGCTGGCCATCACCCACGATCAACTCCTCGTGTTCGCCGGACTGTTGGTGTTTCTGGCCCTGTGCATGGGATTCATCTACCGGCCGCTGCTCTACACATCGGTCAATCCCGGTGTCGCCGAGGCCAAGGGCGTCCCGATCCGCGCGCTGTCGATCGTCTTCATGGCCCTGTTGGGTCTGACCGTGACCATGGCCGTCCAGGCGGTGGGCACGCTGTTGCTGTTCGCCCTGGTCGTCACGCCGGCGGCGACGGCGATCATGCTCACGCCCCGCCCGTTGCGCGCGATGATCGGCTCGACCGTCCTGTCCGTCGCGTCGGTCTGGGCGGGTCTGATGCTCGCGGCGATGTTCAACGCTCCCCCGAGCTTCCTGATCGTCACCATCGTGTGCGCCGTCTGGCTGATCGTGTGGCTGAGCAACAATCGGGTGCGCGCGACCGCCGCGGCGCTGGACGACAAGGGCGTCGTCGGGCACGGTCAGCAGGCGCACGCCGCGGTTTCGGTCACGAAATCAGCACCGAAAAGCTGATCCGCGACAACCGCATTCATGCCCGCGTTGACCACTCAGTCATCACAGCAGTCGCAATCGTGGGCGGTGGCGGAGGCATGTGCTCCGACCGACGGCGCGCAGCACGCATCCCCCTTCCACGCGTTGACACCTTCACGCAGGGCGATCGCCGCGATGACCAGGGCCGCGATCGGATCGGCCCACGACCAGCCCAGCGCCGCATTGAGAACCAGCCCGACCAGGAGTACCGCGGAGAGGTAGGTGCACAGCAGGGTCTGTTTCGAATCGGCCACCGCGGTGAGGGAGCCCAGTTCCCGCCCGGCTCGACGCTGCGCCCACGACAGCACCGGCATGATGACGAGACTGGCTGCGGCCACGGCGATCCCGACCGTCGACGGCCGCGCGTCGCTGCCGACACCCACCAGCGACAGGGTCGCGTCGACGCTGACGTAGAGGGCGAGCGCGAAGAAGGAGTACGCGATGATGCGTAGGGTGATCTTCTCCCGATGCTGCGGGTCCTTCCCGGCGAACTGCCAGGCCACCGCGGCCGCCGAGGACACCTCGATCACCGAATCCAGCCCGAACCCGATCAACGCGCCCGAGGATGCCCGCGTCCCCGCGCCGAGAGCGATGACCGCCTCGATCACGTTGTAGGTGATCGTCGCGGCGACGAACCACCGGATGCGGCGCTGCAACAGTTCTCGTCGTTCGTCGCGGTCCGTCGACGCACCGATGGCGGGCATGCCCAGTTCTGAGGCCATCAGCAGCACCCTTCGTCCGCCGAACGTGCACAGCACGCCGGATCGACCGCCAACACCAGTCCGAGCAGGTCGTCGAGGGCGTGCGCGATGCGCTGGTCGGCCAGTTCGTAGCGCGTCCGGCGACCCTCGGGCACCGCGACGACCAACCCACATCCACGCAGGCAGCTCAGGTGATTGGACAGTGATTGCCGGGTGACGCCGATCGAGTCGGCCAGCTCCGACGGATAGGCGCCGCCGCTGCGCAGCCGCAGCAGAACCTGGGTGCGCGTCGAATCCGACAGGGCGTAACCGAATCTCGTCAAGGCGTCCCGGGCCGCGACCACAGTCTCCATGCCCGTGACGGTACACCCGATTCTGTATTCAGGGAAGTCTGTACTGTCACCCGCCCGTCGGCCGGCCCAGGTCGATCACCCGATCACAGAAGTCGACCTCGTCATCGTCGTGGGTGGCGATCAGGATGGCCTTCCCCTGCTCAGCCTTCTCTCGCAGCAGCGTGAACAGCACCTGCTTACCCGCCGTGTCGAGAGCAGCCGACGGTTCGTCGAGGAGGTAGAGGTCGGCCTGCTGCACCATCGTCTGCGCGATCATCATCCGTTGCCGCTGCCCGCCGGAGAGGTCGCGCAACCGCGCGTTCCGGTGGTCGATCATGCCGACACGTTCGATCATCTCGTCGGCGGCCCGACGGTTCCGCGCACCGAGCGGACGCCAGAACGGGACCTGCGCGTAGCGACCGATGCGCACGCAATCCCGGACCGTCAACGGAAGCCCGTCGATGTGCTCGGTGCGTTGGGCCAGCATGGCCGGGCGCTGCGGACGTGGTCGAATCTCCCCGGCGTCCGGCCGCAGGATGCCGGCAAAGATGTTGAGCAGCGTGCTCTTTCCCGATCCGTTGCCACCCACGAGGGCGGTCACGCGGCCCGCGGGGACGTCGGCATCGAAGCCGTCGAAGATCGCCGTGGCGCCGTAGCCGAAACCCAATCCACGAACGTCGAAGCCCGACACCGCACACACCCCCATTCTTTACCGCAAATGACAACCGATAGCATTATGCCGTGCTTGTCGGACTTTTCGAACCACTGGGTGTCGCCTTCGTCCAGCGAGCACTCTGGGGCGGCATCGCCCTGTCGGCACTGTGCGCACTGGTCGGCGTCTGGGTGATCGCCCGCGGGCTGACATTTCTGGGTGAGGCCATGGGACACGCCATGCTCCCCGGCGTCGCGATCGCCTCCCTGTTCGGCATCGACCTCGTCATCGGCGCCGCGGCGAGCGCGGTGGTCATGGTCCTCGGGGTCGAGGCCATGCGAACCCATCAGGATTTCGGCAGGGACACCTCGATCGGCCTGCTGTTCGTCGGACTGCTGGGGATCGGTGTCATCATCGTGTCCTACTCCTCGTCGTTCGCAACGGATCTCACCGCATTCCTGTTCGGCGACGTCCTCGCCATCACCACCGGCGACATCATCCGGCTCCTGGCGCTCGTCGCGATGGTTGCGCTCGTCACCACGGCGTTCTATCGGGCGTTCCTGGCGGTGACGTTCGACGAGCGCAAGGCGCGCACCCTCGGGCTACGGCCGGTGACCACCAATCTGATGATGGTGCTCACGCTTGCGGTTGCCATGGCCGGCGCCTTCAGTGTCGTCGGCACCCTGCTGGCCTTCGGGATGCTCGTCGCGCCGTCGGCCAGTGCGCTGCTGATCGTGCGTCGGGTACCGGCCGCCATGGGGGTGGCGTTCGTATTCGGCTCGGCGTCGACGGTGATCGGCCTGCTGGTCTCGTGGCACGCCGCCACCGCGGCCGGCGCCACCATCGCGACCACCGCGGTGATCCTGTTCTTCCTCACCCTCGTCGTCCGGACCGCCGCCCGGGCATTGCGCCGCGTCACCATCGGGGACGTGGGCACTCACACACGAAAGGACGTGCGCAGGTGCGCAATCGAATCCGACCAGCCGCAATCGCGATGATCACCGGCGCTGCCGTCGCGCTGTCGGGGTGCGGCGCGGATGATCAGACCGGTTCGGACGCTTCCGATGAGACGACGCCGCACGGGTATGTCGAAGGCGCACAGGAGAAGCCCGAACCCCAGATCTCGCTCGCGTATACCGCCACCGGCGACCGGCGGCTCCGGCTGATCGACGTGGCAACGGAAGCGACGTCGACCGTCGACCTGAGCATCCCCGCTCGGCGTCTCGACGAGGACGGGCGGTTCGTCTACGCCACCGACGGCACCACGATCGAGGTGGTCGACAGTGGCGGCTGGACCGTCGATCACAGCGATCACGTCCACTACTACCGGGCCCCCTCCGCCGCACTGGGCACCGTGACGGCGTCGGCCGCGGTCACCTCGATCGCCGGGGCGGGCCCGCTCACCGCAATCGGTTCCGAGGACGGCAGCGTCATGCTCCTCGACCGAAAAGCGTTGGAGAACGGCGATGTCACGGAGCTACGCACCCTGTCCACCGGCAGCACGTCCGGGTTCGCGGTCCCCTACCGCGACGGTCTGGTGATGGCCCGGGGCACCGATCCGGGCAAGCCCGCGGACACCCTCGTCCACGCCGACGCGCAGGGCACGTCGCTCGGTACCGAGCAACGGTGTGCGGATCCCCGTGGCGCCGCGATGCTGCGCAACGTGGTGGCCGTCTCCTGCGAACAGGGCATCGCCCTGTTCACCACCACCGTCGGCCGGGTCAGCAGTCAGCTCCTCGAGTACGGTTCCCGCGGACCACGGGCCACCGACCTCACCTTCCGGCCCCGGAGCAACTATGCGGCGGCACCCACCCCGGCCGGGGTGTGGGCGATCAATTCCGCCACGCGAACCCTCGAGTGGACGGCGTCGGCGGACCCGATCGCGACCGCCGTGGCGCCGGGCCGGGACGCGAACCTCGTCGAACTCACCGAGGCCGCAACGTTGCGCAGTGTGACCATCGGTGACGGGCGGCTGATCGCCGCGGCCGAGATACCCGGCGCCGGTGCGGACTCCGCGCTGACCGTCGACTCCGCTCGTGCCTACCTCTCGGCCCCGGCCACCGATCAGATCGTCGAGGTCGACCACGCCGACGCCTTGCGGGTCGCGCGGACGTTTCCCACCGAGGGCGCACCGGAGCTGATGGTGGAGGTCGGTCGATGACAACCACCCCACGACGCGCGATCACACACTCGACGCGTCGCCTTGTGGCCATGCTCGTGGTCCTCGTCGCGGCCGTCGCCGCGATCGGGTGTGGCACCGACGCCGATGATCACCCTCAGGTGGTGGTCACCACCAACATCCTCGGCGACGTCGTCACCGAGCTCGTCGGCGACCAGGCCACCGTGACCACGTTGATGAAACCCAATGCCGACCCCCATTCCTTCGGCATCTCGGCGCGCGAGGCGAACACCATGCGCACCGCCGGTCTGATCGTCTACAACGGCCTCGGACTCGAGGAAGGCATCGAACAACACGTCAGCGCCGCCGCCGACGACGGGGTGCCCACCGTCGAGGCGGCCGCGGCGGCCCGGCCGCTGGCCTACACCACCGGGGACGCGGCCGGTGCCCAGGATCCCCATTTCTGGACCGATCCCACCCGCATGAAGGATGCGGCACAAGCCATCTCGCGGGCGTTGGCCGAGGTGGACGGGATCGACACGGACCGGCTGCGGCAGGCCACCGACGACTATCTCGCCGAGCTCACCCGACTCGATCAGGAGATGACCGACCAGTTCGCCACGATTCCGGCCGACCGGCGCAAACTCGTGACCGATCACCACGTCTTCGGCTATCTCGCCGACCGATACGACTTCGAGGTCGTCGGCGCCATCATCCCGAGCGGAACCACGTTGGCCTCACCCAGTAGTTCCGATCTCGCCTCACTGGTCGGCGCGATCAACGAATCATCGGTCCCCGCGATCTTCGTCGACACCTCACAGCCCGACCGCCTCGCCCAGGCACTTGCCAAGGAGACCGGGTCCGACATCGAGATCGTCGCGCTGTACTCCGAATCCCTCGATCGCCCGGGAACCGAGGCCGATACCTACCTGAACATGATGCGGACCAACGCATCTCGGATCTCGGGCGCGTTGACGTCGTGACGTCACCGCACCCGCGTATCGGACATTCCAGCTCCCGCTCAATCACTCCCGGGTCGGGTCGCGGTCGCGATGATGGTGTCGCAGTTGACCTCGAGCATGCCGTCGTCGGCGAGACGACGCAGGAATCCCGTTCGGATGTCGGTCACCTGCCCGGCATCCAGATCGAGGAGCGCACGTCGCATTCCGCTGCCGAGCACCATCGCCCACGAGAAGTCGTCAGTACGGGGTACCCGCAACGGCAACACCGTCGCCGATGTGTGCACTGTGCCGAGGGATTCGAGCCAGACGGTGATCTTGTCCACCGTGTCGATACGGGTGATCGGATGCCGCGGGCCGTCCGACGGTGCGCGCAACGACGGCGGTGGCGGTGCACCGGTCACCCGGGACACCTCGGCGAAGTATGCGGCGGTGAAATCGTGCAGTGCGTCCTCATGCCAGACCGCGAAGGCCACCCGACCACCCTGGCGCAGCACAGCCAGGAGACTGCGCACCGTGTCGTCCATGTCGGGGAGGAAGAACACACCGAAACCACATACCAGGGCGTCGAAGTCGGACCGGTATCGCTGAGGCAGGGCGGTGACGTCGCCCACCTCGAAGTCGATGGTGCGCAAGCCTTCGGTGTCCGCTTTCGCGCGGGCCCGCTCGACCAGGTCGGCGGCGAAATCGACCGCGGTGACCGAACCCTCGGGACCGACGAGGCGGGCGGCGGCCAGTGCACTGGCGCCGGTGCCACAGCAGATGTCGAGCACGGATTCGCCGGCGCGCAGGTCCGCGGCGGCGGCGAGCGCAGCACCGGCGGGCCCCCACACCGTCGGCGTCACGGCGTCGAAATCCGCGCTGGTGGAGTTGAAGACATCGGCAAGGGTCGGTCCGCTCATGCCTTCAGATCCTAGACGTGTTGAGAACCGTTCTCGATAGGCGGATCGGTCGTCACCTCGCGCACGATGTCGAGCACCGCCCGCGCCACCGTGGACGGCGTCCGGGTGGCCGAGTGCGCGATGGAGATGACCCAGGTCAGGTCGGCGTCCCGGCAGTGCGCCGGACGCGCCCGCGGATGTCCGGCCACCACGCTGACGGGTACCAGACTAAGTCCGAAACCATTGAGCGCCAATTGGATTCCGAAGTCCTGATCCGCCACCTCGATGACCGACCGCCGATTCGGCACATGGCGATCCGTGATGGCCCGCGTCCCCCATCCCGGCGGGAAATCGATGGTGCGTTCGTCGGCGAGATCGGCCACCGAGAACGAACCCGCCTGCATCAGAGGATGATCCGGGGAGCCGACGAGCACCAGCGGTTCCGCGGCCAATCGGTGCGCGACCACGCCGGGGACCTGGTCCGGCAATCCACCGAGAAGAGCCAGATCGAGTGTCCCGTCCCGGATTCCGCGCACGTTGCCGGCACTGCCCTGCTGATTCTGGCGCATCGCGATCGTGATCCCCGGATGCCGCCGGTGCACCTCGCCGAAGGCCTCGGCCAGATCGATGGTGGCGATGTTGATCAGGGCACCCACCGACACATGCCCGGAGATGTCACCCCGCAATGCCCCGATCGCCTCCACGATCTCCGACCGCGCGCGTAGCGCGGCCCGGGCGGGTTCGACGATCGCCTGTCCGGCCTCGGTCAGGACCAGCGCCGTGGTGGTGCGGTCGAACAGTCGCGCACCGACCTCCTTCTCCAGTTTGGCCACCGACGACGACACCGCCGACTGCACCACGTGCAGTGACTTCGCGGCCGCGGTGAACGTGCCGGTATCGCAGCAGGCGAGAAAGTACTCGAGCTGTCGGAGTTCCATGGTCTTCCTCCCGCCGAACCTGCTACCCATCTCGAGAAGAGATGTCTATATCAAAATCTATCGCTTTTCATCATGGCCGATGTGCGTCACGATGGTGACATGCACACGTCCACCGATACGCCGGCCTCATCGGCGAGTACCCGACTGAGTCGCGTCGTCGTCCTGCTGTTCGCCCTGACCGCCGGATCGTCGGCCGGGTGCCTCTACTATCTGCAGCCACTGCTGCATGAGGTGGGTTCCGATTTCGGGGTGTCCACCACCGCCGCCGGGCTGATCATCTCCGTCACCCAGGCCGGCTATCTGATCGGCCTCGCGCTCGTCGTCCCGCTCGGCGACTTCGTCAATCGGCGTCGCCTGGTCAGCGGCCTGTTGATCGTCTCGTGTGTCGGCCTGGCCATCGCCGCCGCGGCCCCCGCCTACGCGGTCCTGATGGTGATGGTGTTCGCCGTCGGGATCTCCGCGTCGGCGGCGCAGGTGGTCGTCCCGTGGGCGGCCGCGATCGCCGGACCGGGCGAGCGTGGCGCGGTGGTCGGCACCGTGATGAGCGGTCTGCTCATCGGCATCCTGTTCTCCCGCGTCATCTCCGGGCTGATCGCCGAGGCCGGCGGCTGGCGCACCGTTCTCGTCGTGGCCGCCGTCGTCCAGGTCGTGATGGCCCTTGCTGTCTGGTTCCGGGCCCCGCAGACGGCCACGTCGACGGGCGGAAACAGCTATCTGCGGGTGCTGGGGTCCATCTTCACCCTGATCCGCACCGAGAACGTCCTCCGGCATCGCATGCTGCTGGGTGGACTCAACATGGCGACGTTCAGCGCCATGTGGACGGCGATCGCGTTCCTGCTCGCCGGAGCGCACGGCTCGTCGTATCACTTCTCCGACGCCGCGATCGGGCTGTTCGGTCTCGCCGGCGTGGCCGGCGCGATGGCCGCACCCCGGGTCGGCAGGCTCGCCGACCGCGGTTTCCTGCGGCACACGCAGTACGGCGTCTGGCTGGTTCAGCTGGTGAGCTGGGGCCTGCTGTGGGTGGGTGCGCATCAGGTGATCGTGCTGATCATCGCCCTGCTGGTCTTCGACTTCGGGGTGCAGGGTGTGCAGATCGCCAACCAGGCGGCGGTGTACTCACTCGACGGCGAGGCCCGCTCCCGCCTGACGACGGCGTACATGGTCGCCTACTTCACCGGGGGCGTCATCGGCTCCGCGTTCGGCGGCTGGGCCTATCAGACCGGCGGGTGGTCACTGGTCTGTGCCGCGGGGGCCGGCGCGGCAGCGGCCGGACTGGCGCTGTGGGGGTGGTTCGCGATCACCGAACGCGGGCACGAGGTCCAGGGTGTCGCGGCCCAGGGGCGCTTACGCGCTCGCGCGACGGCGTAAACGCCGACGCCGACGCACCTCGGCGATGGCCGTCTTGAGGCCGAGAGCCCGGTCGGTGCCGACGAAGCGGCGCTCGGAGGCGGTTTCCGGGGCGTCGTCGGCGGTGTCACGCAGGAACCGATCCGGCAGGGCCAGCTTGTTGATGGTCCGCAGTGTCTTGAGGTACTGGAACCACAGCGAGCCGGTGGTGTAGGGCAGGTCGTACTTGTCGCACAGCGCCCGCACCCGGACCGCGATCTCGGCGAGCCGGTTGCTCGGCAGATCCGGGTAGAGGTGGTGTTCGATCTGATAGCAGAGGTTCCCGGACATGAACGCCATCGCCGGTCCGGCCCGAAAGTTGGCGCTGCCCAACATCTGTCGGAGATACCACTGGCCCTGGGTCTCGTTGTCCAGGGTGTCGACGGTGAACTTCTCGGCCCCGTCGGGGAAGTGACCGCAGAAGATGACCACGTACGCCCACAGGTTGCGGATCAGGTTGGCCGTGAGGGTCGCGGTCAGCGTGTGCCGGAAGTTGGGGCCGGTCAGGGCCGGGAACAGCACGTAGTCCTTGGCGACCTGCTTGCCGATCTTGCGGCCGAACTCCTGGATCTGGGGAATGCCGACCGCGCGGGACTTCTTACCGGTGAGCACGTCGCCTACGGCAATGTCGTGCAGGCCAATACCCCATTCGAACGTCGCGGCGAGCACGATGTTGGAGATGGGTTGCATCAGACGCTTGGGTGCCCACGGCTCGTCTCGGGTCACCCGCAGGACCTTGTAGCCCACATCGTGATCCATGCCGACGACGTTGGTGTATTTGTGATGGATGTAGTTGTGGGAGTGCTTCCAGTGCGGCGACGCACACACCATGTCCCATTCCCAGGTGGTCGAATGCACCTCGGGATCGTTCATCCAGTCCCACTGCCCGTGCATCACGTTGTGCCCGAGTTCCATGTTCTCGATTATCTTGGCCAGCGCGAGGGAACCCGTCCCGAGCAGCCACAACGGACGCTTGTGGCTGCCGAGCAGCAATGCCCTGCCGGTGACCTCGAGAGCCCGCTGGGCGAGGATCGTGCGGCGGAGGTACCTGACATCGCGCAGACCGCGGTCGGCCTCGACCTCCCGTCGAAGGGCGTCGAGTTCGGCGCCGAGCGCTTCCACGTCGGCGTCGGTCAGGTGCGCGTACTCATTGATCTCGGTGATTGCCATCGCCGTCGATTATGCCCTCACCACACCCACCGGGGCCACCTGCACTCAGGCCGCCCGCGACCCGATGACCTGGGACGACCGTCCAAGTCGGTTGCGACGGCCCCCGTTTCGACGGTCACGCAGCGCCCTGATGGCCGACCGCAGTCCCCGGCGACGCCCGGTCATCGGATCGGTGGTCGACGCCAACCGGGCCCCGGCCGGCAGATCCTGCTTGAACCGGCGCTCGGATGCGGTCTCCGGCGCGTCGTCGGCGGTCGCCTTCAGGTACTTGTTCGGCAGCGACAGTTTGGCGATGGTGCGCCACGACTTCGCGTACTGCAGCGGGAACGAGCCAGTGGTGTAGGGCAGGTCGTACTTCTCGCAGAGCGCCTGCACCCGCACCGCGATCTCGGCGAGCCGGTTGCTCGGCAGATCCGGGAAGATGTGGTGCTCGATCTGATACGACAGGTTCCCGCTCATGAAGGCCAGGATCGGACCGCACCGGAAATTGGCGCTGCCCAACATCTGTCGCAGATACCATTCGGCCTGCGTCTCGCTGTCGACGTCCTGCTTGGTGAACTTCTCGGCACCGTCGGGGAAGTGACCGCAGAAGATGACCGCGTTGCTCCACACGTTGCGGATGGCGCTGGCCATCGCATCGGCGGTCACCGCCTTACGGAAAGCCGTTGCCGCCGAGCGCTTGTCGCCACCGACGGCCACCGCGGCCGCGGCCACGAGTGACGGGTGGATGAGGTAGTCCTTGGCAACCTGCTTGCCGACCTTGCGGCCGACATCATTCAGGTCGCGGCGGAACTGTTCCTTGGCCTCGGGCGTCTTGCGCTTCTTGCCGAGTTCGAGATGCTGTGCGGCGACGCCGTATTCGAACAGCAGGGCCAGCAGGGTGTTGTACACCAGGTTGCCGTAGTTGAACGGCCGCCAGCGCTGATCGCGGGTCACGCGCAGCAGTCCGTAGCCCACGTCGTCGTCCATACCCAGCACGTTGGTGTACTTGTGATGGATGTAGTTGTGGGTGTGCTTCCAGTGCGCCGACGGGTCGGTGTTGTCCCACTCCCAGGTGGTCGAGTGCACCTCGGGATCGTTCATCCAGTCCCACTGCCCGTGCATCACGTTGTGGCCGAGTTCCATGTTCTCGACGATCTTCGCGACCCCGAGGGTGGCCGCACCGGCCCACCACAGGGTCCGGTTGCGTGATCCGGCGATCATCGTCCGCCCGGCCAGTTCGAGACCTCGCTGGAAGCGGATGGTGTTGCGGATGTAGCGGGCATCCCGCTCGCCGCGCGCCGCCTCGATGTCGGCGCGGATGGCATCGAGTTCGGCCCCGAGGGCCTCGATGTCGGATTCGGACAGGTGGGCGTATTCGGGAATGTCGGTGATTGCCATGCGCTCCCTCTCGACTCACGCCGCGGGCACAAACCCCTCGTGCCTACGGCTACGTTTCCGTAACTTACGACAGCGTAGGTTGTCGCCGGGCGTGGTGTCCAGCCATTGCAATGAACGATGGTGAGGTGTGGCGCGGACCACCGGGCGGTTCGCGCCGGGGGGCGGATCAGTCCCGCAGCAACTCGTATCCGACGAGGTCCTCGATGTGCCCGTCGGAGCTGGCCGCGAGTGGCTGGGTACCGAACTCGTGGAATCCGGCGCGCAGCGCGAGTTTCTTGCTGCCCTCGTTGGAGTCCGCGGCGAACATCGTCAGCCGGCGCAGCCCGAGCACATCGAAGCTGTGGCGGACCGCCGCCGGGAACGTCTCCCCGAGCACGCCGAGACCGCGGGATTCGGGGTGGGTGTAGAAGCCGGCCTCGGCACCGACGACGGGATCGATCTTGAACAGCGAGATGTCGGCCATGTACTTGTCGGTCTCGCGGTCGGCGACCGCCCAGGTGCAGGTCTGCCCGCACGCGGCGGTCCACCACTTGCGGGTGCGTTCGGCGGCGGCATGCTCGATCGTCAGCGGATCGGGACGACCGAACAGGTATCTACGCGAAATCGGGTCGTCGAGGGTCTCCCGGATCCGTTCGTCATCCTTGACCTCCAGGGGCCGCAGCCGGAACCGTTCGGTCTCGAAAGTCGTTGCTTGCCAGGTGGTTTTGGGGTCGAAGCTGTCGCCGGCATGCCACTTGCCGCACCATGCGTCGACGACGCCGCTGTTCATCTCCAGCCAGTCCGGCAGCCGCCCCACCAGGGTGAAGCCCGCAGCGTGGGCGGCCTTCAGGCTCGACAGGTTGCCCTCGGCCGCCTCCCAGCGCACCACCTCGACGTCACGCTCGGCGACCGCGTACTCCATGGCGAGCACCATCGCCCGACGGACCAGGCCGAGACCACGCGCATCGGGGTGCAGACCGAAACCCATGTCGACGATCCGGCCGGAACCCCGCAGGTCCATGCTGCCGATGAAGCGGCCCTCGTGTTCGATCGCCCAGATCATGGACTTGCCGTCCCGCCAGCCCTGCAGCGCACCGATGATGAAACGCTCGGCATCGGATCGGCCATAGGGTGAGGGCATCTTCGCCCAGCGCATCGTCAGCGGATCGGTGGCGTACCCGACCACTCTCTCGACGTCGTCGGTCTGATGTGCCCGAAGCGTGATGACGCCGTCGGACAGGACCGGCACATCGCTCGTCGTCGTCAGTTCGATCAGTTCGGCTCGCACGCGGATCTCCTCCGTGGTCGACAGCGTCGCCCATCGAGCCTAACGCGTCGGCGCGGACGGCGGCGCGAACACCGGGATCGACCCCCGGTTGCGATGCGTGTCAGACGTCGATCGTGCAGTCCCCCGCCGCGGCGCTCACGCAGGTCTGGATGCGTTCCCCCTCGACGTGTTCGGCGCCGGACCGCAGGTCACGCACACAGCCCTTGTCGAGCATCACCACGCAGCTCTGGCAGATCCCCATCCGGCAGCCGAACGGCATGATGACCCCGGCCGACTCACCTGCCTCGAGCAGGGTCGTCGCCCCGTCGACCTCGGTGCTGCGGCCCGCCCGTCCGAAGGTGACCGTGCCGCCCTGCGCCCCCACGGCTCCCCGCTCCAGCGCGAAGCGTTCGATGTGCAGATTCTCGGTGACCCCGGCGGAATCGAAGGCGCCGGTCAGCATGTCCAGGAAGCCCGACGGACCGCACGCCCAGGTGGCCCGCCCGGTCCAGTCCGGGCACAGGGTGGTCAGATCGGCGGCGGTGAGCTTGCCGTCGACTCGGGTGTGGCGGATATGCAGGTCGATCATCCCGGAAGCGGCGAGGTCGTCGAGTTCGGTGGCGAACAGCAGACTCTCCGGCGTCGGGGTGGAGTGGATCAGCGTGATGTCGGTGCGCTGCCGGCGATGGGTCATGGTCCGCAGCATCGAGATGATCGGCGTGAGACCACTGCCCGCGGTGGCGAAGAGGATCTTCGCGGGCAGCGGATCCGGCAGGACGAACTCCCCCTGCGGGGCGGCCAGCCGGACGATCGTGCCCGGAGTCAGTCCGTTGACCAGATGCGAGGACAGGAATCCCTCGGGCATCGCCTTCACCGTGATGGCGACGAGGCCGTCGGTCCGGGTGGTGTCAGGCACCGAGGTGAGCGAGTACGACCGCCAGGTCCAGCGACCGTCGACGAGGACACCGATGCCGATGTATTGGCCCGGGGCGTAGTCGAAGGTGAATCCCCAGCCCGGCCGGATGCGGATGGTCGCCGTGTCATCGGTCTCCCGGGCGACCGACTCGATCCGCCCGCGCAGTTCGCGCGCCGACCACAGCGGATTCGCCAGATGCAGATAGTCGTCGGGCAGCAGCGGAGTGGTCATCCGCGCCACCGCGGCGCGCACCCATTGGCCGGCCCGGCTGCGTGCCGCGATTCCCGATACCGGCGCCTCGAAGCGATCCCGGATGCCCACCGATCACCGTCCTCTAGTTCTCGATTCGTGCGCCTCGACCGACGATCGAGACGTAACCTACGCACCCGTAGGTTACGTCACCGAAACCTGATGCGCGACAGCGGCCCGGAGAGCAGGACTCAGAGCAACTCCAGCAGGAACGGCAGCTCCTGCGTGGCATACCAGGCGAGATCGAAATCCTCGACGTCACCGACCGCGAGTTCGGCGTCCTCGTCACCGAGGTCGGCGGCATCGATCACCTCGACGGCCGTCCGCACCGCTGGCTCGGCATCGGCGCCGTCGACGTGCACCGAGGCGATCGAGGTCCGCGGGATCGGGCCGGCCACCCGCACCACCGCGACGTCGAGATCGGGTCGCAGCGTCGCATCGGAAACGTCGGCGGCCACCACCACCCGCCGGACGGGCAGCTGCGAGGAATCGGCGGCGAGCAACCGCAGCGATGCCCGCGCGGCCTCCCGCATGGCGACCTCGGCGAGTTCCTCGTCGTCGCCGGAGAGGAAGGACTCTCGCAGCGCCGGGGTGAGCGCGAACCCGGTGCCGCTGACCGGCGTGAACTCCCCCGTCGACTGCAGCGTCGTCAGCATCGTCAACGTCGCCGGAAAATAGACCCTCATCGCCACACCTCATCACCTTCGCCGCCGCTGCGCCCCACGCCGATCAGCGTAGGAGACGCCCCGACCGGCCCGCCGGTCCGGGTCAGTCGGCACCGACGAGTTCCTCGAACGACTCGGTGACGTAGTCGGCCAGCGCCGGCAGGTCGGCGATGACGCCCCGGTCGGCGGTGAAGGCGAACCGCAACGCTCCGGCATACTCCACGACGCCGATCGACAGCGAATGCCCGGCCACCAGACCCGGAATCGAATAGATGCCGGATACCTTGCGCCCCAACACATACCGATCGGCGACGGGTGCGGCACCGATGGCGATCGGGACGTTGTAGCCGCGCTTTCCCCACGACCGGAACGCCCACGAACCGAGCTCGGGGAAGGGCACCACGCCCAGCTCGGACAGGATCGGGCGGGGTCCCTGGGTGACTCGCCGCGATGACTGCGAGTACCGATCGGCCAGCCCGGCCACCTGCGCGAGTCGCACGGTCGGATTGTCCTCACCGATCGGCAGATCGGTGACGAAACCGGGCGCGCCGACGTCGACCCACCGATCGCCGCATTCGGCGGAGGTGATCACCCCGGGATCGCGGGTGGTCAACGGGATCTCCACCCGCACGGTGCCGGTGATGGGGGCGGCCACGTCGTAGGACAGCAGCCACCGCCGCAGGACGCCGCCGATGATCGCCAGCACCACGTCGTTGACCGTGCAACCGTGCCGCTCGGCGATCTTGGCGCAGTCCCGCCGGGGTATCGAGGCCACCGTGAACATCTGTGACGAGGTCCCCGGCGCGTCCAGCGGGCTCGACGGCGTCGAATCAGTCACCTGGGCCAGCAGATCTCCCACCCGGTCGACGGTGAAACCGACCAGCGAGCGGACCCCGCCGATGACACCGTTGCCGGCGACGACCGACTCGAGCAACTCACCGGGACGCGACACCGCCTCGGCGACCGCTCCGATCGCCAGCGCGGCGGCGCCCGGGGGATGTCCGGGCATCCACACGTCGGGATCGAGGCGGCGGACCTGCGGCGATTCGTCGGTGATCACCTCCGACATCTCCGGCCCGTGCGTGTCGACGAGGCATCGATGGGTTTTGGTGAGGAGGGCATGGCCACCGTCTGCGAGACCTTCGATCAGATACATCTCCCACAGCGGCCGCGAGCGATCGAGTGGCCGCGACATCACCCGGGCGATCAGATCGGCGAGATCGCTCATCGAACCGGGACGCGGCAGACCGGATCGCCGGATGTGGAAGTTGATGTCGAAATCGGGGTCGTCGGCCCACACCGGGCGGGCCAGACCCATCGTCACCGGGCACACGACCTGCCGGTAGCGCGGCGCGACCTGGAGTCGGTTCTCCACCAGCGACACCAGCGACGGGTAATCGACGGGCGATGTCTGATCGGCCTTCTCCGACGACGCCTCGTCGACGACGAGCAGTGCGCCCAGATGACTCGTGGCCCCGGTCGGATCCATGAAGTAGTACATCGCCTCACGCGGGGACAACCGATTGACCACGTCGCCGATCCTAGGACATGTCTCACACTTCCCTTCGCGAGCGGTTGCCGTCGCAGACCCACGCTGCAACTCCCGGCAACGCTTGACTCTCCGCCGCGACGGCGGTTTGACTCCGGGGATGCGGCGGTCATCGCCGAGCGCCGCACCCGATCAAAGGAGATCTCCATGCGTGCAGCCCGCTACTACGATCGCGGCGACATCCGGATCGAGGACATCGACGAACCCGTGGTGACACCGGGCACCGTCGGCATCGACGTGGCCTGGTGCGGCATCTGCGGAACCGACCTGCACGAGTATGCCGACGGCCCGATCTTCATCCCACCGGCCGGGCATCCGCAGCCGATCAGTGGGGAAAGCGCGCCGGTCACGCTCGGCCACGAGATGTCGGGGGTGGTGTACGCGGTGGGCGACGGCGTGGACGACGTCGCGGTCGGCGATCACGTGGTGGTCGAGCCCTACATCATCGGCGAGGGAGTCGACACCGGACCCGACAGTCACGACTACCACCTGTCGGCGGACATGAACTTCATCGGACTCGGCGGATGCGGAGGCGGGCTGGGCGAGAAGATCGTGGTGAAACGCCGCTGGGTACATCCGATCTCGCCGACGATCCCGCTGGATCAGGCGGCCCTGATCGAACCACTCTCGGTGGGTTTCCACGCGGTCGAACGTAGCGGTGCGCGCAGCGGTGACACCGCATTCATCACCGGGGCCGGTCCGATCGGGTTGCTCACCGCGGCGGTGTGCAAGGCCGAAGGGGTGACCACCATCGTCAGCGAACCGAGTTCGCTGCGCCGTCAGAAGGCACTCGAGGCCAAGGTCGCCGACCATGTGATCGACCCGTCCGCCGAGGACGTCGCCGCCCGCGTACGTGCGATCACCGACGGTCGGGGCGCCGATGTCGGCTTCGAATGCACGTCGGTCCAGCCCGGTCTGGACGCCCTCGTCGATGCCCTGGCACCCCGGGGCGTGGCGGTGGTGGTGTCGATCTGGAGCCATCCCGGATCGATCGACATGCAGAGACTGGTGCTCAAGGAACTCGATATGCGCGGCACCATCGCCTACGTCAACAGTCATCCGGCGACGATCCGGCTGGTCGAGGAGGGCCGGATCGACCTGGCACCGTTCATCACCGGACGCATCGGCCTCGACAACCTCGTCGACGACGGCTTCGACACGCTGCTCCATCACAACGAGACCGCCGTGAAGATCCTCGTCTCCCCGTCCGGGGCAGGTCTCTAGATCACGCTCAGGTGAGCGCGAATTCCACCAGCCGCCAACGGTATTCGACGCGCACCGGAATCGTGGGGCGATTGCGGGTGGGCGCCTGGCGAACCCGGCACGGCACCCGTTCGATCCGGCCGGCGAAGGCCCGCACCCGGCGTCCCCGCTCGTAGCTGCCGAAGATCTCCGCGGTGGTGGCATCGCGCATCTGGATGTGGACGCGCCGGACATGGGCCGCCTCACCGACGCCCGCCGGATCGGCATGCGCGAGATCGGCGCGCACCAACGTGCCGATGTGTTCGACGAGGTGCGCCGACACCACCGGTTCGAGGTGATGGGCGGGGCGTCGCCGGTCGATCACCTCGAACACGGCGGTGATGATCGCGATGGCGAAGCGACGCGCCTCGATCGTCGCCGCCGGTACACCGACGGGCGCCCGCCGCGCCGGCGCAACCGGAAGTGATGGCGCCGCCGCGAACACCGCGGTGGTGTCACCGGCACTGCTGGGCACGCCGACGGGTTCACACGCCGGCGCCGGGACGATCTCCAGTCGTACGGGCGGGCCGTCGGGGCCAGGCCTCGGGTCGGCGGCGGCGAGCAGTGCTGGAGGTTGCTGGGTCCGGATGAAAGTGCGCGTCATGGAAGATCGGACGCAGCACACGCCCTTTCGGTTCCATGAATCTCAAAGTTTTTTCGCCGACGGCACTCAGCGCCGCTTCTTCTTGGATTTCGGCGGCTTGCCACCCGCGGTCTTGCCCTGGGCGCGGGCCGCGGCGCGACGCTCACGACGCGTCGCCGACACCAGTGCCGGATCCTCGAGTTCGTCGGCCTCGCTGTGCACGACGGTCGATCCGTCCTCGTTCGGACCGGAGTAGCTGATCTCCGATTCATCCGGGGCCGAGTCGGACACCCCGACCGCCCGTAGTGCCGGTGGTGCCTGACGCGCGGCAGTAGTCGCGGCACCGTTCCCGGCGGCGGCACCGGCCAACGCCGGGGCCGGCTCGCGGCGGGTCGCGGCGGCCGGTGCGGATACCGGCGGGGCCTCGGTCTGCACCTGCACGTTGAACAGGAACTGCAGCGTCTCCTCTTTGAGGCCCTCGAGCATGCCGCTGAACATGTCGTAGCCCTCGCGCTGGTACTCCACGACGGGGTCACGCTGGGCCATCGACCGCAGGTGGATGCCCTCCCGCAGGTAATCCATCTCGTAGAGGTGATCGCGCCACTTGCGGTCGAGGACGCTGAGCAGGATGGTGCGTTCGAGTTGACGCATCGCGCCCTCGCCGGCGACCTCGGTGATCTGCTCTTCGCGGCCCTCGTAGGCGGCCTGCGCGTCGGCGACGAGGATGGTCTTGAGTTCCTCGGCGGAGATGTCGTCACGCTCGCCGTACTCGTTCTCGCCGACGACCTCCTTCGGATCGAGGTCGACCGGGTAGAGGGTCTTCAGTGCCGACCACAATTCGTCGAGATCCCAGTCCTCGGCGTACCCGACCTCGGTCGCGCCGTCGACGTAGGCGCCGACGACCTCGGCGATCATCTCCAGGATCTGTTCCCGGTGATCGGTGCCCTCGAGGATGGTGCGGCGCTCGGCGTAGATCACCTTGCGCTGCTCGTTCATCACCTCGTCGTACTTGAGGACGTTCTTGCGGACCTCGAAGTTCTGCTGCTCGACCTGCGTCTGGGCACTGCGGATGGCCTTGGTGACCATCTTGGCCTCGATCGGCACGTCGTCGGGCAGATTGACCCGGTTCATGATGGATTCGAGGGCGGCACCGTTGAATCGGCGCATGAGTTCATCGCCGAGGGAGAGGTAGAACCGCGACTCGCCGGGGTCACCCTGACGGCCGGACCGGCCACGCAGCTGGTTGTCGATGCGGCGGGATTCGTGCCGTTCGGTGCCGAGCACGTAGAGACCGCCGGCGTCGCGGACCTTCTCGGCCTCCTCGGCGGCGTCGGTACGCGCGGTCTCGATGGCCTCTTCCCACGCCTCCTCGTACTGATCCGGGGTGGAGACCGGGTCGAGTCCGGCCTTGCGCAGCCGGATGTCGGCGATGATGTCGGGGTTGCCACCCAGCACGACGTCGGTGCCGCGACCGGCCATGTTGGTGGCGACGGTGACCGCGCCGGTGCGTCCGGCCTCGGCGACGATCTGGGCTTCTTGCTCGTGGAACTTGGCGTTGAGCACGTTGTGCGGGATGTCGCGCTTCTTGAGTTGACGCGACAGGTATTCCGACCGCTCGACGCTGGTGGTACCGATCAGCACCGGCTGACCCAGCTCGTGCCGCTCGGTGATGTCGTCGACGACCGCGGCGAACTTGGCCTCTTCGGTCTTGTAGATGAGGTCGCCCTGGTCCTTGCGGATCATCGGCTTGTTGGTCGGGATCGGCAGCACACCGAGCTTGTAGATCTGGTCGAACTCGGCGGCCTCGGTCTCAGCGGTACCCGTCATGCCGGCGAGCTTGTCGTACATGCGGAAGTAGTTCTGCAGGGTGATGGTCGCCAGGGTCTGGTTCTCGGCCTTGATCTCGACGCGTTCCTTGGCCTCGATGGCCTGGTGCAGGCCCTCGTTGAAGCGCCGGCCGTCGAGCACACGACCGGTGAACTCGTCGACGATGAGGACCTCACCGTTGCGGACGATGTAGTCCTTGTCGCGGTGGAACAGTTCCTTGACCTTGATGGCGTTGTTCAGGTAGCTGACCAACGTCGAGTTCGCGGTGTCGTAGAGATTGTCGATGCCGAGCTGATCCTCGACGAACTCCACACCGGCCTCGTGAACACCGATGGTCTTCTTCTTGATGTCGACCTCGTAGTGCACGTCACGTTCGAGCAGCGGGGCGATGCGGGCGAACTCGACGTACCACTTGCTCGATCCCTCGGTCGGGCCGGAGATGATCAGCGGGGTGCGGGCCTCGTCGATGAGGATCGAGTCGACCTCGTCGACGATGGCGAAGGTGTGGCCGCGCTGGACGAGGTCGTCGAGGGAATGCGCCATGTTGTCACGCAGGTAGTCGAAGCCGAACTCGTTGTTGGTGCCGTAGGTGATGTCGGCGGCGTAGGCCTCGCGACGCTGGTCCGGGGTCATCCCGGTGAGGATCACCGCGGTGTCGAGACCGAGGAAGCGGTGGACGCGGCCCATCCACTCCGAGTCACGCTTGGCCAGGTAGTCGTTGACGGTGACGACGTGTACGCCGTCGCCGGCGATGGCGTTGAGGTAGGCGGGCAGCACACAGGTGAGGGTCTTGCCCTCACCGGTCTTCATCTCGGCGATGTTGCCGTAGTGCAGGGCCGCACCACCCATGATCTGCACGTGGAAGTGCTTCTGGTCGAGCACGCGCCAGGCCGCCTCCCGGGCGACCGCGAAGGCCTCCGGCAACAGTTCGTCGAGCGACTCGCCGTCGGCGTGGCGTTCCTTGAATTCGGCTGTCTTCGCCTGCAATTCGTCGTCGCTGAGCGCCTCGACCTCGTCGGAGAGTGATTCGACGTGCGATGCGATGGCATCGAGTCGCTTGACCATGCGGCCTTCACCGACGCGCAGCAGCTTGTTCAGCACCGTGGATCGAGTCCCTAACTCATGTCGACAAACGTGGAGAACCGGCCTGCGCAGCGCACAGGCCGGTTCTCATGGTACCGAGGTCGCCTGAGGACCAACTGATCGGCCGGTGTGCCGACCAGCGAGTCCTCGGCTCGATCGGGTCAGGCCAGACGGATCAGGCCGTAATCGAATGCATGCCGCCGGTACACCACCGAGGGCTTGTCGGTCTCCTTGTCATGGAACAGGAAGAAGTCGTGTCCGACGAGTTCCATCTCGTACAGCGCGTCGTCGACGGTCATCGGCACCGCTTGATGCTCCTTGACACGAACGATCTGCCCGGGCGTGCGCTCGGCGACCCCGTCATCCCACTGCGGTTCCGCGGAATCCGGGAGCGGCCCGGGCACCGACAGCTGATTGTCCTTCAGCGGTGGGGCGCCGACCTCGGTCGCCTCGGCCACCGAGATGGGACGCCGATTGCCGTAGTGCACCTTGCGGCGGTCCTTCACCCGACGCAACCGGGACTCGACTTTGTCGAGGGCCGACTCGAGAGCGGAGTAGAAGTTCTCGCCGTGCGCCTGGGCGCGGACCACCGGGCCCTTGCCTGCCGCGGTGATCTCCACCTGCTGACAGACCTTGGACTGCCGACGGTTGCGTTCGTGGTTCAGCTCGACGTCGAAGCGAATGATGCTGGGGTCATACCGTTCGAGTCGCGCGAGCTTGTCGCCGACGTAAATCCGGTAATGGTCAGGGATGTCGACGTTGCGACCACTGAACACCACTGTCGCGGTGGGCTCGGCGGGTTCTTCCGACTCGACGGTCCCGGGGGGAACGACAAATGCGGAATCGTTGTCGTAGTCGTCGACCGCGGCGACCTTGGATTCGCGCTGGCCCTTGCGGTGGATGACAGATGACATTCAACTACCTCCTGGAAAGTGCGCCCCCACGATGCCGCGAACCCGGCGGATCGAACCTCGGACGCCCAAGAGGATGTGAAAGTAGTTGGCGCCCTGCGTATTCGACGATTCTGGCGTTCGCCCGGCAGTGAAGGAGCAGGAACCGAGTCAGTACCGACCGACGGTCGGCACCCATGACGCAGATGGCCTCACCTCCCGCACGAACCACATCCCGCGGTCCGCGATGACCTGTCAACCTCTTGTACCTTCGACCGTAGTCGGATGTTCGCTCCGCGGCCATGTTTCCGATCAGTGCGTCACAATCTCCCTCTTGAAGAGGGGACGAAGGTCCTCGACGGGGTCGGTCGGGCCCGTCGAACCGTCGGGCCGACGCGCCGCGATCCCCAGATCACCCGCCGTCCCCACCCGCGCCGATGGGCCGGTGCGGACCGACGCGTCACCGCCGACCGACTGTCACACTGGCGCCCGTGTCGGCGACCTCGGACCTGTATGCGGCGCTGCGCCAGATCGTCGTCGACGGCGTCGATCTGGCATTGCCCCGACGCTGCGCCGGCTGCGGCGCGCAGGGCCACGACTGGTGTGAGCAATGCGCGAAAGCAACTTACGACGCCCCGGTGGAGCTGCGTCCCCGGGTACCGATCGACATCCCGGTGTGGGCGGCGGGCCGCTACCGGGGTCCGCTGCGACGGGGGATCCTCGACCTGAAGGAGCATCAACGTCGAGGTCTCGCCGAGCCTCTCGGAGCGCTGCTGGGCTCGGCGCTGATCACCCTGGCCCGCTGGGGTGAGCTCCCCGACGCCCCACGGCTGCATCTGATCCCGGCGCCCACCCGCACCCTGGCCGCCCGTCGACGCGGCGGCGACCCGGTCACCGCGATGACGCGGGTCGCGGCGCGGCGGATCGGCCCGCGCGCCGGGGTGATCAGCGCCCTGGTCACCGCGCCGACCACCCGCGACTCGGCCGGACTTGATGCGCGGGACCGCCGGGACAACCTGCGCGGCCGTATCCGGCTGCGTCGGATCGATCCACTGCCGGTGGGTACGACCGTCCTCGTCGACGACGTGCTCACCACCGGGGCGACCGCCGCGGAATCCGTCCGGGTCCTGCGTGCGCACGGCATCGACATCGCGGCGGTGCTGGTGCTCGCCGGCGCCTGAGTTGTCAGGGGATCACCGGGATCGTGCCCGGCGTCATCGCCGGCTCAACCTCGGTCCAGTACTCGTCGGCCTGGCCGTTGGTGCTGCCCAGGCGCAGCACGCCACGCTGATCGGCGAGGTAGACCGTCGACGAATTCGCCACCACCGCGGTGACCGGCGGTGACACGTTCCCGCTGAGCAATCCCACCGCCGGGGTGCCGTTGATGGACAGTTGCGCCACCGGCGAATCGGTCGCATCCCGCGCGATGACCAGAGTGGTCGGCGACGCCCAGTCGAGCGACACCGCGCGATTGCCGATGTTGTACGCGGCGATCCGCGGCTGCTCGAGGGACAGCTGGCCGTCGTCGTTGGTGGCGATCACCGCGAACAGAACCTGTCCGTCGACGATCATCGCCACGCGCACACCGTCGGGGGCGATCTGCAGTTCGGTGATCGCGCCACGGACCAGACCGGTCACCTGATCTGCGTTGACATCGACGATGCGGGTGGCACCGCCGTCGTCGCGCATCCACTCGATCGGCCGACCGTCGACGACCGACCACACCGTGTTGTCCCCGGACCCGAACGACGGGCGGGTCATCGAGGTCCCGGAGGTGACGGTGACGACGTCGCCGCCGTAGTCGCCGATGGCGAGGTCCCGCCGGGCCGGATCCCCGGCGACCGCGAGGACCGCGGCCACCCGGGAGCCGTCGGGGGCGATCGAGGCCGCACGCACCAGGCGGGAAGTCCCGAGTTCGCCGGTGACCGGTGTCGTTCCGTTGTCGATCACGTCGAGCAGTGCGCCGTCGCGGACGATGTTGAGTCCGACGTCGGTGTTCGGTATCGCGTTCGGATCGAACGACCGGACATCGGCGGTCTGCCATCCCCCGGAGCGGTCGGCGACCAGCGGTGCACCGTCGGCGTTGATCACATACGGTCCGCCGACCTCGGCGCCGCTAAGCGTCCAGACCAGCTGGGCCGCCAGCACGGTCCGATCCCGGACGTCGGGGTTGCCGATGCCGGTGAGATCGATTCGTACGCCACCACCGGGGACCGGGGTGACCGGACCGCGCAACGCCGCACCGGCGGGCAACGCCGAATCCACCGCGGGCGCGAGGTCGGTGGCCGGACCGTTGATCAGTGTGGTGATCAACGCCGTCGGGTCGGAGTCCTGTCCGGAATACATCCAGCGCGGGTCGGTGACGAGATGGGTGCGGGTGCGGTCGGTGAAGTACACCGACACCTGCCGATAGCTGACCTCGAACTGATCCCGGTCGATGAGTGTCTGGTCGGGCAGCGTGCCGTCGATGCGCCACTGATTGTTGACGCGAATCATGGTGATGGTGGCCTCCACCTGCCCGCTCGACGGCAGCAGCTGCCCGTCGGGACGCAGCACACCCACGGTGTCGCCGACGAGCCGCATCCGCACGGCGGTCTCGCTGCGCTGGTCGACGTAGGTGTTGATCTTCTCGACGACGATCGAATCGCCGCGGTCGTCCCACTGCGACGCCGAGGCGCGGCTGAGGAATTTCCGCGCGGCCGCGTGCGCGTCGGTCGGCGACGCGGACGCCTTGAGGAAGGCCCGGACCAACGCCTCCGGGTCCATGTCCGACTCCGGTTCGGGCACCGAGTTGGTCGGGCCCTCACGCGCGAACGAACTGATCGGTTGGGGTGCGGAATCGTCGGGCACTCCCCCACATCCGGCGAGCGTCAGCGCGGCCACCACGCCACACACCACCACCATCAGCCGACGACGAACCCGACGGGACCGAGCCCGACGGGGAGTGGACGATGCGCGCATCGGCTCAGTCATCGGCATCCTCACGCCCGGCGGTCGTGGTGGCCGCGGTGCGGGGGGCCTTGCCCGACCCCACCGGCTTGAGTGGCAGCGGGCTGCCCAGCACCTTGTGCCCCCGGACCAGCGGCAGCGTGAGACGGAAGCAGGAGCCCTGCCCCGGTTCACCCCACGCCTCGAGTCGTCCCTGATGCAGTCGGGCGTCCTCGATGCTGATCGCCAATCCGAGACCGGTACCGCCGGATCGTCGGAACCGGGACGGATCCGACCGCCAGAACCTGTTGAAGACGAGCTTCTCCTCTCCCGGACGCAGGCCGATGCCCTGATCACGGACGGTGATCGCCACCGCGTCGCCGTCGGAGCGCATGGTCAGCGTCACCGGGCGGCGTTCGCCGTGGTCGATGGCGTTGGCCAGCAGATTGCGCAGGATCCGTTCGACGCGACGGGGATCGATCTCGGCGAGGACCGGTTCGGCCGGAAGATCGAGGACCAGCTCGGTGCCGGTCTCGTCGGCGAGGTGACCGACGGTCGCCAGCGCCGCATCGATGGGGATCGCCATGTCCATGCGTTCGGCGGCGAGTTCGGCCATGCCCGCGTCGTGACGCGAGATCTCGAGCAGTTCGTTCAGCAACGTCTCGAACCGGTCGAGTTCCTTGTCGAGCAGTTCCACCGACCGCCGGCGCACCGGGTCGAGTTCGTCGCGGCCCTCGTAGAGCACATCGCTGGCCATCCGCACCGTCGTCAGCGGCGTGCGCAGTTCGTGGCTGACGTCGGAGGTGAACTGGCGTTGCAGGCCGCCGAATTCCTCGAGGTGGGTGATCTGCTTGGACAGGCTCTCGGCCATGTCGTTGAACGACATGGCCAGTCGTGCCATGTCGTCCTCACCGCGGACCGGCATGCGTTCCTTGAGCCGGCCGTCGGCAAACCGCACCGCGATCCGTGACGCCGACCGCACCGGGATGACGACCTGCCGCGACACCAGCCACGCGATGGCGGCGAGCAGCCCCAACAACACCAGCCCGCCGGTGAGCAGGGTGCCGCGCACCAGGTCGACGGTGTTGCCCTCGGTGGTGAGGGGGAAGACCAGATACAACTCGAGTCCCGGCACCGACGCGTTGGTCGGCGTCCCGATGATCAGCGCGGGCTGTGTCCCGCCACCGGCGGCCGGCACCGACGAGTACTGATAGGCGATCTGCCCGCCGGCCACCATGTCACGCAGATTGCTCGGGATCTCGGTGATCGGACCGACTCCGGTGACCGCGCCGTCGGCCCCGGGCACGATCAGGACGGTGTCGAAGGTGCCGACATTCCCCATCGTCTGCGGGCTGTCGGTGTCTCGGTCGGTCAGCAGCGACCGCGTCTGCCGTAGCCGGTTCTGCACCGACATGTTGGCGTCGCCGCCGGCCAGGTCGCGTTCCACCGCGATGCGGGCACGCTCGACCTCCTCGGTCGCGGCACTGAGTTTCACGTCGAGGAGCCGGTCGGTGATCTGACTCATCAGGACGAACCCGAGGATCAGCAGCACCACCACGGACAGCACCAACGTCGACACCACGACCCGCAACTGCAGGGATCGACGCCAGATCCGGCCGAACACCGAGGCCAGCGAACTCGCCGAGCGGGTGAGTCGCCCGAAGGTGCTGTTGACGCGTCGTCTGTTGCGGCCGATCACGGCGGGCCGGCCTTGTAGCCGACCCCCCTCACCGTCAACACGACCTCCGGGTTCTCCGGATCGGTCTCGACCTTTGCCCGCAACCGCTGGACATGCACGTTGACGAGTCTGGTGTCGGCCGGATGCCGGTAACCCCACACCTGCTCGAGCAGGACATCGCGGGTGAACACCTGACGCGGCTTGCGGGCCAGCGCCACCAGCAGGTCGAACTCGAGCGGCGTCAACGAGATCGGCACGCCGTCGCGGGTGACCTTGTGGGCGGGGACGTCGATCTCGACGGGCCCGATGGACAGCAGTTCGGCCGGCTCCTCGTCGGTGCGGCGCAGCCGGGCGCGTACGCGCGCGACGAGTTCCTTCGGCTTGAACGGTTTGACCATGTAGTCGTCGGCGCCCGATTCGAGGCCGAGCACCACGTCGACGGTGTCGGATTTGGCGGTGAGCATCACGATCGGTACACCGGAGTCGGCGCGCAGGACGCGGCACACGTCAATACCGTTCATCCCCGGCAGCATGAGGTCGAGCAGCACCAGATCGGGCCGGATCTCGCGCACCGCGGTGAGCGCCTGCGTCCCGTCGCCGACGACGAACGGTTCGAAACCCTCACCCCGCAACACGATTGTGAGCATCTCCGCGAGCGCGGCATCATCATCGACGACGAGGATCCGTGGCTTCATGGTGACAATGGTGACACTGTTGTGACCGTCCGGCCATGATCGACGCGCCGGGCGTGCATCGTCGAGCGAGAATCGCGGAGGAGAACACGTTGGGTCGTCTGATCGCTGTGGAGGGCCTCGACGGCGCCGGCAAGAACACACTCGTGACCGGACTTCTCGACCATTGGAACGGCCTGGGTGCGCGGGTCGCCACGGTGACCTTTCCGCGCTATCACCGATCGGTGCATGCCGACATCGCCGCCGAGGCGCTGCACGGTGATCACGGAGACCTGCGGGACAGCGTGTATGCGATGGCGTTGCTGTTCGCCCTCGATCGCCGCGATGCCGCCGCCGATCTCCGTGAGGCGCTGGACACCCACGACGTCGTCGTCGCCGACCGGTATGTCGCGTCCAATGCCGCCTACAGCGCCGCGCGGCTGCGCGAACCCGCCGACGGCGCGGTCGTCGGCTGGGTGCACGACCTCGAGTTCGAACGGTTCGCGATCCCCCGGCCCGACCACACCCTGCTCCTCGGTGTCGCCGCCGAGGTGGCCATGGATCGCGCGGCCTCCCGTGCCGCCGCCGACCCCGGCCGGCCACGGGATCACTACGAGAAGGATGCCGATCTGCAGGTGCGGGTGGACGAGCTCTACCGTCGGCTGGCGGTCGAATCGTGGGTGTCGCCGTGGACGCTGGTGAGCGACAACGACCCGGCCGTGCTCGGTGATCTGCTCACCGAATGACGGGTCACGGCCGGTCGGCGGCGACGTCGGATAGCCTGGTGCCGACCCCACGTCGCGAGGATGATTCATGACCTATCCGCCATCTCAGGGTGGCACCCCCGGCCCCACCGGTCCGACGGGTGGTTACGGCCCGACCACGACACATCGGGTCCCGATGGCACCTCACCAAGGCGGTTCGGCGGCTCCGGTTCCTCCGCAGGCGGCACCACCGGGCCCGGCGTTCGTCCCGCCGGGGCCACCCTCGCAGGGGTTTCCCGCACAACCCCATGGCGCTGCTCCGCAGGGCCCTCCACCCCAGCCCTTCGGCGCTCCGCCGCAGGGCCCGCCACCGCAGTATGGGCCGGGCCCGGGTCCCGGGATCACACCCGGCACCCCACCGCCGCCGCGCAACACCGGCGCACTCGTCGCGATCATCGGAGGTGCGCTCGCCGTGGTGGTGATCGTCGTGCTCGCGGTGACGCTGATCGTGGTGAACACCGGCGACTCCTCGACCACCGTCGCCGACGACCCGACCACCTCGACGACCACCCTGCCGCAGGGTGGTGGCGGGTCATATCCGACGGACGGGACCGAACCCCCGACGACGTCGGAGCAGTCGGGCAGTCCGGATCAGTCCACGCTGTACGCGATCGGCGACGCGATGCAACGTTACGTCGACGCCCTCAACACCCGGGACCGCAACCGGATCGCCGGCACCGTGTGCTCGGAGGCCCGCAGCGCGGTCGAGGTGCCCACCGAGCAGGGCACGCTGGTGCTGGAACGACTCGCCCTGCGCTCGGTCAACGGGGATATCGCCGAGTCGACGGTGACCACCCACCTGGAACTCGGTTCACAGCAGACGAGCCCGGAGCAGAACGCGGCGACGTTCCGTCGTGAGGACGCCACCTGGTACTACTGCCCGGGCGCCGAACCCGGCATCACCGCCTGAGACCTACCGACGACAACAGCCCGGCGGTCATCCGCCGGGCTGTTGTCATCTCGCTCGAAAGGTGAAGCCGCCGATCAGTAGCGGTAGTGCTCCGGCTTGTACGGGCCCTCGACGTCGACGTTGATGTATTCGGCCTGCTCCTTGGTGAGCTTGGTCAGCTCCCCGCCGAGTGCCTCGACGTGGATGCGCGCGACCTTCTCATCGAGGTGCTTGGGCAGCCGGTACACCTCGTTGTCGTACTCGTCGTTCTTGGTCCACAGTTCGATCTGCGCGATCACCTGGTTGGAGAAGCTGTTGCTCATCACGAACGACGGATGGCCGGTCGCATTGCCCAGGTTCAGCAGGCGTCCTTCGCTGAGCACGATGATCGAGTGACCGTCGTCGAAGATCCACTGGTCGACCTGCGGCTTGATGACGATCCGCTTGGCGCCGGACCGCTCGAGTCCGGCCATGTCGATCTCGTTGTCGAAGTGGCCGATGTTGCCCAGGATCGCCTGATGCTTCATCTGCTTCATGTGATCGAGCAGGATGATGTCCTTGTTGCCGGTGGAGGTGATGACGATGTCGGCGTCACCGATCGCACCCTCGACCGTCACGACGTCGAATCCGTCCATCAGCGCCTGCAGGGCGTTGATCGGGTCGATCTCGGTGACCTGCACGCGGGCGCCCTGGCCGGCGAGAGATTCCGCACAGCCCTTGCCGACGTCACCGTAACCGCAGATCAGCACCTTCTTGCCACCGATGAGGACGTCGGTGCCGCGGTTGATGCCGTCGATCAGCGAGTGGCGGGTGCCGTACTTGTTGTCGAACTTCGACTTGGTGACCGAGTCGTTGACGTTGATCGCCGGGAAGGCGAGGTCACCGGCCGCGGCGAACTGGTAGAGCCTCAGCACACCGGTGGTGGTCTCCTCGGTGACACCCTTGACCGATTCGGCGATGGTGCTCCACTTGGTGGCGTCCTTCTCGAAGCTCGCGCTCAGCAGGTCGAGGAACACCTTGTACTCGGCGGAATCGTTCTCGTCGGCGGACGGCACCACACCGGCCTTCTCGAACTCGGCGCCCCGCAGCACCAGCATGGTGGCGTCGCCACCGTCGTCGAGGATCATGTTGGCCGGCTCATCGGGCCAGGTGAGCATCTGCTCGGCGGCCCACCAGTACTCCTCGAGGGTCTCGCCCTTCCACGCGAAGACCGGAACGCCCGCGGGCGCATCCGGGGTGCCGTGCGGTCCGACCACGACGGCGGCGGCGGCGTGGTCCTGGGTGGAGAAGATGTTGCACGACGCCCATCGGACCTCGGCGCCCAGCGAGACCAGGGTTTCGATGAGGACCGCGGTCTGGATGGTCATGTGCAGCGACCCGGAGACCCGGGCTCCCTTGAGCGGTGCGACGTCGGCGTACTCCCGGCGCAGCGACATCAGTCCGGGCATCTCGTGCTCGGCGAGTTCGATCTCCTTGCGGCCGAAGTCGGCGAGCGCGAGGTCGGCGACCTTGAAGTCGATTCCGTTGCTGTGCTCTGCCTGGAGTGCGGTCATCTGGTCCCCTTGCGTATCGGCGTATCTGTCGGTGATGGTCAGATCTGTCGGTGCAGTGGTCCCCTCGCGCGCATCGGCGCACCACCGCGCTGTCCGAGCATCAGGCTATCGGACACAGACTGCACCGCCACCGGCGCCGTCGGTCAGGATTTGTCGAGGCTGACCTCGTCGTCGACCTCGCCGCGTTCCCGCTTGCCGACCATCGAGTGCCGCATGCCGTACAGGAAGTAGATCGCCACCCCGATCACCATCCAGACGACGAACCGGATCCAGGTCAGGGCAGTCAGGTTCAGCATCAGCCACACGCAGGAGATGATCGCGAGCACCGGGATGATCGGTCCGCCGGGGACGGTGAAACCGCGATCGAGATCGGGGCGCTTGGCGCGCAGGATCATCACCCCGGCCGCGACCACGATGAACGCGAAGAGCGTGCCGACGTTCACCATCTCCTCGAGCTTGTCGATCGGGAAGAAGCCGGCGACGACGGCCACGACGACACCGATCAGGATGGTCAGCCGGGCCGGGGTCCCGAATCGCGGGCTGGTCCGGGCCAGCCCACGCGGCAGCAGACCGTCGCGGCACATCGCGAACAACACCCGCGACTGCCCCAGCATCAGCACCATCACCACCGTGGTCAGACCGGCGAGGGCGCCGACGGCGATGGTCTTCTCCGCCCAGGTCACCCCGTTCAGTGCAAAGGCGGTGGCCAGATTCTTGGGTTCCCCGTCGCCGGCGGAGGTGGCCAGCTCCTTGTAACTGACCATGCCGGTCACCACGATCGTGACCAGCACGTAGAGGACGGTGACGATCGCCAGCGACCCGAGGATGCCGCGCGGCACGTCCTTGCGCGGGTTGCGCGTCTCCTCGGCGGTGGTGGCCACCACGTCGAATCCGATGAAGGCGAAGAAGACGATCGAGGCCGCGGCGAGGACGCCGTACCAGCCGTAGGAACTCTCACCGCCGCCGGTGATGAGGGAGAACAGCGAGGAGTCGACGGATTTGTGTGCGTCCCCGGCGGTTTCGGCCGGCGGCACGAAGGGACTGTAGTTCTCGGTCTTGACGTAGAAGAATCCGACCACGATCACCAGCAGGACGACGGCGACCTTGATGGCGGTGATGACCGCGCTGAACCGGGATGACAGTTTGGTGCCCAGGACCAGCAGCGTCGTCACCACCGCGACGATGATCACCGCTCCCCAGTCGATCGTCACCGATCCGACATCGACTGTGCCGCCGGAGAATCCGAAGACGCTACCCAGATACGACGACCAGCCCTTGGCCACCACGGATGCGCCGACCGCGAATTCGAGGATGAGATCCCATCCGAGGATCCAGGCGAGGAACTCCCCGAAGGTGGCGTAACCGAAGGTGTAGGCGGAGCCGGCCACCGGCACCGTCGAGGCGAACTCCGCGTAGCAGAGCGCGGCGAGCGCGCACGCGATGGCGGCCATGATGAACGACAACGAGATCGCGGGTCCGGCCTTGTTGCCCGCCGTCGTCGCGGTGATGGTGAAGATACCGGCACCGATCACCACCGAGACGCCGAAGACCATCAGGTCGAAGGCGGTGAGGTTCTTTCGGAGTTGGTGGCCGGGCTCGTCGGTGTCGGCCATCGACTGTTCCACCGATTTGATGCGTGTCAACGGGTTCGCCATGCGCTCGACCTCCTCATCTCCGCGGCGCGCGTGAGCGCCGGTGTGGACGTGATCTCCCCGACGCTATCGGACCGGCCGCTCACCCGCGCGCAAATCGCCTTCGGCCCAAGGACATGTCTTCGGGGCGCTCACCCGTCTCACCCCTGGCCGAGACCGCTGCGGTCGATGTCGGGTTCGAGGTAGATGATCCGCGCCTGCGGTACCGCCGCACGAATCCGCCCCTCGGCATCGTCGATCGCGGTGGCCACCGTGGCCAGGTCTGCCGACCGTGGCATGGCGATCTTGGCCGCCACGAGCAGTTCGTCGGGTCCGAGGTACTGGGTCTTCATGTGGATCACCCGGTCCACGCCGTCGGCGGCGAGGGCGTCGAGGATCTGGCGTTCCTCCTCGTCGGTGGCACCCTCACCGATCAGCAGGCTCTTCATCTCGACGATCAGCACGATCGCGATGACGCCGAGCAGCACACCGATGCAGACGGTGCCGATGCCGTCCCAGATCGCGTCGCCGGTGATCATGGTCAACCCGACGCCACCGAGGGCCAGGACCAGACCGATCAGTGCCCCGGTGTCCTCGAGCAGCACCACCGGCAGTTCGGGATTGCGGGAGTTGCGGATGAATCGCCACCAGCTCGACGATCCCTTCAGCGGACGGGATTCGCGCGCGGCGGTGGCGAAGCTGTAGGACTCCAGGCAGATCGCGACCAGCAGGATGATCACGGCGACCAGTGGCGATTCCAGGCCGTGATCGTGTGCGTGGGTGATCTTCTCGACACCCTCGTACAGCGCGAACAGGGATCCGAGGGCGAAGATCACCAGTGCGACGATGAAGGAGTAGAAGTAGCGGCTGCGGCCGTAGCCGAACGGGTGCAGTTTGTCGGCACGTTTGCCCGCCCGGTTCTGGCCGACGAGCAGCAATCCCTGGTTGGCGGTGTCGGCCACCGAGTGCACGCCCTCGGCGAGCATCGACGACGAACCGGTGATCGCGAATCCGGCGAACTTGGCAACGGCGATGCCGGCGTTGGCCGACAGCGCCGCGATGATGGCCTTCTTGGAACCCTCGGCGGACACGACTTCCTCCCAATTGCCGGACATGCCCAGATGGCGATGAACACACCGACTCTAGCCGGGATGAGCGCGACCGGGGTGGGCGCGCGGTCCTCCTCCGACCCGGCCGCCGTCGACCGCTCTCGATCCCGTCACCCGGCCGGGCGACGGGGGCGACGGGATCGAGAGACTTCTACCTCAGACCTCAGGCGAGTCCGCCGAAGCCCCGGGCGATGGTGCTGTCGGTGTCGGCCATGACGGTGCGGGCATTGGTGACGCCGCGCTGGATGCCCAGCAACTGCTCCCGGGACCCGCTGAAGACCCGGTCCCAGGTCTGTTGCGCCTGGTCGTAGGCCTGCTTCGCCGCCGGCGAATGCCAGTTGCCGTCGAGCGCGGCCACCTGGGTCTTGAGCTGCGATGCGAGGTCTTCGAGGCGGTTGAACTGGGCGCCGAGACCCCCTTCGAGGTCACCGAGGGCGCCGAAGTCGTATCGGATTCTTCCGGACATGTCGATCTCCTTCTGTCGTGATGCGATGTGGGTGAATGGGTGTGGCGGGGTCGGGGCTGGTCTACAGGTTGAGCGGACCCTGACCGGCGAACCCTGCCGCCGCGGCCCCGTCGTGGTCCTCGTAACCGGTGAAACCGGCGGTCAACTGCGTCCGGATGTCGTCGAGGGCCTGGTTCAGTGCCGTCGCCGACGAGTTCCAGTCCGAGTGGGTGGAGTCGAAGGCGGTGGACGCCCGGCCGTTCCAACTGGCCATGCCGGTCGACGCGGTGCCGGCGATCTGCCGGATGATGCCCTGCATCTCGTCGACGATCTGCGAAACCGATTGCGCGGTGGACATTCCCGACGCGACGTCGAGATCAACAGCTCCATTGAGATTCATCGGTGCTCCTCCTCATAGATGTCGGCACCGGCATTGCGATGCCCCCGAAGCGACAACCCGGGCGGGTGCCACTGAATGATTCCCTCACGGGCGATGACCCCGTCGGGACCTGACGAGGTCACGGAAACCACCCACCTCCCGGGATGGTCTCGAGCAGCCCGGCGATGGCCCGGCCGATGCGAGAATCGATCCCGGAGGTGAGGGTGGTCCACACGATCCCGTCAGGAGATTCGTTGGGACTGAACAGGATTCGTCCACATTCCGTGTCGGCGATGCCGACGGTCCCACGACACTGCACCGCGCGGCCCTCGACCCTGCCGACCGCCACGATCTCGGTTCTCCGCCGGCACGATACGAGGGCAGCACACAACTGGGCGGTGTCGGTCGAATCGGCACCGATACCGGCCAGTGCCGAACTCAGCGCCGCCCGGTCGCCGGCATGCCCCAGCACTTGCGCGAGTTCGTCTGCCGGAGCGCTGATATCGCCGATGCGCAGCGGTGGGCACACCCCGTGCAGTGCCGGTATCACCTCGCGGCTCACCAGTTCGCCGAGTCGCGCGGTGTCGGCGGCCTCGACGAGCCGCAGCACCATATGCGTACCATCGTCGATGACGAGCGTGTGCAGGGTGCCGCGCCGGACAAGGCAGGCGCGTTGTACCGTATCGGTTGCGACGGTGCGGATCTCGAGCTCACGCTCCGGGTCTGCGAGGACCTCGACGGCGTCGCTCACCCACGCGGCCGGCCGGCCCGCGTCCAGCAGCCCGGAGGATTCGAGGATGCGATCGGCGTGAGCTGCGGCCGCCGTCGCCTCGTCGATCCGGTCCGCGCTCGGGTACACCGCCATCGCCACCGGCCAGTCGGTCATCCCACACCGCTGGGCGAGCCTGACCGCGGCACCGGTGTCGAGTCGGATCGAGGTCGCGATCATCGACCGCTCCCCTCGGCCGGCGTCACCGTCTGGGTCATGTATCGGGAATCCGGCGCGCCGGGCGCGGGCCCCGCGGCCACCGCCACCTCCGCCCACGTCTGCGGCACCTCCGCGGAGTCCCCGGCCGCCGGCATGGTCTCGGCGTCGACGACCGTACGTACGGTGGCCCGCTCACCGACGGTCGGCGCCGCCGGCGACACCGGTGGCGGCAGACCGGCGGAGGGGGCGAGCGCGTCGTCGGAGACCTTCGGCGCCGTCGCCACCGGTGCCACCGGAGACGATGTCGGCACCACCGGGTGGTAGTTGCCGCGTGGCACCGCGACGGCCGGAATCATGGCTGCGGCAAGCGATCCGGCACCGGAGGCGCTCGCGGCGTTCGGGTGGTGATGCTCCTGGACCGGAGGCCGCGGCGCCGGGTGCCGCTCGGCGACGAGGGCGGCATCGGACACCACGATCGGCGCCGGTGCGGCCTCCGGTGGCCGGGTGCACAGCGGCGTTCCGGCCGCCTCATAGGCCTCCATCACCCGGGCGGCGCGCATCCGTTGGTCGTGGACCGCCCGCTCGGCATGGGCGGCGGCGCCGGTCGCCAGGGGCGTCAGTGCCGTCACCGACAGCGCGGCGTCGGCGATCGAGGCGAGGAGGTCGATCTCACCGAGGTCGGGCATCGCCAGGCGGGCGGCATCCACGGCGGCGGCCTGGGCACCGAGCGTCAACGCCGTGGTCGTGGCACGTGCTGCGGCCTCGACCAGCCACCCGGTGACCCTCGCGAGGTGATCCAGCGCGGGCTGCGCCGCCCCCGATTCCCAGTGCTCACGCAGCCGGGAGACGATGGATGCGTATTCCGCTGCCGCCGTGCCGAATTCGTCGGCAAGCGCCAGCCAGGACGCGGCGGCCTCGTGGAGTGGCGCGGCGCCCGGTCCGGCACCGAGATCGTCGGCGAGGCGCCGAGGAGTCCGCGCATCCCAGATGACTCCGGTGAATCCGGTCATCGGAACCCGGCCGCGCTCGCATCGTCGGCGGCGTCCATGCCGGAGGCCGCAGCGCGCAGCACCGCGGCGATCTTGCGTAACTCGTGGATTCCCGAGGCGGCGTCGACGCCGAACTGCGTCCCGAGTTCCGAGGCCGCCGCGGCGGTGCCCACCGACACCTCGTCACGCGCCGGCGCGGTCACCGCGGTGACTGGTCGCGCCATTCCGAGCGCATCGGTCAATCGCTGTGCGATCCGGTCGAGATCGGCTGCAGCGGAGGCCACTTCGGATGGATCGATGGCGAGGAACCGAGATGACATGAGGACTCCAGGGGATCGGGGGCGGGTTCGAGGGAACGAGGGATGACGGCCATCAGGACCGTGGGAGGTCCAGACCGAGTTGCAGACGGATGTCGGGGCCGGGTTCGGTCTCGGCCTCCGCGTCGGCGCCGAGCACCGGCGGTGCCACGTCGGGCACCAGGCCGACCACCCGCACCCCGTTGTCCTCGGTGACCAGATAGTCGGGGATGTCGTGCGGATCGCCGGACACGCCCGCTCCGCGGGCCGCGCCGGCCGCCGCCAGCGGCGCCATCGAGGCGGGCATCGGTGCACTCGCCACCGCCGCGGTTCGCACGGCCGATCCCGGGGAGAAGGCGGCCGGCTCGGTGGCGCCGACCATCGTCGGTACCGACGGCCGGGCCGCGCCCAACGGCACCGCCGGGACACCGACACCACCGCCGCCCGATCCACCGCCGTTCGGCGCGCTTCCGCCGCCCGCCGTCATCGTGCGGCCGGCCTCGGCGCCTCGTCCGCCGACGGGGGCGCCGGCCGTCGTGGTCGTGGTCTCATACGCCGCGGGCCGCATCGCGGGGCCGGCCGCGGTCAGCGCCTGCCGAAGCGGTGCGGCCACCATGGACGGGACCTGCCCCGCGGTGGACACCAGCGGCGACAGGGCATCGAGAACCGTGCCCGCCATCGCGAACGGAGACGGCGACGATCCCGCGGTCACCGCGGGTGCCCCGGTCACCGGGACGGGTGCACCGTTGACCGTCATATGCGTTGTGGGTGCCAGCAATTGGGCGCGCGTGGCGGCCACGACCGCGGACGCCTCGGCGAGCCCGGCCCCGGCCAGCGACACCGCCACCGGCAGCGCGGCGGGACCCGACAACGCCACCGCGGCGGTGATCCGGCCGATGGTGGCGACCAGGACCGCCTGCAGCGCCGCGACACCGGCCGCGACGATGCCCGCGGCGGCCTGGATGTCGATCGACATCCCGGTGCCCTGGGTGGCCAGGCGCCCACCGTCGACTCCGGCCTCCCCCGTCTTCGCGATCGCCGACATCGACGCCTGACCGCTCCAGAGTTGGTCCCCGATCTTCATCGCCGCCTGGGCCATCGACATCGACGTCTCGAGGACCGTCGACAGTCCGTCGAAGATCGTGGTGGGGTCGAACTCGGCCGCCGACAGGTCGCCGGTACCGAAGCCCCCGAGCAGATCGACGATGGGTTTGACGAGCTGACCCACGTCGATGACGGGCAGCGGTGGTAGACCGGGCATCGGCGGAAGTGACGGCAACTGGGGCAGTGGCGGCAGTCCCAGCCCGGCGAGCACCTCGCCGACCGGCCGGTCGAGGATGGGTCCCAGCGGTGTCGCGGCGATCATGTCGTTGACCGACATCTCCGATGCGGCGGGGATCGCCGGCGCCGGCCCCGGGGCGCCGGGGTGCCCGCCGGTCACCGCCCCGCCCGGAGCGTGGCGGCATTGGCGGCGTCGACGGCCTCGAACTCGGCGAGACCGGCCACCGCCCCGGCCGCCGTGGCGGCGTGAACCGCCGCGAGATTGCCCACGGACAGAAGGTGATTGGCCTGTGCGCCGATGAAGGCGCCCAAGAACTCCTGCCCGATGAGACCGAAGACGGGGACCATGGCCGCTGTCGTGGCCGCAGCGTTCACCGCCCCCGCCGAGGCCACCGCGGCTCCGATCGCGGCATGGGTGGCCGCGAAACCTTCGAGCGTTCCCGGAGTGACTGTGACGTCGTCCACGTTCTCCCCCTTGTTGATCGGCTGGGTTGATCGACTTCGTTGATCCAACACACCTACGTCGCCGGCGTGGTCGATGTGAATGCGTGTTGATGTGGTGCGTGGTGATGTGGTTGCCGGTTCACCCGGTGAACGCGGCCGCGAAATCCTCGGTCAGTTCGGCCCGCCGGGCGAAGGCGCGATGCGCCGCGCGCATCGCGGTCGCCGCGATCGATTCGCCGAGGCGCATCCCGCCGAATCCGGCGGGGACATCGGCAAGCCACAGTCCGGTCAGTGCCCCTGCCCCGTCCACCTCGACGGTCACCAGATCGTCGGCCGAGGTCTCCCGCACCCGAATCCCGGCCAGCGCCTCCGAGAAATCCTGCAGACGTCCCAACTGCGACGCCGCGCGGGCCTCCAATTCGTCCATCGCCCAGGTCATCTCGCCTACACCGACCGCAGCCAGGACGCCGGGGCGCCGTGATCGTCATCATCGCGGAGTTCCTGCCCGGCCAGATCGTCCGGCGTGGGCAGGCCCAGCGAGTCCAGGACGTCGGCAGGAGTGCCCGACTGTGCCAACTGCAGGCGCAGCGCGATCCCGGCCGCCATCGACGATTGTCGGCACAGCCGGAGGATCTCGTCGGCCAGCGCCTGCGGCGGGCTCGACAACCGCGCGTCGGCGATGCGCACCGTCAGTGGGAGTCCCTCGGCGGTGGTCACCACCGAGACACCGCCATCTCGGGATCGCGCGCTCGACGTCGGATGGTCACCGCCGTGCACCGGCGGGTCGGCGTGATCAATCATCATGTCCCCCTCTTGATTCCTCACGTTGGACGCGCGTCCCGCCTCATCGGTTCCATCTCGACCGAAATTCTTTTCACCGGCATCTCGGTCGACTGGGATGAATCGGGCGCCGATCACAGTGAGATGAGATGATGCCACAGATCACAGGCCGTGCAGCGCAACAATCCACAGGCCCCCGGTTCGGCGAATCTCACCCGAGACCGTTCGTCGACGGCGGCGCCGTGTATAAACTCGCCGAACTGCGATCACCAGCAGCAATGGACCCAGGAGCAATGACCAAGGTCCCATCGAGGGCAGGGGGAACGATGACTCACGACCACACGGCGCAACAGGAACCGACCCGACCGGATCTCCCGGCACCGATGCCGCCGCCCTGGTTGCAGTTCGCTCCGGTGCCGCCCGTCGACCCGACCCCACCCGTGCACCCGACCCCGCCCGACGCCGCCCCGGGACCGGGCGCACCGGTCGCGGTGGCCCCCGGGTATCCGATGCCGCACCCGACCGTCGCACCGGAAACGGGAGTGTTCCCGCCGGCCACTCCGCCATCGGCTCCCCCACCCGAGCCGATGCCCGCGACCCATCACCCGCAACCCGGGACCGGATTCGGCCCGCCCCCACCGGCATTCGTCCCGTCGCCGAACCTCGCACCCGTACACGCATCCGCACCACCGACTCCCGCACCGGCGCCGAACGGATTCCATGCGCCCGGGCCCACCCTCGACGAGGTCGCGCTGCTGCGCAAGGCCCGTCGGGCGCCCAGCCGAGGCTGGCGACGTGCGGTCCACACCCTCTCGGCGGGGACCATCAACCCGGGCGACTCCGCCGAGGATCTGCGCCATCAGCAGCTCCTCGAGCGGCTGCGCCGGCCGGTCCGCGGCGACTATCGCATCGCGGTGCTCTCCCTCAAGGGCGGCGTCGGAAAGACCACCACCACAGTCGGTTTGGGCTCGACGTTCGCGTCGCTGCGTGGTGATCGGGTGATCGCCGTCGACGCAAACCCGGATCTCGGGACCCTCGCCCAGCGCGTCCCACAGCAGACCGCGTCGACGGTGCGCAACCTGCTCGCCGATGACAATGTCTACCGCTACAGCGACGTCCGGGCCCACACGTCGCAGGCGCCGAGCCGACTGGAGGTTCTCGCCTCCGAACGGGATCCGGCGATGGCCGAGGCGTTCAGCGAAGAGGAGTACCGCGGCGTCATCACCATCCTGCAGCGGTTCTACAACCTGATCATCACCGACTGCGGCACCGGACTGTCCCACTCGGCGATGCGTGGCGTGCTCGACCTCGCGAACACGATCATCCTGGTGTCCTCACCGGCGCTCGACGGGGCCCGCAGCGCCGGCGCGACGCTCGACTGGTTACAGGCGCACGGGCACGGGCATCTGGTGTCCCGAGCGATCGTCGTGCTCAGCGCGTCGCGTCCCGGGGCGTCGACGATCGACACCGATCAACTCGCGCAGCACTTCCTCACCCGCTGCCGTGCGGTACACGTCATCCCGTTCGACGACCACCTCTCCGAGGGTGCCGATGTGGACCTCGAACTGGTCAGCAAGGCCACCCGCCACGCCTTCGTCGACCTCGCGGCGACGGTGGCCGACGACTTCGCCCCGATGCGGCACGAGGAGCCGTTCTACGGCTGACCGCCCGCCTCGCGATCACCCACCTCGTTCCGGGCCGCTCCCCGCCGCCGCTGCAGATAACGGCGCGTCACCCCGATCGCCATCGGAACGGCCACCGTCAGGACCGACGCGATGATGAACACCTCGAGGTGATCGCGGATCAGCGGTACCTGGCCGAGGAAGTATCCGAGGAGGATGATCCCGGCGGCCCAGCAGACACTGCCGAGGATCGAGAACAGGGTGAACACCCGATGCGGCATGCCGCTGAACCCGGCGACCAGCGGGGTCAGCGTCCGCACGACGCCGATGAAACGGCCGAAGAAGACGGTCAGCGGCCCATAACGCTCGAAGTAGCGGTGCGTGCGGTCGATGTAGTCGGGTCCGACCGCCGCCAGCATCCGTCCCTCGATCACCGACCGGCCGACGCGCCGACCGATGAAGTAGCCACATTGATCGCCGAGGGCGGCCGAGATCGGCACCACGATGCACAGCCACCACACCGAGGCGAACGGATTCGGCTGGGCGGCAAGGACTCCGGCGGTGAAGAGCACCGAGTCACCGGGAAACAGGAACCCGATCAGGATGCCGGTCTCGACGAACATCAGCACGCACAGGCCGATCACGCCGCCGGTCGCGAGAAACGAGTCGATGTCGAAGGGATTCATCACCGTCCACCCTAGGTCGTGCGCGGAGCGCGACGCCGCCGCAGCCGGGGCCCGCCGAGGGTTTCGCCGGCACGTTAACTCGATGCAACACGACGGGCGAAAAGTCCCAACCTGGTGTTAACTCGACAGTAAGAATCCGGCGGAAGAAAACCGCCGACAAGCGTTTTCACAACGCCGTGAAGTCGAGGAGTTCACCGTGTCCGGACCACAGCCCCCGGGTCCCACAGCCACCCGCCCCAAGGCATCGGCCACCCCCAACCTGCGGCCGGTCTCCGACACCGAGGTCCGGGTGGAGTACCACACCATCCACGGATATCGACGCGCCTACCGGATCGCCGGGAGCGGTCCGGCATTGCTGCTGATCCACGGCATCGGCGACAACTCGTCGACCTGGAACGAGATCATCCCGATGCTCGCCCAGCACTACACGGTGATCGCACCGGACCTCCTCGGGCACGGCCGCTCGGACAAACCGCGCGCCGACTACTCCGTGCCGGCCTTCGCCAACGGCATGCGCGATCTGCTCGTCGTCCTGGGCATCAGCAAGGTCACCGTCGTCGGACATTCGCTCGGCGGTGGTGTCGCCATGCAGTTCTGCTATCAGTTCCCGCGATTCGCCGAACGGCTCGTGCTCGTCGCGGCCGGCGGTGTCACCCGGGAGGTGAACCCGGCCCTGCGATTGGCGACGCTGCCGGTGGTCAACGAGATCCTCACCCTGCTGCGGATTCCCGGCGTGATGCCCGCCGTGCGTACCGCGACCTCGGCCCTGGTGTCGCTGCCGCACGTTCCCTTCGTCCCCCGGTCCATCTCTCCGAAGAACGCACTCAACGACCACGAGGACCTCGTCCGGGTTCTCGGCGATCTCGCCGATCCCCACGCCTCCGCGGCGTTCCTGCGGACCCTGCGGGCCGTCGTCGACTGGCGCGGGCAGGCCGTCACCATGCTCGACCGTTGTTACCTCACCGAACGACTGCCGGTGCTGTTCATCTGGGGCGAGAAGGACACCGTCATCCCCTACGAGCACGCACTGATCGGCCATGCCGCGATACCGCATTCCGAGCTCGTGCCATTCCCGAACGCGGGACATTTCCCCTTCCACGACGACCCCGAGCGGTTCGTGCAGGTGGTCACCGGGTTCCTGGAACGGACCGATCCGGTGGTTTTCGATCCGCAGAACTGGCGTGAACTGATGTCGACCGGCGGGGTCCGTCCCCAGGAGTTCGTCGGCGACGAAGAGACTGTCGAGGCGGTCCTCGACGCCATCGAGGACGAACGCAGCGCCACCTGAATCGGCGCCGGCGATACCCTCGCCGGGTCTGTCAGAAGGATGACGCCGCGACACCCGATCCCGGGAAGCCATGAGAGTATGGGCGCATGAGTTATCCGCAGTACCCCGGACAGCCGGGTGATCAGGGCCAGTCCCCGTACGGTTCCCAGCCCGGCTATGGTGCCCAGCCCGGTTACGGCTCCCAGCCCGGTTATGGTTCCCAGCCGGGATACGGTGCGCAACCCTATGGCGCCCAGCCCGCCTACGGGGCCCAGCCGGGTTACGGGGCCCAGCCGGGTTACGGGGCCCAGCCGGGTTACGGCGCCTACGGCGCCCAACCGGGCTATGGCGCTTACAACGTCGACCCGCTGACCGGCGAGCCGCTGTCGGACAAGAGCAAGCTGACCGCCGGGCTCCTGCAGCTGTTCCTCGGCGGTTTCGCCGCCGGACGCTTCTACATCGGTGACATGAAGATCGCCTGCTTCCAGCTCGGCGGCAACGTCTTCGGCTGGTTCCTGATCATCGTCGGTGCGATCGCAGCAGCCGCGTCCACCGGTGGAGGAGGAGCGGCCTTCGGCGGCTTCTTGTTACTCATCGGCTGGCTCATCCTCGCCGGTATCGGCATCTGGGTCTTCGTCGACGCCATCATGATGTTCGTCGGCAGTGTGCGCGATCCGCAGGGTCGCAAGCTTCGTAGCTGAGCGACCTCAACCGCCGGCGGCCAGCCGCCGCTACCCGAACCGGGGAGTTGACCTCCCCGTATCTGCGGTAGCCACCGCGACGGCAGACGACCTCGAAGAACAATTCGTCGTCGATGGTCGGGGTGAAGAAGTGGAAGAACTCCCCACCGGTGTCGTCGGCGTCGTACAGGACGTGATGACGCCGGAGGTCGTCGACGACCTCCGGTGCCAGATCGCACCTCGCCTGCAGGTCGTCGTGGTGGTTCTCGGGGATCGGTGGTGCGCTCAATCCCCGCTCGCCGCACGCCCGGGCGGTCGCGAGGATGTCGTCGCAGGCGAAGGCCACATGCGTGAGCCCGCCACGCCGACGAGGCGGCCAGCTCCGTCGAGTCGTGACGGCACCATGGATGCGACGAATCGCACCGCTGCTGCCTCGCCGTCGCCGGAGGTCAGTGCCTGGCTGCGCGTGGTGCCGACGGCATCGGGACCGTCGAGCCCGTCCTCGATGGCCATCCCGAACACCGAGCGCAGCAACAGCATCGCGCCCTCCCAGTCGGCCGGCTCATGCCGATCCCCATGTGATCGACGCCGGCGTAGAGCGATGGCGGCTTGGTCGCGGCACGCGGAACGAGGTCGAAGCGGCGCTTGCCAGAGCGCCGCCGACGGTGCCGGACGCAGGTCGATCGACAAGGCGTCGGTCACGTGGGGGCGGACGAACTCGGCCGCGCGCGGCCCACGCCGCCGGATCGTCGGTCCGCAGACCGATCTGCGCGACGGTCGGGGTGGCGCCGACGGCTCGCCGACCGCCGCAGTGCCTGACCCGGGCACCGCTGACAGCGCTTTCGCGAGCGCTGTCAACGTCCTCGTGAGCGTGCCGGGACCGCGCATCCCCGTCGCTGCGGGACATTCGCGAGTGCACGAACGATAGAGTTCATGTGTGACCGCTCCCTCAGCCCGACGCTGCGACGCCGAACGCACCAGAGCCAACATCGTCAAGGTCGCCACCAAGGAGTTCGCCGATACTACGGCGACAAGGACGGGCTCTACCGCGCGGTCCTCGATATCTTCCGCACCGACGACGTCGCCCTCGACGTCCACCTGGCCATCAACAGCTTCTGCTTCTTCCGGGTCGACGACCGCTACAGCTGGAAGACCCTGTTCGCCCGCGATCTCGCGGCCACCGATCAACGCGACCGTCAACGAAAGATGCTCGGGGACATGATCGTCGCCTACCTCACCGACACCCACACCGGCACCGGCACCGGCACCGACCGATGACGGCAACACTGGTCGCGACCGGGATCGCCGGCGGCCACGGGCACCGCACACTCTTCGATCACCTCGACCTCACCGTCGCACCGGGCGATGTCATCGGTGTGGTCGGGGCCAACGGCGCCGGCAAGACCACCCTGCTGCGCATTCTGGCCGGCGACCTCGCCCCGCTGGAGGGTTCGGTGTCGCTCGCGCCCGCCGACGCCTTCGTGGGCTGGCTTCCCCAGGAACATGAGCGAGTCGCCGGTGAGACCGTCGGCGAGTACGTCGCGCGCCGCACCGGATGCACTCGTGCCACCGTCGCGATGGATGCCGCGGCAGCCGCGCTCGCCGAGCCGTCACCGGCCGACGGCGTCACCGATCCGGCGGCGACCTACGCTGCCGCACTGGATCATTGGCTGGTCACCGGCGCCGCCGATCTCGACGAGCGCCTACCCGCGGTGCTCTCCGACCTCGGCCTCGGCGTCGACACGGTGAACCCGGAGGCGACGCCGATGACGGCGCTGTCCGGTGGGCAGGCGGCCCGGGTCGGGCTGGCCGCGCTGCTCTGCTCGCGATTCGACATCGCACTGCTCGACGAGCCGACCAACGATCTCGATCTCGACGGGCTGGCCCGATTGGAGTCCGTGATCACCTCCATGCGCGGCGGCGTCGTGCTCGTCAGTCACGATCGAGAGTTCCTGTCCCGCAGCGTCACCCGCGTCCTGGAACTCGATCTGGCACAACACACGACCGCCATCTACGGCGGTGGATACGAGAGTTACCTCGAAGAACGCGCAATCGCACGGGCACACGCGCGTGCGGAGTACGACGAATTCGCACGTAAGAAGGCCGATCTCGAGTCGCGGGCACGTACCCAGCGCGAGTGGTCCAGTCAGGGCGTGCGCAATGCGATCCGGAAGGCCCCCGACGACGACAAGATCCGCCGCAAGGCCGCCACCGAATCGAGCGAGAAGCAGGCCCAGAAGGTCCGGCAGATGGAGAGCCGTATCGCACGTCTCGACGAGGTCGCCGAGCCCCGCAAGGAATGGGTCCTCGAATTCACCATCGGCACCGCACCCCGGGCGAGTTCGGTCGTCGCCACTCTCAACAACGCCGTTGTGCGACAAGGGGATTTCACCCTCGGACCGGTGTCGCTGCAGGTCGATGCCGGCGACCGGATCGGGATCACCGGCCCGAATGGCGCAGGTAAGACAACGCTGCTGCGGCTGCTGCTCGGCCGGATCGAACCCGACGAGGGCAGCGCCGCGCTCGGAACCTCGATCGCGATCGGCGAGATCGATCAGGCGCGCGCCCTCGTCGCGGGCACACTGGCCGTGACCGATCGGTTCGAGGAGTTGCTACCGGACTGGACCACCGCCGACATCCGCACCCTCCTGGCCAAATTCGGGCTGCGCGCCGACCACGTCACGCGACCCGTCGACGACCTCTCCCCCGGCGAACGTACCCGTGCGGGACTGGCGCTGCTGCAGGCCCGGGGCACCAACGTGCTGGTCCTCGACGAACCGACCAATCACCTCGACCTGCCGGCCATCGAACAACTCGAGCAGGCGCTCGAATCCTATGACGGCGCACTGCTGTTGGTCACTCATGATCGGCGGATGCTCGAGCACGTGCGGCTCAACAGGAGCTGGGATGTCGACGCGGGACAGGTGACCGAAACCTGGTGAGACTCAGCCGCCGCAGCAGCCATCACCGGCCGCCACGTCGCCGGAGATCCCGCGAGACGACTCCGACCGCACATCCCGCGTAACCGCATTACGTTGCGCCAGTTCATCGTCGGCGGGATAGTCGACGCCGACCAGGCACAGCCCGCGGGCCTGCGCGACGGGTACCTTCGGGCTGCGTTCGCGCTCGGTCAAGAGTGCGCGGCACCAGTCGATGTCACGCCGACCATCACCGACCGAAGCGACGGCGCCCACCAGCGACCGCACCATCGACCAGCAGAACGCATCCGCGCTCACCTGACCGACGAGGACGCCGAGGTCGTCGCGCTCCCACGAAAAGCGTTGCAGGTCACGGATCGTCGTCGCACCCTCACGGCGCCGACAGAATGCGGCAAAGTCATTGAGCCCCACCAATGTCTGCGACGCCGCGTTCATCGCGTCGACGTCAAGGGGTTGTCGCCAGGTGGCGGTGGTCCGGGCGACGACGGGTTCGGCACCCCACCGCGTATCGGTGAGCCGGTACCGGTAATGCCGGCGTAGTGCCGAGAATCGGGCATCGAAATCCCCACTCACCTTCGAGACCGCCTTGATGCGTACATCATCGGGCAACATCTTCGCCAGACGCCCCACCAGGCTCGACGGATCACCGGCGATCGATCGCGTGTCCAACGCGGACTCGGGCACGTCGGCGTGGCAGACCTGCCCGGTGGCATGCACACCGGCGTCGGTGCGCCCGGCCACGGTCAGACGCACCGGTACCCGCAGCACCGTCGAGAGCCGGTCCTCGAGCACCTCGCATACAGTGCGTTGCCCGACCTGCCGGGCCCAGCCGGCGAAATCAGTTCCGTCATAACCGATGTCGAGTCGGAGACGACAGAACCCGCCGTCACCGGAATCGGTGACGGCGGGTCGTGTCGTTGCGTTGTCGCTCAGCGACTACTTCTTGTCTTCGGCGTCACCGTCGACATCGGCACCTTCGTCGGCGGCCTCGACTGCGGTCGCAGCGGTCGACTCGTCGTCGACGGCCTCGGCCACGGCCTCGGCGTTCTCGACAGCGGAGTCGGACGCGTCGGCCTCAACGGCCTCGACGACGTTCTCGGCCTCGGCAGCCGGAGCGGCCTTCTTCGAGGCGGCCACGCGGTTCGCGCGGTTGGCCTCGGTGGCCACGGTCTCACCGGTCACCAGCTCGATCACGGCCATCGGGGCATTGTCGCCCTTGCGCGGCAGCGTCTTGATGATGCGGGTGTAACCGCCGTTGCGATCGGCGAAGCTCGGGCCGATCTCGTCGAACAGGACATGCACGATGTCCTTGTCGCGGATGACCTTCAACACCTCACGACGGTTGGCCAGCTTGCCGGCCTTGGCGTGGGTGATGATCTTCTCCGCGTACGGGCGCAGGCGCTTGGCCTTGGCCTCAGTGGTGGTGATGCGGCCGTGCTCGAAGAGCGAGGTGGCGAGGTTCGCCAGGATCGCCTTCTGGTGGCTCGCCGACCCGCCGAGGCGGGCACCCTTGGTGGGCTTGGGCATTGTCTTCTCCTAGAAGGGACTTCCCCATCACGAGACGGAGAGGTCAGGGGTTGGCGACAGCCTTACAGCTGCTCGGTCTCTGCGAAATCCTCACCGGAGTCGCTGTCGAACGACACGTCGTCCGACCACGTTCCGGTCGCCGGGTCGTAACCGGCCACCTGCGACGGGTCAAAGCTCGCCGGGCTGTCCTTGAGGGCCAGTCCCAGTGCGTGCAGCTTGACCTTCACCTCGTCGATCGACTTCTGCCCGAAGTTGCGGATGTCGAGCAGATCCGACTCGGTCCGGGCCACCAGCTCGCCGACGGTGTGCACACCCTCGCGCTTGAGGCAGTTGTAGGACCGCACCGTGAGATCGAGATCCTCGATCGGCAGGCTGAACGACGCGATGTGATCGGCCTCGGCCGGGCTGGGCCCGATCTCGATGCCCTCGGCCTCGACGTTCAGTTCCCGGGCGAGCCCGAACAGCTCCACCAGGGTCTTGCCCGCCGACGCCAGCGCGTCACGCGCACTGATCGAATTCTTGGTCTCCACATCGAGCACGAGCCGATCGAAGTCGGTGCGCTGCTCGACACGGGTGGCCTCGACCTTGTAGGTGACCTTGAGCACCGGCGAGTAGATCGAGTCGACCGGAATCCGGCCGATCTCGGCACCCGACGCCTTGTTCTGCACGGCCGGGACGTAGCCGCGGCCCCGCTCGACGACGAGCTCGATCTCGAGCTTGCCCTTGTCGTTCAGGGTGGCGATGTGCAGATCGGGGTTGTGCACGGTGACACCGGCCGGCGGCACGATGTCGGCGCCGGTGACGGTACCCGGCCCCTGCTTACGCACGTACATGGTGACCGGCTCGTCCTCTTCGGAGCTGACCACGAGGCCCTTGAGGTTCAGGATGATGTCGGTGACGTCTTCCTTCACGCCGGGCACGGTGGTGAACTCGTGGAGCACACCGTCGATGCGGATGCTGGTGATGGCAGCACCCGGGATTGAGCTGAGCAGGGTACGACGCAGCGAGTTGCCCAAGGTGTAACCGAAGCCGGGTTCGAGCGGCTCGATGACGAACTTCGACCGATCCTCGGCGATGATCTCCTCGGTCAGAGTGGGTCGCTGTGAGATGAGCATTCTTGGATTTCTCCTTGTGAAGCCCGCTATATGACTTCGTAGAAGGTTGACCGAACAGCTTGTGCTGCTTGGATTCTTAAGTTCCCAAGTCCCCCGATCACCCAACGCAACCACGCGGGCTTTTCGGGGGTACACGGGGGCTTGGGCCCCCGTGCGTTTACTTGCTGTAGAACTCGACGATGAGCTGTTCCTGCAGCGGAACGTCGATCTGGGCGCGCTCGGGCACGTTGTGCACGAGGATGCGCAGCGTCGACGGAACCACCTGCAGCCAACCCGGGACCGGACGATCGCCGACGAGCTCCTTGGCGATCTGGAACGGAGTGGTGGCCAGCGACTTCGGGCGGACGTCGATGATGTCGTACTGGCTCACCCGGTAGCTGGGCACGTCCACCTTGACACCGTTGACGGTGAAGTGGCCGTGGCTGACCATCTGGCGGGCCTGACGACGGGTGCGGGCGATGCCGGCACGGTAGACGACGTTGTCCAGACGCGACTCGAGGAGCTTCAGCAGCTCGTCACCGGTCTTGCCGGTGCGGCGGTTGGCTTCCTCGTAGTAGCGACGGAACTGCTTCTCGAGCACGCCGTAGGTGAAGCGGGCCTTCTGCTTCTCCTGCAGCTGCAGCAGGTATTCGCTCTCCTTGATCCGCGCGCGACCGTGCTGGCCGGGCGGGTAGGGGCGACGCTCGAACGCCTGGTCGCCTCCGATGAGGTCGACGCGCAGACGACGGGACTTCTTTGTTGCGGGGCCGGTATAACGAGCCATTTTTCTTTACCTCTTCCTTTCCCGCTAGACCCGACGCCGCTTGGGCGGACGGCAACCGTTGTGCGGCTGCGGGGTGACATCGGAAATGGTGCCGACCTCGAGGCCGGCGGCCTGCAGGGAACGGATGGCGGTCTCACGACCCGAGCCCGGTCCCTTGACGAACACATCGACCTTCTTCACGCCGTGCTCGGCGGCCTTGCGCGCAGCGTTCTCCGCCGCGAGCTGAGCCGCGAACGGGGTGCTCTTGCGCGAGCCCTTGAATCCGACGTGACCCGACGACGCCCAGCTGATGACGTTGCCGTTGGGGTCGGTGATCGAAACGATGGTGTTGTTGAACGTCGACTTGATGTGTGCGTTGCCGTGCGGGACGTTCTTCTTATCGCGACGGCGTGCGCCCTTCTTCGGGCCTGCGCTACGTGACTTCGGAGGCATTACTTCTTCTTCCCGGCGATGGTCTTCTTCGGGCCCTTACGAGTGCGGGCATTGGTCTTGGTGCGCTGTCCACGGACGGGCAGGCCACGACGGTGGCGCAGACCCTGGTAGCAGCCGATCTCGATCTTGCGACGGATATCGGCCTGCACCTCGCGGCGCAGGTCACCCTCGACCTTCACCGAGGCTTCGATGTACTCGCGCAGCTTTGCGACGTCTGCGTCGGTGAGGTCCTTGGCGCGCAGGTCGGCCGAGAGGCCGGTGGCGTCGAGGATCTCCTTGGAGGTGGTACGCCCAACTCCGTAGATGTAGGTCAGTGCGATCTCCAGCCGCTTCTCGCGGGGGAGATCCACACCAGCAACACGTGCCATGTGGCGTGATTTCCTTTACTTCTCAGAGGTCTGCTCCTGGTCCGTCCCCGTCTCTTCTACTGCGAAATGCCGCGGGGCTCCGGCCTCTGAACCGGAGGTGGGCGCCGACCCGTATGTCGGTGCTGGTGCCAGGAGGGCTTCACAAGTCTTTGTTCAGCTCTGGTCTTCGTATTCAGTTGTGGTGATTTCTCAAGCGACCCGGAGGGTTGCGAGTGATCAGCCCTGACGCTGCTTGTGACGCAGGTTCTCGCAGATCACCATGACCCGCCCGTTACGGCGGATCACCTTGCACTTCTCGCAGATCGGCTTGACGCTCGGCTGAACCTTCACGTCCGCTTCTCCTTGAATGTCCGGGCACGACGAAGCCGCACCCGTGCCGTCCTCACCCGTGTTCGGGGAAGGAAGTCCTACTTGTACCGATAAACGATGCGCCCACGACCGAGGTCATAGGGCGAGAGTTCCACGACGACCCGGTCCTCGGGCAGGATGCGGATGTAGTGCTGCCGCATCTTGCCGCTGATGTGGGCGAGAACCTTGTGACCGTTCTCCAGCTCAATACGAAACATCGCATTGGGCAGGGGTTCGATGACTCGTCCCTCGACCTCGATGGCCCCGTCTTTTTTCGCCATGTCCTCCGCGATCCTGGCTCCGGTCCCGCGATCTGCGTGACCGCGGGCGAGAAGCCCGGTTGAAACCGTGTTTATCCGTTAGGGTGTGGACAACATCTGCCGAGCCGCCGCGTCAGCCGACACGGCGAGGACGGCGTGCGGCGCACACCCGACGTTCTATGTTACGCGAACTGCGGGAACAGTCCAAACCGTCGCCATCGGCCGCCCTGCGAGGAGAGTCGGCATGGGATCGATCGACGACTACCTCGACGGTCTCGACGCTGCCGACCGCGACGAGATCGAGCGAATCTATGCAATCGCGCGTGGCCTCGTCCCCGACGCCGAGCAGGGCACCGGGTATGGCATGCCGGCGCTGACCTACCGTGGCAAACCCCTGCTGTCGGTGATGCGCGCGAAGAAGCACTTCGGTGTCTACCCCTTCAGCCAGGACGCGGTGCTCGCCGCGGAACCGGCACTGGCCGATCACGACCATTCCAAGGGGACGGTGCGGTTCACCGCCGACCATCGTCTCGGCGACGAGGCGATCACCGCCCTCGTCCTCGCGCGTCGCGACCAGATCGATCACTGAACCGGATCACCGAACCGGATCGATTCCTCGCTGAGACTCGCATGTCAGTCCCGCCGCATGAGACGGGGCACACACGAGGTTGAACATGTGATATAAAATTTTCTACCAGGTACGCGGAGACGATTCCTGAGAGCAGTCTCGTCGGGGGGCACCGGTGTTCATTTCGCACCGATGCGCAGGAAGGTAGGTCGTCGGGGTCGGTGGGAATTCCGTCAACATATGAGCGCCCGGGGGCCCGGTGGATTCGCGGGGTCCGCGACTCCACCGACTCCGGCCTGGCCTACCTCGGCCAGTTCCTGACCTTCGTGTGGCTCACCATTCGCTACGCCCCTCTCACGCCGATCCGGTATCCCCGCCAGACCATCCGCATGGTCACCGACCTCGCATGGGGTCGCGGTGCGGTCATCGTCGGCGGCGGCACCGCACTGGTGATGGCCGCCCTCGGCATCGCCGCCGGGGCGACGGTCGCGATCATCGCGGTCAGCACGCTGGATCTGATCGGACTCGGCGCGGTCACCGGAGCGGTCTCGTCGTTCGCCATCACCCGGGAGTTCGCACCGATCCTCGCCGCCGTGGCCTTCGCGATCCAGGCCGGCTGCCGGATGACCGCCGAGATCGGCTCGATGCGCATCAGCGAGGAGATCGACGCCCTCGAGGTCATCGGTGTCCACGCGATGTCCTTCGTGGTCACCACCCGCGTGATCGCCGGCATCATCACCACCATCCCCACCTTCCTGGTGGCACTGGTCGCCAGTTACCTCAGCAGCGCCCTCGTCGTCGTCTACCAGAACGGCTCCGCCGGCGCCTACGCCCACTACTTCGATCAGTTCGTGAACTTCCCCGACCTGCTCGCGGCGACCGTCAAGTGCGTGACCTTCGTCGTCGCGATCACCCTGATCCACTGCTACAAGGGCTTTTTCGCGCGCGGTGGGCCCGAGGGCGTGGGTGTGGCGTCCGGCCGTGCGGTCCGCGCCAGCCTGGTCGCCATCATGATCCTCGATCTCGCCCTGACCATCGCCTTCTGGGGCGTCAACTCGCCGTTCGTGTTCCGGGGCTGAGGCGAGAGATGAGCGAATTCCGCATCCCGGGAATGTCGGCGAGCAGGTCGGCCTACCGCAACCGCGCCCTCGGCTTCCTCGCCGTCGCCGTACTCGCCGGCATCCTCATCTCCGTGGCCGTACGGAGCTGGCCCGAGGACAACGTCCGCGTCACGATGGTGACCACGACCGTCGCCGGTGGCATCGACACGGGCACCTCGGTGGTCCTCAACGGCTCCGAGGTCGGCCTCGTCGAGCAGGTGAAGGTCGTCTCCGCCAACACCTACGCCGTGGTCCTCGACCTCGACCCCGACCGCGCCGGCGGCCGCCTCGACGTCCTCACCGACACCGCGCAGGTCAGCTACGCCCCGAAGAACCTGTTCGGTATCTCCGCGGTCGTCCTGCAGAGTCAGCCCGGCGGGCAACCCCTGCGCGACGGATCCGCGTTCCGGCCGCCCACGCCCACCGACGCCACCCTCACCACCCTGCTGCGCAACCTCAGCGATCTGCAGAACGAGGCCTTCGACCCGTACATGAGCGACATCCTCGCCATCGCCTCGCAGGCCACGCAGGGCCTGCTGCCCATCCTCGGCGCCGCCGGTCAGATCGCCGGGGACATCGTCGAGACCCAGGTCGTGTCACCGCGTCAGACCCTGCCGCAGTTCACCCAGCTCATCACCCAGGTGCGCGGGGCCGTCGGGGACCTGCTGCCGGTGATCCCGCAGATCATGGAGTGGGACGCACCGCGCGATCCCGGCTACCTGGAACGCTCGCAGAACGGTCTCGCCTTCACCGCGGGCCCGGCGATGGATGAGATCACCAAGCTCCTCAGCATGCCGGAGCTCGGACAGACCGCCCCGCTGATGCCGGTGCTCACCGCGCTGGTGGCCCGCATCCAGGACACCTTCCCCGACTCGCGGACCAACGGCATCCAGATCGCCACGCTGATCGAGAAGCTGCGCCGCGCACTGCCGGACGGCCCGAACGGACCCGTGCTGACGGTCAACGCGGTGCTCGCATCGGCGCCCGGACTCAACGCCGCCCTGCGCGCACCGTCCATCCCCACCCCGACGCCGCGCACCCCGGCAACGCCCGCCCCCACGACGCCGACGCAGGGAGGACATCGATGACCAAGTTCTCCCACGCGCTGGTGTACCTCATCGTGTTCGGACTGTTCTGCCTCGGCGGCGGTCTGTTCATCAACAACGCCATCGACCGGCCGGTCGCCGCCGACACCGGCACCTACACCGCGGATTTCACCAGCGCCGCCGGGCTCAAGGTCGGCAACGACGTTCGCATCCTGGGCGCCCGCGTCGGCAAGGTGACCGACATGTCGGTGCATCACGACACGCAGAGCGGTTCGAGCGTCGCCCGCGTCCGCTTCCAGCTCGACACCTCACAGCGCCTCTACCAGAACAGCAAGCTGGCCATCCGGTACCTCAACCTGACCGGAATCCGCTACATCGACATCCAGCAGGACGCCCATCCCGACGCCCCGGTGCCCGGCGCCGACACCGTCATCCCGGCGCAGGCCACCATCCCGTCCTTCGACGTGACCAAGGTCTTCCACGGTCTCGCGCCGGTGTTCGCGACCATGAACACCAACGACATCAATCACTTCGCCGAGAGCCTGCTGGCCCTCCTCGAAGGTGACGGCAGCGGCTTCTCCGACTTCGTCAGCTCGTTGACCACCGTCGTCCGGTTCGCCGACGACCGCGACAAGATCATCAACACCCTCGTCGACAACCTCGCCGGGCTGTCCGGGTCGGTGCAGGGACGGTCGCAGTACATCACCCCGATCATCGACTACGTCTCACGATTCGGCACCGTCCTCGCGCAGTGGACCCCACAGCTGCGCGGCCTCGCCGACAACACCGGCAACCTGCTCATCCAGGCCGATTACCTGCTCGCCGCGCTCGGCCTGCAACCCAACCGCACCCCCGACGCGGAATTCTTCGTCGGGCAGCTCAAGCCGCTCGGACAGGCCGCGCTCAACCTGCTCGCCCTGTCCCCCGCCGTCCTCAACGCCATCAACTCGGTGATCCCCCCGGCCGGCGCCCAGCAGACGACGCTCACGTGCTCGCGCGGCCGCGCCGCGCTGCCGACCGACGTCGCGCTGTTCATCCGGGAGAGTCAGGTGACCTTGTGCAAGCGCTGACCCTCATCCGGCGCCCCTGGCAATGGGGCAACGCCCTCGTCGACTCCTTCGTCAATCCCCGACCGCGGACCGCGCAGCACGATCGCAGAATGCAGGTCCGCTGGGGTGTCGCCGCCGTCGCGGTGACGCTGGTCAGCATGCTCATCGCGGTCGGGATCTACGTGTACACCCCCGGCCACTACCGGGTGGTGGCCCAGTTCACCGAGGCCGGCCAGATCCACAGCGGCGACAGCGTGCGCGTCGCCGGTGTGCCGGTCGGCAGTGTGAAGAAGGTGACCCTCGCCGGCGACCACGTCGACGTCGAGATGGCGATCCGCTGGGGCACCTTCCTCGGCGACGAGACCTACGCCGACGTCAAGATGCTCACCATCGTCGGCGGCAGTTTCATCGACCTCACCACCTCGGGCACCGACGCTCTCGGCGACGCGACGATCCCGGTGGATCGCACGAGTGTGCCCTACAGCCTGATGCAGACGTTCCAGACGATGCAGCCCAAACTCGATGAGATCAACGCCGATCCTCTGCGGCAAAGCGTCGCCCAGATCGGCACGGCACTCGAGGACAACCCGGGCGCGCTCCGTGAGAACCTCGAGATCGCCCACTCGATGCTGACCAATCTCCAAGCGCGACAAGACCAATTCGGTTCGATGCTGCGCCTGGCCGCCGACTACGCCGACAAGATCAACGCCAACGGCGACGTCATCACGCAGCTCGCCCGCAACCTGAGTTCCTTCGTCTCCGAGTACGCCGTGTTCGGGCCCCGGCTGAACGTGGTCCTCGATCATCTGGCCCTGATCCTGGAAAGGGTGCGCCCAGTGGCGTTGCTCTACAAGACCGACATCTCGCCGCTCGTCGCCCAGATCGACGCCATCGGAAGGGATTTCGGCCCGGCGCTGCAGCGGTACACGCCGATGATCGAGCAGGCCCGCGACCTCATCAAGCGACTCGAGGGCATGGTCGCACCGGACGGCACCATCAACATCGATCAATCCGGACTGGTCCTGTCGTCGGACTTCTGCGTGCCGATGCCGGGGGTGAGCTGCTGATGCTGACCAAGGTTCTCGGTTCCAAGTGGCTGATCACCGGCACCACGGTGATCGTGGTCATCGCGGCGTTGGCCGGGGCGTTCACCTACGCCACCTCCGACACCCGCAACCCGCAGTACTGTGCCCAGTTCAACGACGCCATCGGCCTGTTCGTCGGCAATCAGGTGACGCGCCGCGGCGTGGAGGTCGGCAAGATCACCGCGGTCGACACCTCCCACGGCCACGCCCAGGTCACCTTCACCGCCAACTCCGATCAGCGGATCCCCGCCGAGGTCAAGGCGGCCACCGTCGCACCGTCGGTGATCGCGGTCCGCCAGCTCGCGCTCATCGGCGACGATCACGGCGGTCCCGCTTTGCAGCCCGGCCAGTGCATCCAGCTGGCCGACACCAACACCCCGGCGTCCATCTCCGACTCGCTGGAGAGCCTGTCGAATGTGGCCACGCAGCTGACCACCGCCGGCGGTCCCGAACAGCTCAAGCAGGTGCTGTCGAGCGTGTCGAACCTGAACAAGGAACTCGACGGAACCGGGCCGCTGCTCAACACGATCATCCGGCAGCTCGCCGAACCGGCCCACACCCCGATGGCCGGCGCACTGGCCGACAGCGCACAGATCATCGACAGCGTCTCGGCGATGTCGACCGGCCTCGCGACCAACTGGACCTTCCTGGAGGGTTTCATCACCGAGATCTCCGGGGTGGTGCAACCGCTGATCCTGCCGACCGTCGGCAGTGTCACCCGCATCATCGCCGCGCTCCCCGACACCCTGAACGTGCTGACGAACGTCATCGACCACTACAGCCACTTCATCTGGCCCGCCGTCGACGTGGTGGTACCGATCGCGCGTCTCGTCGGTGCCGGCATGCGGAACTTCGGTGACATCCTGGGGATCGTCCCCGTCTTCATCCGGGCCTTCGACATCTCCTTCGATCAGAGCTCGCTCGGACTGCGGATTCGTTATACCCCGCCGACCACCCGCATCCCGGCCAACAACCCGGAGCTGACCTGCGCCAACATCAATCGACTCGCGCCCGGCCAGTGCACGGTGACCGATCCGGCCGGAATGCAGATCGACGCACTGACGCTCGCACTGACCCTGACCGGGGCCGCGCGATGATCGCCGCCACCACCCGCGGCCACCGCCGCACCACGCTCCTGTCGCTGATGGCGATGCTGCTCGCGGCGTCCTTGCTCACCGGGTGTTCGGCCTACGCCAACTTCTCCCCGGAGAAACTGCCCACTCCCCAATCGCTGCGCGACGGCCGGGAGGTGACCGCCGAGGTGCCGACCGCGGTGAACCTGCCGCTGTCGGCCAAGGTGGTCGTCAACGGCATCGACTCCGGCTCGGTGCAACGCATCGAACCCGGCGGCGGTAAGACGTTGGTACGCATGCGGATCGACAACGACGTCGTGGTGTCGGGAACCGCCCGCCTCGAACTCAAACAGGACACCCTGCTCGGCGACACCTACGTGTCGATCACCAATCCGTCCAACCCGACCGCCGATGCCCTGCCGGCCGGCGGGACGCTGGGGCTGGCGCAGGTCGCCCAACCCGTTCAGGTGGAACAGCTGATGTCGAGCCTGGCGAACTTCCTAGGCAGCGGCAGCCTGCCCCAGCTCGGCAACACCTTCGCCACGCTCAACAAGCAGTTCCCGGCCGATCCGCAGCAGGTCCGCGACATCGAGGGGGTGCTCACCGACACCCTCGACACGTGGGCGCAGAACACCTCGGCCCTCGACACCATCCTCACCAATGTCGCCGCGGTCACCGAACAGCTCAAGACCATGACCGGGACGCTGGAGTTCACGTTGAGTCAGGCGGGTGTCGACCAGTTCCGCGCGGTCAGCGACACCACCTACATGGTGGTCATCCTCGCGCGGCTGTCCGAGGCCCTCGGCCCGGCGATGCCGCTGGTCCCGGTTCTGTCGGGGGTGACCCGGCTGATCGAGACCGTCGTCAAACCGATCCTGATCCCGGGATGGCCGGACAATCAGATCTCCAATGCCGAACTGCTCGCCGACGTCATCAACGACAAACTCCTGCCGTACTTCAAGAATGCGCCCGGACTCAACATCCGTTCCCTGACCATCGCCAACGATGTGTCCGACCGCGATCTGTCACAGCAGATGGTCCGGGTGTTCCGCATGTTGGGAATGGTGCAATGAGCCGAGAGACCACACGCGAGCTGCTGCTCAACATCGTCGCCTTCGTCGTCGTCATCGGTGCCTGCGGAACCTATCTGGCCACGCAGGCCTATCACTGGAACCCGTTGGAGAAGACCCGGGTCGCCTATCTCGAGGTCGCCGACACCAACCTGGTGCTGACCGGCACCGGGGTGTTCGTCAGCGGCGGGCGGATCGGCCAGGTCAGCAACGTCGAGATCCAGACCACCGGCGCGAAACTGGAGTTGCGGTACAACGCGGCCAATGCGATTCCCGCCGATTCGGTGGTCACCATCGGTCTGCAATCGGCGCTCGGTGAGCCGTACCTCAACATCACCCCGGGAACCGCGGGTGGCCCCACCCTGCCCGACGGGGCGCAGGTGTCGGCACAGAAAATCGTGGAACCACAATCCATTCCGGGTATCTTCCAACAGATCTCGACGATGTCGTCGGTGGTCGCCGCCGATCCGATGGCCGGAATCCTCAAGACCGTGTCCGAGGCACTCGACGGTACTGGGGACTCACTCAACCAGATCAGTGACGGCACCAAACTGGTCGCCAGTCTGCTCATCTCGAAGTCGCCCCAGCTGCGAAAGATGTTCTCCAACACGCAGATCTACACCGCCGACCTGGGCTGGATCATCACCACGCTGCCCCAGTTCTCCGGCGGCCTGCGCGACATCGTCGTGCACTTCCTCGGCGCGCTGGACGCGACGGGCGAGCTGGTGAACCGCGGCAACCTCTACGGCGCGATGACCCAATCGCTGTACCCGTTCTTCCAGAAGCTCAATCCGTATCTGGCCGAGATCATCCCGAATGTGATGGACGCGGTGGGCCCCCTGATGCCGATCGCCACGGCGGTCAACGACACCGTCCCGCAGATCAACATGAGCGAGTTCCTGTCCCAGGCCCTGCAACTGTTCGGCGCCGGCGACGGCGTCAACCTCGTCATCACCCAACCCAACTGAACACCGACGAAGTACCGCGAGCCGCACCCACGGCCCGCACGAGAAGTGGAGTACCCCATGTCGAACCGAGTGGTCACCGAGACCGACAACACCGAGACCGACAACACCGGCACCGACAACACCGGCGCCGAATCCACGGCACCGCAGCCATCGGCACCCGAGCAGGACACGACCGTCGACGCGACGGCCGCCGAGGCACAGACCGTCGAGGCCGACACCGTGAAGCCCGACGCCGTGACGGCCGGTGCTGCGACGCCCGACGCTGTGACGCCCGACTCCGGGCCCACGGTCGTGATGACGAAGGGCGGGGCGGGCAAGCAGCGCGGGCAGGTGACCCTGTCGACGAAGTCGCTGGTGGTTTCGGCGCTGGTGATCTTCCAGACCCTGCTGCTGATCGCGGCTACCGCGGTGATGATCGTGTTCATCGTCCGCGACACCTCGGCACGAAACGAGCTCGGCGACATGAAGTCCGCCGCCGCCGACAGCGCCAAGGCGCAAGAGGTCGCCGGCACCTACGCGGTGGCCGCGGCGACCCTGGACTACCAGGACCTCACCCCGTGGATCGCCGCGATGAAGAAGGGCGTGAGCCCGGAACTGCAACGCAAGTACGACGTCGTCGGCCAGACGATGGAACAGATCATCACCCCGCTGCGGATGAAGACCACCGCCGAGCTGGTGCTCGCCAAGACCACCGAACACGCCGGTGACATGTACAAGGTGGATGCGGTGGTCAACGTGACCACCTCCACGGTGCAGAATCCGGCCGGCGGTACCGCCGTCGCCGTGTACACCATCACCCTCGACCGCTCGCAGAACTGGCTGATCACCCAGGTCGGCGATCCCACCCAGAGCATCGCGGGCAACCTGGGGTCCGCCGCGGCCGGCGGTGGCCAGCAGGGTCAGCAGGCGCAGCCCGGCGCCGCACAGCCCAGCGCCGGTGCCACCCCGACTCCCACCACACCCGCGCTGCCCGCTCCGACCCCGGCTCCCGGGGGCTGAGGTGAGCGCACCGACCCTCTCACCGGGACCGACCGCACGGAAGGCGTTCGCGCAGAACTTCTCCGACAATGCGCTCGGACCCGTGCGCACCCTGGGCCGCACCTTCCGGCTGGCGATCACCACGATCCTGCAGATCGGGCTGGACATCCTGCGTGGGCAGCTCAAGGTCAAGGAGACCGTGGTGATGGGGTGGTATCTGGTGAGTGTCACCGCCGTGCCGGCCTTTCTGATGGCCATCCCGTTCGGTGTCATCGTCACCATCCAGATCGGCAACATCATCAACCAGCTGGGCGCGCAGTCACTGCTCGGCGCCGCCAGCGGGTTCGCCGTCATCCAGCAGGCCGCACCGCTGGCGTCGGGCGTGCTCCTCGGCGGCGCCGGGGCGTCGGCGATCGCCGCCGACCTCGGTGCCCGCACGGTGCGCGAGGAGATCGACGCGATGCGCACCATGGGTATCGATCCCATTCAGCGGCTGGTGGTGCCCCGGGTGATCGCCGCGGCGGTCGTCGCCCCGCTGCTCGCGTTGTTCATCATCCTGGTCGGCGTGATCGCCGCGTTCTACCTCGCGGTCATCATCCAGGGCGCCGGCCCCGGCAGCTACTGGCAGTCCTTCGGATCGTTCGCATCCCAACGAGATCTGCTGCTGGGCATGATCAAGGCCTCGATTTTCGGGGTGATCATCTCGGTGATCGGATGTCAGCGCGGACTGGAGGCCAAGGGCGGCCCCCGCGGTGTCGCCGACGGCGTGAACGCCACCGTGGTGGTCTCGACCGTCGGCATCATCGGCGTGAACTTCATCATCACGCTGATCTACACCGTGTTCTTCCCCCTGCAGATCGGCTGAGATGCACGACGACGAGCGTTTGGCACACTATTGACCATGCGTGCCTTTCTGATCCAGAGCGCCCTGTCCGGCCTCGCCCTGTGGATCGCCACCCTGATCGTGCCGGGACTGGACTTCGTCTACCCCGCCGACGCGGGCTTCGGCCTCAAACTCGGCATCGTCGTGCTGGTGGCACTGATCTTCGGTGTCATCAACGCGTTCGTGAAGCCCATCGTCCAGATCCTGGCGATCCCGCTCTACATCCTGACGTTGGGTCTGATCCACATCGCGATCAACGCGTTCATGCTGGAGATCACCTCGTGGATCACCCACAACACCACGCACTGGGGTCTGGAGGTCGACGGCTTCTTCTGGTCCGCGATCTTCGGTGCGCTGGTGATCTCGGTGGTGAGCTGGTTGATCTCGATGATCCTCAAGGAACCTGTCGACTAAGGAACCTGTCGACCCAGGATCGCGGCCAGCTGGGGTACCGGTGCGGCCGAACCGAGCACCTGAATGGCCACGTGGTCGGCGCCCGCGGCGAGGTGCTCGTCGATCTGGCTGCGGACCGCCGCGGCGTCACCGTGGGCGACGAGCGCGTCGATCAGGGCGTCGCTGCCGCCGTTGTCGATGTCGGCGTCGGTGTACCCGAGCCGCTTGAGGTTGGCGGTGTAGTTGCGCAGGTGCAGATACGGCTGGTCGACGGGCGGGCGGCCGACGGCACGCGCGGCCACCGGATCGGTGTCGAGGACCACCTTGTGCTCGGGGGCGAGCAGCACCCCCTCCCCCAGGATCTCGCGGGCCTGAGCGGTGTGCGCGGGAGTGGTCAGGTACGGGTGCGCTCCCAACGCCCGTTCGGCCGACATCCGTAGCATCCGCGGACCGAGAGCGGCGAGAAGCCGACGCTCCGGCGGCACCTTCTTGCCGTCGAGGGCATCGAGATAGTGCCCGACCGCCCGGAACGGCGAGGTGTATTCGGCAGTGGCCTCCGGATGCCCGGCACCGATCCCGAGATAGAAACGTCCCGGGAAGTCCTGCTCGAGTTGATGGAACTCACCGGCGATTGCATCCGGGTCGGTGTTCCAGATGTTGACGATGCCGGTGGCGACGGTGATGTTGTCGGTGGCCTCGAGGATCTTTCGGATCGGCTTCAGATGTTTCGGTGAACCGCCCAGCCAGATCGTGCCGACCCCGAGTTGTTCGATCTGGGCGGCCTCCTCGGGGGAGAACTGACCGAACCACCCCCAGATGCCGTATCGGCCGAAACGCTCGATGTGTTCTGACTTCGACGTCGATGAGGCGCTCATGTTGAGCGCCAACACCCGGGGTACGTGCACTATTCCGGCTCACCGCGATCGGCCCAGCCTGATTCATGACCGGACCGGTCCAGCGCGGCACGCGCGTAGCATCGGGGCAGCGGATGCCGGGGCGGGGCACGGCAGGAAAGCATGTGAATACCCGTCCACGTATTCGAAAGAGGCATCTCATGAAGGTTTTCTGGTGCGGAGCCGTGGTCCCCGACTGCGACGCGCGTTTCGAGGAGGACAGCGAGGAACGCATCCTCGAGGAGGTCACCGAGCACGCCGCCACCGATCACGGGATCACCGGACTGTCGGCGACGACGCGTGAACAGATCAGGAACGCGATCACCGATCGGGCGACGTGACGCCGGAACACCAACGGGCACCGTCGAACTCCGACGCCGAACTCATCGTCGACGCCCTCGTCCGCACCGGCCGCCCACCGCGGCTGGTGTTCCAGCCGGTGGTCGACATCCGACGCATGGTGGTGGTCGGATACGAGGCGTTGAGCCGCTTCCCCGGCCCGGTCGACCTCGCTCCCGACGCGGCATTCGCCGCGGCCGACCGCATCGGTTGCGGTATCGAGCTGGAGTCGGCAGCGATCGCCGCGGCCCTGTCCGCCCGCACCCGGCTGCCGACGAATTGCTTTCTGTCGGTGAATGTCTCACCGGAGGCGCTGGTGTCCCCGCAGGTCGGGCGGCTGCTGCGGGACGCCCCGCTGTCGCGGGTGGTGTTCGAGCTGACCGAGCATTCCGAGGTCGAGGACTACCAGGGCGTCCTGCGGGTGATCGCCGACATCCGCGCCGCGGGTGGGTTCGTCGCGGTAGACGACGCCGGAGCCGGCTACGCGAGTCTGCACCACATCCTGGTCATTCGCCCGGACTTCGTGAAGCTCGACCGCACCCTCATCGTCGGCATTCACGCCGACGAGGCCAAGGGGGCGCTGGTGGAGATGTTCGGGCACTTCACCAGCCGCACCGACGCCTGGCTGGTCGCCGAGGGGATCGAGAACCTCGACGAACTGCGCCGGCTGATCCAGCTCGGGGTGCCTCTCGGGCAGGGAAACCTGTTGGGCCGCCCCGCCGCAGAGATGGGTCCGATGGCGCAGGTGTGCCCCGACTCGGGCCAATACCCACCACCGTCCGCGGACATGATCGGTCACTTCGTCGAGGCCGCCCTGACCGCGCCGGTGGCCAGCACCGACGCGGCGCTCGATGCCCGGCTCGGCAACGATCCGGGCCATCACGGGGTGATCCTGCTCGACCCGACCGACCGGCCCGCCCTGTACGCGGTCCGGACCGGCTGCTCGGGCATCGATCGCCGCGACGTGCTGCGCATGCTGGAGACCACCGACCTGCGTCAGGCCGTGTCCCGGGCGATGACCCGACCTCACCTGTCCCGCTTCGACCCGCTGGCCTGCTGCGATCGATCCGGCCGGCTCCGCGGCATGGTTCTGATCGAGCGACTCGTCGAGGCGCTGGCGTGGCGCTACACCCCACCGCAATGACGTGGCGGGCGACACGGCGGCGTGCCGTCACACCTGCGACAACGCCCGATCGCGACGTTCGATGATGTCTCGGCGCATCTGCGAGGTCAGCAGGTCCGCGGTGCCGAGTTCGATCGCCGCGGAGCCGGCCGGATGGACACCGATCGCCGCCAGCAGGGCACCGGCCCGCTGCGACACGCTCCCCGAGACGCCGAACCACGAGACGAAGTCGCCCACGGTCATGGTGGCGAACTCGCCGTTCAACGTGTGATTGGCCCGGCCGATGATCCAGCCGGCCGAGGCCGCCGACCTCGCCACCGATGCCCGGCGTCGAAACACCGCCGGATCGTTTCGTGCGACACGGGACAGCAAGCGGCGCATGGCCGTTCGGTGCTCCACATCGAAGAACTCGTCGGCCGCGGCGTCGCAGAGCGCACCGATGTCCGCGACGGCGTCGACGATGTCGGGGGCGATACCGGCGGTCTCGAACTCCTCGTCGGGCAGCGGCCGATCGTCAAGTGCCAGCAACGCCGGCCGGCCGCCGACCATACGGTCGAGCCGCGAGAGGGCGATCTCGGCCGAACCGAGCGCCGACGGTTCGTCCGCGCCGGTCAGTGCCGACCCCAGGGCGTGTGCCAGCATGTCCGCACTCGACGGCCGATCGCTGCGGCGGATCTCGCGGAGGTAGTCCGGCTCGTATTCATCGATGGCACGCAGGGTTTCGGCGGTCGAGGCGGCGGTGACCTCCTGCTCGGCGTGGGCGAATCGCACGAAGGCGCGCATGACGTCGGGATAGCCCGCCATCTCCTGCGGATCGAAACGGACCTTGCGCGGGATGCGGTCGAGCAGGAGGATCTCCACGACCACCGGGCTCCACCGCAGCGGATCGGCCTCGACGAGCCACAGGAACGCCTCGACCGCGTCGCGCGCCTCGGGGGTGTCGATGTCCCGGCCGTACGGGGAGGCGAAGAAGACCTCGGTGAGTTCGTCGAGGTCCTCGGCCGACCACTCCCGCGCCTCGGGTACGACACCACCGGGCGGCAGCAGACGCACCAGCCATTCCACCAGCGGCCGGCACATCGGCCAGGAGTCACTTTCCGGCGGCGGGAACACCCTTCTGCCGTCCTCGCCGGCACGCTCGATGATCGCGCGAGCGGTGACCGGGTCAACCGCCTCGATGGTGGGCGCGGACTGCGTCCTCGGCGCACTGGAGCGGATGTGGTCGAGCAGTTCCTCGTGCCCGCTGGGCACCACGAAGCCGTCCTTGAGCGCCGAGCCCATGTTGTGGTCGAGGAATGCCACCACCGATATCTCGTGTCCCGACGACAAGGCGACGGTGAACATGTAGTCGTCGCCGTCGCCGAGTTCGTGGGTCACCAGTGACACCCCGGAGGTCACCCGGACGTCGCCGAGATGACGCAGCCAGTCCGGCATCGGTTGCCGGCGGGAGGCCAGTTCCCGGGTGATCCGGGCGCCGAGCACCTCGTCGGGCAGGAACTCGCGAATGACCATCAGCGCGGCCGTCGTCTCCGCGAAGGAGATCTCCAGGAACGACTCGATCAGGGTCTCACGCTGTTCGGCCACATCGCCGCGACCCAGCAGGTCCCTGCGCGCGTCGGTGACCTCGAGGAGGCCACTGACGGCGATGAGCAGGTCGAGCGGTTCCTCGGACCGCAACGCTCCTCGGATCGACGCGATCAGCGGCTGGTCCTCCGCCCGCGAGGACTCCCGCGGCGCGGACGGCACCGGACGCAGGTGCCGTGGGCGTTGCTTCTTGGTGCCGCCGCGTTTCCCCGGCCGTGTTTTCTTGCCCATGGCCACAGCAGCCTACCGACCGCGCCCGGATTACCCTGACTGCTCATGCGAGCAGTGATCCAGCGGGTGACCGCGGCCCGGGTGATCGTCGACGACACGACGGTCGGCGAGCTCGACCTCACCGACGGCCGGCAAGGCCTGGTGGTCCTCGTCGGGGTCACCCACGACGACGGCCCGCCGCAGGCGGCCGCACTCGCCGACAAGATCTGGCGGTTACGCATCCTCGACGGCGACGGCGAGGTCCGCGAGGTATCCGCGGCCGACGTCGACGCCCCGATCCTGGTGATCAGCCAGTTCACCCTGTACGCGAACACCGCCAAGGGCCGTCGGCCGTCGTGGAACGCCGCGGCCCCCGGACCGGTGGCCGAACCACTCGTCGACGCCGTCGTCGAGGCGCTGCGGTCGGCCGGCGCCACCGTGGCGACCGGCCGGTTCGGCGCGCACATGGCCGTCCACCTGGTCAACGACGGACCGGTGACGATCACCGTCGAGGTCTGACACGATCGACGTCCCGCCCCACTCGCGCGGGCGCTCCACGTCCGCGCGGTACCCCCGCCCCCACGCGGTCATTGCACGACGCGCGCGAGCGTGGAGCAGGCGCGCGGACGAGAACCACCCGCGCCAAGCGGGCCAGTCACGCAGGAACCATCAGTCCAGCAGGCACCACGAGCCGTCACCGATCCGGCGGGCGTGCCCGGGGACGTCGGACATGTTGAGTGTCGGTGCGTAGATCGAGGCCGTGACCGTCGCCCGATCACCGTCGATCTCCACTGATTGCACATCGAGGTCGACATCGGCGGTCTCACCCTCCGGCGCGAACGCGCCGAGGAGATCGAGAACTCCGAGAAGCTCGGTGGACTCCGGGCAGATGTACCCCTTGGCGCCCTCGATGTCGTAGGTGCTCAACGCCTGGGTGTATCCCTCGTAGGCCGCGCGCACCGCCTGCTCATCGGAGCTCGACGACGCGAGCACCCCACCCGAACCGGATTGGCTCAGGAGGACGACTCCGCCGATGACGGCACCGATCACCACGACGACGCAGAGGATCACGACGGCCCAGACGCCACCCGATCCACGCCGCGGTGGCGGCCCCGCCGGCGGAAGGCCGAACTGCGGCGCGGCGGCATTCGGTGGATACGGACCAGGAGCGTACGGATTCTGAGGGTACGGATTCTGGGGATACGGATTCTGTGCGTACGGATTCTGGGGGTACGGATTCTGGGGATACGGCTGCGGGCTCGGGCCCGGCTGCGGATATGCCCCCGGCCCGTACGGCGACGCGGGCCGAGCCCATGGGTCCCGTTGCGGATCCGGTCCGGGCCAGGTCATCGCGACTCCATCCGATCGGGGTTGGCGTGAGCTCACTTTAGACCGGCGATGTGCAGGTCAGCGCCCCGGGAGGGGCACGTCGTCCGAACGGACCAACGGTTCGCGCGGTACCGTGAGGCCATGGGACGCATCACCGCTCGACGCCGCGTCGTCCGCGTCCGGCAGGGTGCCGAACCGACGTCGCGGGCCGACGTCCTCGCCGTCGAGGAACCGTTGGAGATCCGCGTCGACGGCCGCCCACTGGTCGTCACGATGCGCACGCCGGGTGACGACGTCGATCTCGCCACCGGCTTCCTCGTCGCCGAGGGCGTGATCGCGCGGGCCCACGACGTCTCGATGGCGCGCTACTGCGCCGGCGCCACCGCCGACGGGGTCAACACCTACAACGTTCTCGACGTCACGCTCGCGCCCGGCGTCCCACCGCCGGATCCGTCCCTGGCCCGTAGTTTCACCGTCACCAGCGCGTGCGGCGTGTGTGGCAAGGACAGCATCGACGCCGTCCGGACCCGGTCGCGGTTCACCGTCGCCGACGACCCGATGGTGATCGACGCCGATCAGGTTCTCGCCCTGCCTGATCGACTGCGCAAGAAGCAGAAGGTGTTCGACAAGACCGGCGGGTTGCATGCGGCCGGGCTCTTCGACGCCGTCACCGGTGAGCTGCTGACACTCCGCGAGGACGTGGGTCGCCACAACGCCGTCGACAAGGTGATCGGAGCGATGACGATCGCGGATCGACTTCCGTTGCGTGGCACCGTGTTACAGGTTTCCGGGCGGGCCAGTTTCGAGTTGGTGCAGAAGGCGGTCATGGCAGGCATCCCGATGCTGTCGGCGGTCTCGGCGCCGTCGTCGCTGGCCGCCGATCTCGCCGACGAGCACGGATTGACCCTCGCCGGTTTCGTGCGCGGCGGGTCGATGGTGATCTACAGCCGCGCCGACCGGATCAGAACCGTGGCCACGCAGGCCGGATCGCAGGTGGGCTGAGCCCCCTCAGATCCGGGTGCCGGTCGCGGTGTCGAACCAGTGCATCTCCTCCGGCAACGGGGTCAGCCCGAGTTCGTCCCCGACGGCGAACTCCCGGTGATGATCGGCGCGCACCACCACCCGCCCGGACCGTGGTGTCACCTCGGCGGAGCAGTAGATGTACTGTTCGGCGCCGAGTTCCTCCACCAATTCCACTCGGGCTCTGACCGTTTCGGGTTCGTGCACCGGCCCGACGCGCCACGCCTGCGCCCGCAGGCCGACGGTGACACGCGCCGGCGCGCCCGGTGGGGCCGCAATCGTGGCGTCGCCCAACGCCACCGCCGAACCGTCGCGTTCGACGTCGACCAGGCACATCTGCGGGCTGCCCATGAATCCGGCGACGAACATGTTGACCGGATCGCGGTAGATCTCTCTGGGGGTCCCGACCTGTTGGAGCACACCATGATCGAGGACGGCCACACGATGCCCCATCGTCATGGCCTCCACCTGATCATGGGTGACATACAGGGTGGTGGTACCCAGTTCGCGTTGCAGCGCCGCGATCTGCGCCCGCGTGCTCACCCGGAGTTTGGCGTCGAGATTCGACAGCGGTTCGTCCATGCAGAACACCCGCGGCCGACGGACGATGGCCCGGCCCATCGCCACCCGCTGACGTTGACCGCCGGACAGTTTCGCCGGTTTGCGCCCGAGCAACGATTCGAGCTCGAGCATCCGGGCGACGTCGAGGACACGGGCCTGCGTGTCCGCCTTGGACATTCCCGCGTTGCGGAGTGCGAACCCCATGTTCTGCGCGACCGACATGTTGGGGTAGAGCGCGTAGTTCTGGAAGACCATCGCCACGTCGCGCTCCCTGGGCGCCTTTCCGGAGACATCAGCACCATCGATGAGGATTCGGCCCGATTCCACCGGCTCCAGGCCCGCCAGCATCCGCAGGGTGGTCGACTTGCCACATCCGGAAGGGCCGACGAGCACCATGAATTCGCCGTCGCCGATGTCGAGGTCGAGTGCGTCGACAGCCGGCGGCGCGTCGGGTAAGAACTGCCGGGTGACCGCGTCAAAGGTGATGGATGCCATGAATGAGGTGTTCTGCCTATGCTTTTCGTCTACCCTGCGAGCGAGGTCAGTTGGGCAGCTTGGACTTGATCTGGGTGTCGTAGATCTGCTGCAACTGGCTCTGCACGTCGGCGAGTGTGTCGGTCACGTTCGCGTTCTGCAGTCCGATCCGCTCGTATCCGGTGCCGATGATCTTGTCGGCACCGGGCAGGAACACGCGCGCATAGTCCTGCGACCGGGTCTGCGGGAGTTGTGTGATCGCGGTGGCGAAATTCGGATTCTGGGCGAGAAAGGATGTCATCGCCGGATCGGACGCGGCCGCGCTGCGCACCGGCATGTAGCCGACGTTCTGGGAGAAGTAGACCGTGTTGGCGGTGTTGGTGATGAAGTCGATGAACTTGAGCGCATTGATCTTTCGTTCCCGGGAGATGTTCGCGGGAATCGCCAGTCCGGCACCGCCGGTCGGGCATCCCTTGATCCCGTCGGGCGCGGGCAGGAAGGCGGTACCGACACCGAAGCGGGCGTTGTCGGTGATTCCGGACAGGTCGCCGGTCGAGGCGACGGTGGATGCGATGATCCCGGCACTGAAGTCGCCCGCGATGTCATTGGAGATCTTGGCGTAGCGGCCGGTGTTGATGGAATCGGAGAACCAGGTGGCCGCGGCGATGGTCTTCGGATTGGTGAACTGCAGGTCCCATTCGTCGGAGTAGGCGCCACCGAACGTCCACGTGGGCCCCTCGAAGGTCCAGCCCAGATAGTCGGTGGCGTTGCCCCAGCCGTGGGCCTGCTTGCCGTCGCCGACCGCCTGCTGAATGCGCGGTCCCCACTCCCCGAATTCCTGCCAGGTGTTGGGTCCCCGATTCGGCAGTCCCGCACGGGTCCAGACGTCCTGGTTGTAGTAGAACAACGGCGTCGAGCGCGAGTACGGCAGCGCCCAGTGCTTGTCGTTCCAGTGGTAGTCGTCGTAGAGCGAGGTGACGTAGGTCGACGGGTCGACGCCCGCGTCGCCGTAGAGATCGTCGAGCGGCGTGATCGCTTTCAGCAGTGCGAAATTGAACCACCAGACGTCCGAGAGCACCACGATGTCGGGCAGGTCCCCGCCGGAGAGGGCGGCATTGAATTTCTGGGCCAGCTCTTCGTAGTTCTTGCCACCGTCGACGAGGGATACCTTGATGGTGGGATTGGCCGCCTCGAATCGCGAGATCAGTTCCTTCTCGACGTCGGTCGACTTGCCCGGGTGATTGGACCAGAACGTGAGATTGTTGGCGTCCCCGCCCGAGCCGCCGCTGCCGCCGGAACCGGCGCAGGCCGCGAGCGTGGCGGCTCCGGCCGCGGCAAGAGCGCCGGTGAGTACCGCGCGGCGTGAGATGTCGGTCATCGTGAGTCCCCTCCTGGAGTGTGCATGTCGTTTCCTGCGTGCATGACTGTCATCCCTTGACCGCCCCCGATGTGAGCCCCTTGATCATCTGGCGTTGCAGGACAAGGAAGATCAGCAGGATCGGCAGCATCGCGAGGACGGTCGCGGCCATCACCGGCCCCCAGTTGGTGAGGCCGTCGTTGTTCTGCAGTTGGGTGAGCCCCACCGGGAGGGTCGCGACGCGGTAATCGTCGGCCATGAGGAAGGGCCACAGGTATTCGTTCCACTCGTTGACCAACGTGATCAGGGCGAACGCCACCATCGTGGGGATCGAGATCGGCAGCACCACGCGCAGCAACAGCCGGACGTGCCCGGCGCCGTCCATCCTCGCGGCCTCGATGATCTCGGCCGGAATCGACAGAAAGTGGTTGCGCATCAGGAACGTTCCGAACGCCACCCCGGCCAGCGGCACGATGATCCCGACGAAGGTGTTGCGCAATCCCAGCTGCGCCACCAGCGAATAGTTGGTGATCACCGTGATCTGGTTGGGCACCATGAGTGCCGCGATGATCGTCAGGAACACCAGGTTCTTGAACGGGAATCGCAGGAACACCAGTCCGTACGCACTGAGCACACCGAGGACGAACTTGATGATCGTCAACGCGCCCGCGGTGATCAGGGAATTGCCCAGGAACCGCCAGAACGGCACCGATGTCGTCGCCTCGCGATAGTTCTCCGGGTGCCAGGTCGACGGCCACCACACGGCGGGCTGCACATAGATCTCGGAACGATCCTTGAAGGAGGCCAACAGGATCCAGATCAGCGGCAGGGCGACCACCACGACGACCACCGCCATCGCGAGGTAGCCGGATGCGGTGGCGATCCGGGCGCGGGTCGATGCGTTCATCGCTCGCCCCGATCCATCACCCGCACCTGCAGGACCGTGATGATCAGCAGGACGACGAACATGACGGTCGCCACCGTGGCGCCGTAGCCGGCCCGGAAGTTGCGGAAGGTCTCCTCATAGACCTGGTACACCATCGTCGTGGTGCCGTTGCCGAGCGGCCCGCCGCGGGTCATCACGTTGATGATGTCGAAGACCTGCAGCGAGTTCAGCATCACCGTGATCGACAGGAAGTAGGTGGTGGGCCGCAGTTGCGGCAGCAGGACGCGCCGGAAATGCGTCACCGGTCCCGCCCCGTCGATCAGGGCCGCCTCATCCAGATCGGCGCGTCGTCCCTGGAGCGCGGCGAGGTAGATCACGAAGGTGTACCCGACGTTCTTCCAGAGGTAGGTCACCGTGATCATCACCATCGCCCACCCGGGTTGCTGATAGAAGTCGGGCGCCGGACCGAGACCGGTGCGCACCATCAGGTCGTTGATGAGTCCGAAATTCGGGTCGAAGACGAACTGGAAGGCGATGCCGATGGCCGCGCCGGAGATCACGAACGGCGCGAACACCGTCGAGCGCACCAGGTTTCGTCCGGCCAGTTTGCGATCCAGCAGGACCGCGAGCGCCAGTCCGATGACCATGCTGCCGATCACCGCGGCGAGGGTGAAGACCACCGTGTTCGTGACGATGATCGCCGTGTCGGATCGGGTGGCCCACTCGCGGTAGTTGTCCGTACCGATGAAGGTGGCGCCGGGCGAGGAGATGTTCCAGTCGTAGAACGACATCCGGATGTTCTCGATCAGTGGCCGGTAGGTGAACACCACCAGCAGAACGAGATTGGGGCCGACGATGGCCAGGAACAACAGGTAGGTGCGCCACGGACGACGATGACCCGCTTGTGGCAGGACATGCTCGGTCACCGGTGGCACGCGAGTGAGTGTGCGTGCCTCAGCCGTCGTACGGCACAACACTCATCGACACATCGGTGAACGGTTCACCAACCGATAGTTGGCAAGGGTTCACATTCGCGCGGGGTACCGCGTCAACAGGCACAACCCGCGTGGGCGGGCGGGAGAATGCCATCTCCGACGGTGACCGATGTGGTCATCCTCGGAGATTTTTCGTTATCCACACCACTTCGCTACCAATATGTGATTTCATACATGAGTTACAGAGTGACACGATCTGTAACTCTATGCCGAACCGAGATCGGGGGACCAATGAGCGTCGACATGAACAGAAGGAATGCACTACGGGCCGGTGGCGCGGGAGCGCTCGCCGTGGCGGGATCGATGGCGTTCGGCGCCAAACCCGCACGCGCACAACCGTGGTCATGGTCGCCCGCCGGTTCGGTGCCCGTTACCGGAGCCGGCGCCGATCCCCGCCACCTGTGGGACCCCGAGGCCGACGCGGTGATCGCCGACGTGATCGAACACCACGACGTCGCCGCCATCAACCGCGCGCTCCGCGGATGGGTCCGCAACGATCAGCCCATCCCCGCGTCGCTGCCGAGCAACCTCAAGGACTTCATCCACGAGGCCCGCAAACTGCCGTCATGGACCGACAAGGGCAAACTGGCGGATTCGTTCACCTTCGTCAAGAAGCAGGACACCATCATCTCCGTGTTGTACGCCTTCGCCGCGGGCATGATGGCCACCGTCATCCCCAACGAGGCGCGCTCGGTGTACTACTCCAAGGGCGGGCACCCGGTGTACTTCAAGGACCGGATCGCCAAGACCGCCAAACTGGGCTACGACATCGGCACCATCAACGCCTACGATCCCGACGGCCAGATGATCGTGACCTGCATCAAGACCCGGATGATCCACGCCGGCGTCCGCCACCTGCTGCCCCAGTCGCCGCACTGGCCCGACAACGTCGTGCCGATCAGCCAGGAGGACCTGCTGGTCACCTGGCACAGTCTGCCGACGACGATCATGCAGAACCTCGTCAAGTGGGGAATCCCCATCCCGCGCAACGAATCCCAGGGCTACCTGCACAGTTGGCAGCTCTGCGGCCACTTCCTCGGCATCCGCGACGAATACCTGCCGCAGTCCTGGGCGGAGGCCAATTCGCAGGCCAAGCAGGTCCTCGACCCGGTGCTGGCACCCACGCCGGAGGGCACGGTGCTCGCCGAACAGCTCCTCGAACTCGGACACGACCTCGACCTGAGCCTGCTGTCGAAGCCGATCCTGGGCGCCTTCACCCGCTACATCCTCGGCCCCAAGCTCGCCGATTGGATTCAGGTGCCCCGCGAGCCGGTGTGGAGCCCACTGCTCGAGACGGCCTGGCCGCCGTTCCTCCAGATCCGTTCGGGAATCCTGGGTGTCGCGCCGATCACCGAGAACGCCTACTGGCTGTTCGACGAATTCCTCCGCCAGTTCGTCCTCTGGTACGCCGCCGAACTGCGCATGCCCATCAGCATCGAGATCCCGACCGCGAACCGGCGATTCTGACGTTCCTCTCGGCAACGCCATGAAGCAGGCCAACGCGATCATCACCTCCCGGCGCCTGGCCGCCGGAGTGTTCGCCGCCGCAACACTCACCGCCGCCGGGCTCACCGGCCAGCTGGCGGTGAGCCACGCCGACGCCGGCCAGTCCGCCGGCGAGAATGAGTCCACGACGTCGGCCGCCTCCACGACGGTGGCGACCGCGTCCGGACCGTCGTCGACGACGCCACCCCGACGACCCGCCGCACGCACGTCGGGTGCTCCCGTGCCACCGCGTTCGGCGACGCCCAGAACCGCCGCGACCCCGACCGCCGTGACACCCACCGCCGTGACCCCGACCGGGACCTACCAACCCCCCGTCGAACAGGCGCCGGCGCAGACCGGGTACACCGCCCCGGAAGTGGTTGTCCCCGAGCCCACTGCGGTGCAACCGGAGAGCCCTGGCGGCGGCTCAGGTGCGGCCTCCGGCGGTGGCGGTGGCGCTGGCGGTGGCGGTGGCGGCTGGGAGGCGCCGCCGCCGGTCGCCGAGACGGCCGCACCACCTCAGACCCAGACGGCCGGATCATGATCGACACCCACCACGACTCCCCCGCCGTGCCCACAGCCGGCCCCGAAACCGTCGCCTCGGCCGGGTTCTCGGCCATCGGCACCACCGTCACGGTGCTCTGCACCGTCGCCGACGAGCTCGACGAGGCCGCCGCCCTGATGCGTCGGCGACTCGCCGAACTCGATCGGGCGGCGTCCCGCTTCCGCACCGATTCCGAACTGGCACAGATCAATACCGCGAGCGCCGAGCGCGCCCGCACCGATCCCGACGGTTCGGTGTGCCTTCCCGTCGGCGAGGTTCTCGCCCGATGCCTGGGCGCGGCGGTGCACGCCGAGCGACTGACCGACGGACTGGTCTGCGCATCGTTGGGTGCCGAGCTGGCCGCCTGCGGATACGACGACGACATCGACATCGTGCGCGCACGCACCGACACCGGTTCCCGACCGACACCCGAACACACTGCACGGCAGGCGGTCTCGCGGCGCACCGACTTCGACGAACAGCGCGCCCGGGTGACACTCCCGGCTGGGACCGCACTCGATCTCGGTGCCGTCGCCAAGGCATGGGCCGCCGACGCCATCGCCGAGGAACTCGCGCGGTCGGGCTCCGGTGGGTATCTGGTGAACCTCGGCGGCGACACCGCGGTCTCGGGAGTCGTGCCCGACGACGGGTGGGCGATCGGCGTCCTCGGACCCGATGGCGCACAGGTTCAGGTCGTTCGCTCCGACGGCCAGGCATTCGCCACCTCGTCGACGAGGCTGCGGACGTGGCGACAGCACGGGCGCCACCGGCATCACATCATCGACCCGCGAACCGGGATGCCCGCCCACACGCGGTGGGCCCAGGCGACCTGTGCGGCACCGACGGCGGTCCAGGCCAACGCCGCGTCGACCGCCGCGGTCATCCTCGATGACCGCGCCCCGGACTGGCTGACCGCCCGCCGGGTTCCGGCGTGCCTCATCGCCGCCGATCACCAGATCACCACCGCCCCCGGATGGCCCGGCATCACAACCCCTGCGGTGGGTGTGTCATGACCAGTCCGTGGCTGTGGTTCGCCTCCCGCGCCTGCGGCATCGTCAGTCTGATGTTGCTCACCGCGGTCGTCGTGCTCGGTGCCGCCACCGCCGTCGGCCTCCGACCCGAGAGCTCCCTCACCGCGGTCGCGGTGAGCCTGCATCGCACCCTCGCCCTGGGCACCACCGTGTTCGTCGCCATCCACATCTCGACCGCCGTCCTCGACGCCTACGTCGACCTGGGATGGATCGCGGTGGTCGTGCCGTTCACCTCCGATTACCACCGCATGTGGGTGGGTGTGGGTGCCATCGCCGTCGACATCTTCATCCTCGTGCTCGTCACGTCGATTCTGCGGCTGCGCCTGTCCCATCGGGTCTGGCGGGCCGTGCACTGGCTGTCGTATCTGCTCGCGGCGAGCGCGGTCCTGCACGGACTGATGATGTCCGCCGACGATCAGCAGGCGTTGCGGATCGTCACCGTGGCCTGCGGTCTCGTCATGGCGGCGGCCACCGCGTGGCGCCTGCTCAGTCGCACCGCCGATCGCCGCCGGCGCGCCGAGATCGCGATCGGAGGTTGGACATGAACGCCATCGCCGACCTGCTGACCGACGCAGGCCTCACCGGGCGGGGCGGCGCCGGGTTCCCCACCGGCGTCAAAGTGGATCTGGCACACCGCCACGGCGCCGATCTCATCATCAACGCCTGCGACGGCGAGATCGACGCGACCAAGGACGGATGGGTCATCGCTCACCGCCTCGACGCGGTTCTCACCGGCGCCCGGCTGCTGACCGCCGGCCGGATTCGGGTTGCGGCACATCGCGGTTCGGCTGCCCTCGCCATCCTCGACGAGCACGGGTGTGACACCGTCGCGGTACCGCACCGCTACGTCGCCTCCGAGGAGTCCTCGCTGGTGAGTCTGGCCCATGGCGGGCAGGCCCGTCCGCTGATGCGGTGGTCGCCGGTGACCGCCGGCGCCCGCGGTCACGACGGTCGCCGACTCCGGCCGACGCTCGTCCTCAATGCCGAAACCGTGTGGCGTGCAGCCCAGATCGCCGATCGTGGAGTGCGCTGGTTCCGCTCCTTCGGTACGCGGGCCGAGCCCGGACCCCGACTGGTGACAGTGGCCAACGGTGTCGGCAGACCCGGAGTCGTCGAGGCGGAGGCCGGCCCGCGGGTCGGTGATCTCCTCGGGCTCGCCGGCGGTCAGACCGTTGCGGCACAGGCGTTCTGGCTCGGCGGACTCGGCGGCGGATTCCTGCCGGCCGCCGACGCGTCACGAACCGCGTGGTCTCGGGCCGGGTTGGCGCCGCATCACGTTCGCATGGGAGCTGCGACCGTCCGTCTGATCGAGGCCGATGCCGATCCGTGGGCGCAGGTGGCGGCCGCACTCGACTACGCCGCGGCCGAAACCGCCGGGCAGTGCGGGCCATGCATGTTCGGTCTGCCCGCGATCGCCTCCACCGTCGCCGACCTCCGCAACGCCGACGATCCCGGCGCGGCATCACACCTGACCCGTCGAGTCGCGATGGTGCGCGGCCGCGGTGCATGCCGATTCCCCGACGGCGTCGCGGATTTCGTCGCGTCGGCGCTCGAGGTGTTCGGAGCGCCTCGCCGACCCGAGTCTGCGCCGAGCGAGTTGACGCAGAGTGAGTTGACGCAGAGGGAGTTGACACGGACAGGAGCACACCCATGTCCTGGTTGACCTCGCTCACCGGCCGGGCCGGCACCGACGAATCCGGACCGGCACCGACCCTCGTCGTCGATCGAATTGCCTGCACGGGCAGGGGAATCTGCGCGCACCTGCTGCCCTAGTCCATCCACCTCGACGAGTGGGGATACCCCATCATCGTCGACGAGCATCCCGATCCCCGCGCCGCTCGGACCGCCATGTCCCTGTGTCCCACCGGCGCACTGCATGAGATCCGACAGGAGCGTCAGATCCGAAAGGAGCGGCAGATCAGCAAGAAGGAGTAGTCACCGAGACACCGCCACCGCTATCGCATACCGCCAACGATCACCATCCGAAACCGCACAACCCGAAGGAGTTTCATCCCATGAATCATTGGAACGACATCTTCTACGTCATCCAGAACCTGCTCAACCAGTTCGACATGATCTCACTGTTCCCCCACTACTGATCGCCGGCAGTCCACGGAATCGAGATCTCGTGTCGGTGATCGACGACTCCCATCCCGGTGCGGCCGTTCTGCTCCAGCGCGTCCTCACCGATCAGGCGACATCCGGTGACGGCGTCGACGATGTGCGCACGCGCATCGTCGACGCTGCGCGGGAGCAGTTCAGCAGGTTCGGGCTGCGGCACTCGGCGATGGAGGACGTCGCCCGTCGGGCGCGTGTCGCCCGGGTCACCATCTATCGCCGTTTCCCCAACAAGCACGCACTCGTCGAGGCCGTCATCCTGCGGGAGTTCCGTGCGTACTTCGATCAGTTCCTGATCGACATCCGGGATGCGCCGACCGCCGCCGACCGTGTCGTGCTCGGATTCGCGAGTTCACTGCACGCGATCCGCCACAACCCGGTGTTCGTCGGACTCATGCTCGCCGATCCCGGCATCCTCGCCTCGTCGATGGTCAGCGACGACGGCCAGATGGTTTCGGTGGTACGCCAATTCGTGGCCGTACAACTCCGTCAGGAGCAGTCCGCCGGTCACGTTGCCGCCGACGCCGACGTCGATCTCATCGCGGAACTCATGGTGCGGATCTCGGCGTCATTCCTGGCCGTGCCGAGCGATGTCGTCGACGTCGATGATCACGACCAGCTCGCGCACGTCGCCCGCAGTTTCCTCGTGCCGTTGCTCCGCGGCAGCGCATGGGCAACCGACGTGCCCACCGAGGGCTGATCACCTCATTCGGGGCGCTGCGTCAGAATGCGCGGGCCGTCGGCGGTCACCGCGACGGTGTGTTCCCAATGCGCAGAGCGAGAACCGTCGTCGGTGACGACGGTCCAGTCGTCGTCGAGCACCGACGTCTCGGTGGTGCCCAACGTGAGCATCGGCTCGATCGCCAACGTCGAACCGACCACCAGCAGTGGCCCCTTACCCGGTTCCCCTTCGTTGGCGAGGTAGGGAGCCAGATGCATCTCGCGGCCGATGCCGTGTCCGCCGTAACCGTCGACGATGCCGAAGGAACGACTGAACTTTCGTTCCGCGTCATGGGTACCGGTCTCGATGGCGTGGGAGATGTCGGACAGCCGGGCACCGTCGACCATGGCCGCGATACCGGCCTCCAATGACAGCCGCGTGGCCTCGGACAGTTCCGAATCCGCCTGCGACAGTTCACCGATGCCGAAGGTCCACGCCGAATCCCCGTGCCAGCCCTCGAGAACGGCCCCGCAGTCGATGGACACGAGATCACCCTCGGCGAGGATCACATCCGCCGAGGGGATCCCGTGCACCACAACATCGTTGACCGAGGAACAGATGGTGCCGGGAAAGCCGTGGTAGCCCTTGAAGGACGGGACCGCGCCGGCCTGCCGGATGACCGTCTCAGCGATCTCGTCGAGGTCCAGGGTGCTCACACCCGGTTTGGCGGCGTGGCGTACGGCGACGAGCGCCGCACCCACCACAGCACCGGCCGCGGCCATCGCGTCGAGTTCCCCCGCACTGCGGAAGGGCACTCGTTTACGCTTGCGAAATCCCATGACCGGCCCCGGTTCGGTTCCTTCGATTCAGTTGCGAACGAGTCAGGACACGCCCGCGCCGAGCGCGCTCAGCACCCGCTGATGCACGTCCTGCACGTCGCCGACCGCGTCGATCGTCTTGACCTGATCACCGTAGTAGTCGAGCAACGGTGCGGTTTCCTTCTGATACACCGCCATCCGGTTACGGATGACCTCTTCGGTGTCGTCGGCACGACCACGCGCCAGCATCCGCTCGACCACCACGTCGGCGTCGACGACGAACGACAGCACCGCATCCAGCGAGGTGTCCAGTGCGGACAGGATGTCCTTGAGTGCGTCGGCCTGCTCGGTCGACCGCGGGAAGCCGTCCAGGATGAATCCCTTGGACGCATCGGGTTCCCCGACGCGGGCGCGCACCATGTCGACGGTGATCTCGGACGGGACCAGGTCACCGGCGTCGAGGTAGCGCTTGGCCTCGATACCGACCGCGGTTCCCTGTGAGATGTTGGCGCGGAACAGGTCTCCGGTGGAGATGTGCGGGATGCCGAGCGCTTCGCTCAACAGTTCCGCCTGGGTACCTTTACCTGCTCCGGGGGGGCCGAGAATGACAAGTCTCACTTCAGGAATCCTTCGTACTTGCGTTGCATCAATTGACTGTTGATCTGCTTCATCGTGTCCAGTCCCACACCGACCATGATCAGGACGGCCGTGCCCCCAAATGGCAGGTTCTGAACACCACCGCTGTTACCGATCTCGAGGAACAGGTTTGGCAGTACCGCGATGATACCCAGGTAGATCGAACCCGGCAGCGTGATGCGACTGAGGACATAGCCGAGATAGTCGGCCGTCGGCTGTCCCGGACGAATACCCGGAATGAAGCCGCCGTATTTCTTCATGTCATCGGCACGCTCTTCCGGATTGAATGTCACCGCCACATAGAAATATGTGAAGAAGATGATCATCAGGAAGTAGACGATGATGTAGACGTAATTGCTCGGGTCGGCCAGATACGTCGCCACCCACCGCTGCCAGCTCGACTGCGTGCCGTCGGAGGACTGGGTGAGCTGGACGATCAGCTGCGGCAGATACAGCAGTGAGGACGCGAAGATCACCGGGATGACGCCGGCCTGGTTGACCTTCAACGGCAGATAGGTCGACGACCCGCCGTACATCTTGCGGCCCACCATGCGCTTGGCGTACTGCACCGGGATGCGGCGCTGCCCCTGCTCGATGAACACCACGCCGGCCACGATGATCAGCACCGCGACGACGACGAGACCGAAGACCAGGCCGCCACGGCTGGTGAGGATGGCACGTCCCTCGGCGGGGATGCGGGCGGCGATACCGGCGAAGATCAGCAGCGACATGCCGTTGCCGATGCCGCGTTCGGTGATCAGCTCACCGAACCACATCACCAGGCAGGCACCCGCCGTCATCACCAGCACGATGATGGTCAGGCCGAAGATGCTCTTGTCGTTGAGGATGTTGTCGCCACAGCTGGCCGGCAGCAGATTGCCACGATCGGCCAGCGCCACGATGCCGGTGGACTGCAGCAACGCCAACGCCACCGTGAGGTAGCGGGTGTACTGCGTCATCTTGGCCTGGCCGGACTGGCCTTCCTTGCGCAGTTGCTCGAACCGCGGGATGACCACGGTGAGCAGCTGGACGATGATGCTCGCCGTGATGTACGGCATGATGCCGATCGCGAACACCGACAGCTGCAGCAACGCACCACCGGAGAACAGGTTGATCAGCGAGTAGACCTGATTGCCGCCGCCGCTGTTGATGGTGTCGATGCACTTGTGCACCTCGACGTAGTTGACGCCCGGCGACGGAACCGTGGCCCCGAGGCGATACAGGACGATGATGCCGATGACGAAGAGGATCTTCTTCCTCAGATCGGGCGTCCGTAAGGCCGCGATGAGGGGGGAGAGCACTAATTCCTCCTAGAGCACACGTGCTCACCGCCCGGACCCTTCAGGCGCGCATGCTCGACAATCGACGATGATCTTGCGGGATGTGTGCACGCAACGGTTATGAGGTGTGCACACACACAACGATGCAAACTCTAACAGCCGCGGAAAACCACCTGCGCAACGCCGGTCGTCGGCGCTGAGATGGCATTTCTGCCGCGGCGACGCCAAGGTCCGCGGGTGTGGCGAGGCAATCTGCACACACTCCGCGGACCCGGCGAATCCGACTCAGAGTTCGGTGACGCTGCCACCGGCAGCGGCGATCTTCTCCTTGGCGGATGCAGTGAACTTGTCGGCGGTCACGTCGACCTTGACGCCCAGTTCCCCGTCGCCGAGGACCTTGACGAGCCGGTTCTTGCGCACGGCGCCGGCGGCGACGAGTTCGTCGACGCCGATGGTGCCGCCCTGCGGGAACAGGCGGGCGATGTCGCCCACGTTGACGACCTGGTACTCGACCCGGTTGCGATTGGTGAAGCCCTTGAGCTTCGGCAGTCGCATGTGGATCGGCATCTGGCCGCCCTCGAATGCGGCGGGCACGTTCTTGCGTGCCTTGGTGCCCTTGGTGCCGCGACCGGCGGTCTTACCCTTGGAGCCCTCACCGCGACCCACGCGGGTCTTGTCGGTCTTCGCGCCCGGAGCGGGGCGAAGGTGATGGAGCTTGATGGTCATTGCTTAAACCTCTTCGACTGTCACGAGGTGCCGGACCACGTTGATGAGGCCGCGGTTGACGGCGGTGTCCTCACGGGTGACCGACTTGCGGATGCCGCGCAGACCGAGGGTCCGCAGGCTGTCACGCTGGTTCTGCTTGGTACCGATGGTGCCCTTGACCTGGGTGATCTTCAGCTGTGCCATCTCTTACACTCCTTGGCCGGCACGGGCGCGGAGCATACCGGCCGGTGCCACGTCTTCGATCGGGAGTCCGCGGCGGGCCGCGACCTCTTCCGGACGCTGCAGCATCTTCAGGGCCGCGACGGTCGCGTGGACCACGTTGATCGCGTTGTCCGAGCCGAGGCTCTTGGCGAGGACGTCGTGGACGCCCGCGCATTCGAGCACGGCACGCACCGCGCCACCGGCGATCACACCGGTACCGGGGCTGGCCGGGCGGAGCATCACGACACCGGCGGCGGCCTCACCCTGAACCGGGTGGGTCACGGTGCCACCGATCAGCGGGACGCGGAAGAAGTTCTTGCGAGCCTCTTCGACACCCTTCTGGATCGCGGCCGGAACTTCCTTGGCCTTGCCGTAGCCGACGCCGACCATGCCCTGTCCGTCTCCGACCACCACGAGAGCGGTGAAGGAGAAGCGGCGGCCACCCTTGACCACCTTGGACACACGGTTGATGGCGACGACCCGCTCGAGCTGGTTGCGGTCCTGGTCGCGGCCACCGCGGTCGTTGCCGCCGCGACGGTCGCGGCCGCCCCGGCGATCGTTGCGGTCGCCACCTTGGTTGTTGTTGTTGTCGTTTCCGGCGGGTCCGTTTCCGCCGTCACGCTGACGTCCGGGCATCAGAGGTTCCCTCCGGTCATATTGGTCTTGCTGGTGTAGATGGTCATCATCAGAACTGCAGGCCTCCCTCACGGGCGGCGTCGGCGAGCGCGGCGATCCGGCCGTGGTATTCCTTGCCACCACGGTCGAACACGACGGTCTCGACACCGGCTGCCTTGGCGCGGGCGGCGATCAGTTCGCCGACCTTGCGGGCCTGCGCGGACTTGTCGCCACCGGCGGCGCGGACGTCGGCCTCGATGGTCGACGCGGCGGCCAGGGTCTTGCCGACCTGGTCGTCGATCAGCTGCACGTGGATGTGACGGCTGCTGCGCTTGACGGCCAGACGCGGACGCTCGGCGGTGCCGGCGACCTTCTTGCGCAGGCGGAAGTGACGACGGTTGGTCGCGGTGCGACGACGCGTCGAGACGTCCTTGCCGAGCGGCTTGCGAACGTTCTTCTTGGTTGCTGTATCACTCATGGCTTACTTACCCGTCTTTCCGACCTTGCGACGGATCTGCTCGCCCTCGTAGCGAATGCCCTTGCCCTTGTAGGGGTCCGGACGACGCAGGCGGCGGATGTTCGCCGAGATCTGGCCGACTTGCTGCTTGTCGATACCCGACACCGAGAACTTGGTGGGCGACTCGACGGCAAAAGTGATGCCCTCGGGAGCCTCGATCGGCACGGGATGGCTGTAACCGAGCGCGAATTCCAGGTCCCGGCCCTTGGCCTGGACGCGGTAACCGACACCGAAGATCTCCATCTTGGTGGTGTAGCCCTGGGTGACACCCTCGACGAGGTTGCTCACCAGCGAACGGTTCAGGCCGTGCAGGGCGCGGTTACGACGCTCGTCGTTGGGGCGGGTCACCACGATGGCGCCGTCTTCCTGCGCGACGGCGATCGGCGCGGTGACGTTGTGGGAGAGTTCGCCCTTGGGTCCCTTGACGGTGACGGTCTGTCCGTCGATGGCGACGGTGACGCCCGCGGGGATCTGGATCGGGTTCTTACCGATACGCGACATTGTTGCTCTCCTCCCCTTACCAGACGTAGGCGAGGACTTCGCCGCCCACGCCCTGGTTGGCTGCCTGGCGGTCGGTGAGCAGGCCCGACGACGTGGAGATGATGGCCACGCCGAGGCCGCCCAGAACCTTGGGCAGGTTGTTGGACTTGGCGTACACCCGCAGACCCGGCTTGGACACGCGGCGAAGGCCGGCGATGCTGCGCTCCCGGGAGGGGCCGTACTTGAGAGAGACGACGAGGTTCTTGCCGACCTCGGCGTCTTCGGTGCGGTAGTCGGTGATGTAACCCTCGCGCTTGAGGATCTCAGCGATGTTCACCTTGAGCTTCGACGAGGGCAGGGTCACCTCGTCGTGGAACGCCGAATTGGCGTTACGCAGACGCGTCAAGAAGTCTGCGATCGGGTCAGTCATGGTCATGGTTGACCGTCAACCTTTCTCGTAGCGGTTCCCATACAGCGCCGATCCGTGAGGATTACTCCCCTGACCTGCGGTGGGCCTTCCACGAAGTGGATAGTTGTGTGATGTCTCGTCGCCGATGCCCTTGGCTTTTCGCCGGCATCGGAGACTATTCAGTTGTGATCTGCACCGGGGTGCAGACGAACGTCCCGGACACCTGAGGTGCACAGGCAACCGGTCTAGTGTAGAGAATTCCCTGGCCAGACCCAAATCGTCGTTCGTGGGCGGCCTGGTGGGGGCGTTCGCGCGGGTGGTGTTTGCCCACGCGGCACCCCCACGTACGCGCGGTCATTGCACCAAGCAGCGCGAGCACGAGGGCACCGCGCCAACCAGCACCACCCGCGCCAACCGCCGACGACCCGAGCCCCGGGGCACGTTCCCGCGGGCCCTCCACGCCCACGCGGCACCCCCACACTCACGCGGTCACTGCAACAAACAGCGCGAGCACGAGGGCACCGCGCCAACCAGCACCGCCCGCGCCAACCGTCGACGACCCCGAAACCCCGCCCCGTTCCCGCGGGCCCAACTCGCCCACGCGGCACCCCCACACCCACGCGGTCACTGCAACAAACAGCGCGAGCACGAGGGCACCGCGCCAACCAGCACCACCCGCGCCAACCGCCGACGACCCAGGTCCCGGCCCCGTTCCCGCGGGCCCAACTCGCCCACGCGGCACCCCCACGTACGCGCGGTCATTGCAACAAACAGCGCAAGCACGAGGGCACCGCGCCAACCAGCACCACCCGCGCCAGTCACGCCGCCATCAGCGAGAAGTGCACCAGCCACCGGCGGACGAGGCCGACGACGGTGCCGTTCTCGAGGTCGGTCCACAGCCAGCGGACGACCATGATCCCCATCGCCCGCAGCCGATCCTCGCGTTGCTTCTCCCGGATCACGGCGTCGGAAGGCTTCTCCCCCGGCCGTAAGTGCTTCTGGTACTTGACCTTTCCGTCGAACTCACCGACGAGCAGCCCATCCCAGTCGAAGTCGGTGCGCGCCACCTCTTTCCCCTCGTCGTTGACGAAGGTGTGCTGCAGGCGCGGCAGGAGCAGGCCCGCCTCGATCATCTGTGCCCGACTCCACGATTCGCCAGGACTTTCGGCAGTGCCGTCCGCCCACCGCAGCGCACGTCGGGCGGTGTTCACGCCGAGTCGGCGGCCGCGCAGCATCTTCTCCATCTTCTGCCGGTCGGCACCCGCACGGAGGGCCGCGTCGAAGACCGCGAGTGCTCCCGCGAATCCCATCGTCGTGGTGCAGGCGACGTCCACGGCGACCCGTTCGATGATCGGGACGACGATGCCGTCGACCTCGGTCCGCTCCTCGGGTGCGACGACGCCGACGTGGTCATGACGCGTCGACGTGCGCCCGCCGCCGGCCGTGTGTCCGGTGATCGTGTGCAGTCGCCGGAAGTTGGGTTTGAGCATCGGCAGGCGATGAAGGGCGGCCGCGGACTGATGGCTGGGGATCGACTTGCCGAACCGCCCGAGCCGATGCGACGCGATCACCTCCAGGCGATGATGCTCGTCGGGCTCCCGCTCGGCGGCGTGCACGTACGCACCGCGTACCAGCGACACGATGTCGCCGCGTCGGCAAGCTCTGCCGAGGTCGGCGTCGGTAAAGCCCGCGGCGATGGCCACGTGCCGGTAGATGATCTGGTGTTCGTCAGTCGGAAAAGGTGTCATGCGAGATTGGACGCACGCCGAGGCGATTTGGCTCCATCGAATGTCGGAAATTTTTCGGCTCCGACTGGTGACGGCTGTTCTTCGCGCGGTTCCAGCTTGCCGCCGCGGCACCCCCGCGTTCACGCGGTCTGTGCCCACGGCGCGCGTGCACGGAAGCATCGCGCGAGGCGGGAACCGTTACCCTGGCAGCCCATGGGGGTCGTCACCGAATCACCGCCGCGCTGGTGGCGGGTGTCGGCGTGGTCCATCGTCGTCTCGACCGCCGTGTGCTGCGCACTTCTGATGCTCGGCGACCTCGAGTGGATCGGCTTCTTCTGGCCACTGATCGCGCTGGTCGCGCTGGTGTGCATCGGCGGCGCCTGGCTCATCACGACGGCGATCGGCGCTTTCTTCTATCGCGAATGGCGACTGCCGGCGATCGCTGCTGCCCTTGTGGCCGTCACGGTCGTCGTCGGATGGTTCGGGCTGACCAATCGGGCATCGTTGTGGGCCTCATCGGCGGCGCTCGCCGATGTCGCGGTGGACGCGCACCCCCGGCGGGCAGTACCCGTCTGTTGTGGGCCTCATCGGCGGCGCTCGCCGATGTCGCCGACACCTGCACGTCGACGGATGCCGGATGGGTCGGGACCGTTCGGCTCGAGTCGGTCGAGAAGGTCGACGAGGTGTGTCTGCTCTATACGAAGGGCGGCTTCATCGACCGGACGGGGTACGCACTCCTGCCCGACGGTCCGCCGCCCGACGCGCGGACGCGCCTCAACGTCACCTTCACGCGCTTCAGCGGTGACTGGTACCGCTTCATCTGGCACTTCTGAGAACCGAGATTCGGGCGTTCGCGACGTATCCGGCGACGAGGTGTTCCCACCGGATGACGATCACGCTCGCCCACCGGAACCCGGCGGTAGCCTGCCGGAATGGACTGGGAAGTGCTCTCATGCGGGCTGCGTGGTCACGAGACGTATCGACCCGACGAGGCCGAGCTCGCCGACCGACTTCAGGTGACCACCGTCGCGGGCGAGGCGTGGCGATGCCTACGCTGTGGCGACTTCGTCGTCGGCGAACCACGACGCTCCGGTCCCGCCGACCACGCGCCGGAAGTCCCACGCGGCGCATTGTTGCGCGACCTGATCATCATGCGACTCCTCGCCGCCGAACGACTGATCCGCGGCCTGTTCCTCCTCGTCGCAGGCATCTTCGTCATCGAACTGCGCCACAGCCAACAGTCATTGCAGGACAAGTTCAATCAGGAACTGCCCCTGCTCCGCCCGCTGGCCGACCAGATCGGCTGGAACATCGACGATTCCAAGGTCGTGCAGTGGGTAGAGAAGGCCACCAGCCTGTCGGCCACCGCCATCGTCCTCATCGGATGTGCGGTATTACTCTATGCCGCAAGCCAATTCGTCGAGGCCTACGGACTCTGGTTCGCCAAGCGATGGGGCGAGTACTTCGCGGTCATCGTCACCGGCGCGTTCATCCCACTCGAGATCTACGAACTCCTCGAACGGATCACCGTGCTCCGCATCGGCCTGCTGGCGATCAACATCGCCGCCGTCGTGTGGCTGATCTGGAGCAAACGCCTGTTCGGGCTCCGCGGCGGTGGCGCGGCGTATCACGCCGAGCACAGTGCCGAGAGTCTGCTGACGGTGGAGCGCGCGGCGGTGGAATCACACGCCCAGGCCAGTCGCTGATCGTCCACGCGGTCACATCTCCCGGCCGCTTTGCCATTCGTCCGAACGTCCGACACGTCATACTGCAGATCACGCATATCGCCCTACAGTTGGGGGCTGCACGCGGACCGTTGCACACACGACATCGGAGGCCCCAGTGGGAGTCATCGCCAAACTCAAGGGTGAGCTCGTTGACATCATCGAGTGGCTCGATGATTCACGGACGACGCTGGCCTGGCGGTTCCCTCGCTATCAGAACGAGATCAAGAACGGCGCACAGCTGATCGTTCGCGAGGGCCAGCGGGCAGTGTTCGTCTACCGCGGCCAGCTCGCCGACGAATTCGGGCCCGGCCACTACGAACTCACCACCGAGAACCTGCCGATCCTGTCGACGCTGCAGGGCTGGAAGCACGGCTTCGACAGCCCTTTCCGCAGCGAGGTCTACTTCATCAACACCCGCCCGGTCACCGAGATGCGTTGGGGCACACCAAATCCCATCACCATCCGAGACCCCGAGTTCAAGTTGGTGCCGGTCCGCGCCAACGGCCTGTGCGTCGTGCGGGTCGCCGACCCGGCGATCTTCCTGCGTCAGGTGATCGGCACCGACAGCAACGTCGACGTCGACGAGGTCGGCGAGTTGTTGCGACGAGTGATCGCCCAGGCCTTCGCCGACCTCATCATCAAGTCCGGTGTCGGCGTCCTCGACCTGCAGGGTCGCGTCGGGGAGATCGCCGCCCAGTTGCGTCAACTGGTGGCCGAACGTGTCGACGACGAGTACGGCCTCGCCATCGACGACGTCATCCTCAACGTCTCCCTGCCCGAGGAGATCACCGCGGCGATCACGCGTGGCGTCGCCCGTGGCCTCGAGGAGCAGGGTTTCCTGGATCAGGTCGACGACATGCAGAAGTTCCAGCAGGGACGCTTCGGCGACGCCCTGGTGACCGGCGCACAGAACGGCGGCGGCGTCAGCGACTTCCTGGGCGCCGGAATGGGTTTGGCACTCGGACAGCAGGTCGGTGACGCGATCGCGGGCGCCCCGGCGGCGCAGCCGGGCGTGGCGCCGAGTGCACCACCGCCGCTGCCGACGGCGAGCTTCCATGTCGAGCAGAATGGCCAGGCCGTCGGACCGTACACCGTCGCGCAGATCCAGGCGTCGGTGGCGGCCGGCGCGGTCACCGCAGCGACACTGGTGTGGTCGCCGGAGTTGACCCAGTGGACCGCGGCCGGCCGGGTCCCGGCGCTCGCTCCCCCGTTTGCAGCGCCACCCCCGCTGCCGCCGCGACCGGCCACCCCACCGCCGCCGCCCACCGCCGGACCGAACGGCTGATCACCGCGCCGACCCTCGAGGACCGCAGATGAACGCACCCCAGCCACCCGGACCCGGGCAGTACCGGCCGCCGACACCACCGCCATTGCTGCCCCATGCGTCCGCGCCGCCACCAACCGTGCCGCACCCGGCCCCGCCACCACCGCCCCCGGTTCCGCAGCCACCGGTTGCTCAGCCCTCGCCGCCCGGGACGTTGCACGTCACGGAGAACACCCGCACCTTCCCCTGCGTCAACTGTGGTGATGATCTGGAGTTCGACCCGGCGTCGGGTCTGTTGTCCTGTCCGAGTTGCGGATCCACCCGCGCCGTTCAACTCGATCCAACCCAACACGTCGGGCAACACGACCTGCGCGATCCGCGCGTCGGCCAACTCAGCACGCCCGGACTGCTGTCGTCAAACGACCCGGCAGCCGCCAGCGAGCATCAGGTCACCTGCCAGAACTGTGGTGGCGCAGTCATTTTCACCGGAACACTGACCGCCACCCGCTGCCCGTACTGCGCCTCACCGATCCAGCGCGACGACGTGCACGCCGCGCCCGAGGTCTTGCCGGTCGACGGTGTCATCCCGTTTCGGGTCGACGACGACGCCGCAACGAAATCCATTGAGCAGTGGATACATTCACGATGGTTCGCCCCGTCGGAGTTCAAGAAGTACCGACAGCTGGGATCACTGCAGAGCGTGTACTTCTCGTACTTCAGCTACACCACCACGGCGCACACGTCGTATCAGGGTGAACGCGGCGACGACTACACGGTGACCGTGGGTTCCGGGAAGGACCGACGCACCGAGACCCGCACCCGCTGGCGGTCGGTGAGCGGACACGTGACCGACCAGTTCACCGAGGTGCCAGCCCTGGCCAACGATGGCATCGATCCCCAGCGGGTGGAGGCGCTCAAACCGTGGCCGATCGAGCAGGCTCAGCCGTTCACCGGGCAGTTCCTCGCCGGACATCTCGCGCGCAGCTATGACCACGGGCCCGACGAGACCTTCGGCCGTGCCCGCGCCGAGGAGATCGACCCTGCGATCGAGTCGTCGGTGCGCAGCGACATCGGTGGCGACAAACAGCGAATTCACTCCTCGCACACCGACTTCAATCCCCTGCGCTTCCGCTATCTGTTGGTGCCGATCTGGCTGCTCACGGTGATCTACGGCGGCACACCCTTCCAGGTGTACATCAACGGTGTGACCGGTGAGGTCCAGGGCGACCGGCCCTACAGCGTGGTCAAGATCGTCTCCGCGATCACCGCCGTGATCATCGTCATCGTCGGAATCTTTGTGCTGTACCGGTATCTGTCATGATGATCCTCGTTCTCGGCGCTGCCGTGGTGGTCGGTATCGCGCTCGTTGTCGCGTTGGTGATCGTCGTCGTCGTGCTCATCAGATCCGGGCGGCAGCAATCGGAGAGTTCGGCAGTCCTCTATCCCGGACATCAGCCGAGTGCACCACCCGGCTGGGCGCTCGGCCACGATCCAGAGGTACGCCTCTACCGGCGCATGCAACACGCGATGGCCCCGCTGTATGCGGTCTCCACCGGGGACGCCGGTTTCATCGACAGCCGCGTCCGACTCGAACTGGCTGTGGCGCAGATGGGTGCGCAGTTGGTGGCGCTGTCCGGCGCGGATCGCAGGTTCACCAGGCAGGTGCTCGACGGCGCCAACGTCTGGGTCTCCCACCTGGAGGCACTGATACCCGGCCTGCTGGCCGGCTCGCCCGTCGCTTATGCCGAGGTTGACGGGTTGGTCGGGGAATTGCCAGGGGCGTTGGGGCGGGGGTAGTCGTGGTAGGTCTCGGCCACATCGACTGAGCTAACTCACCCACTCTGTAACATACCGATGCGGTAACATACATCATCGGTATGTTTGGAGGTCGCATGCGGTTCGTCAACCGAAAGCACGAACTCGCCCAGCTCAATGCCTGGTGGACCGGACCGCACGCAGGTCCGGCGATCGTCTGGGGCCGACGGCGCGTGGGCAAGACCCTGTTGGTCAGCAAGTTCGGTCGAGACCTGCCGATGGTGATGTACACCGCGACCGGTCAGGCCGAGCGCGGCGAACTCACCGCGTTCAGCAGGGAAGTTCAGCGAGCCGGAATGTCGGGCGTCCGCGACCTCGTCGGTCGCCCCTTCCATGACTGGGACGACGCACTCGAACATCTGGCCACAGTGTCCGCCGACAGTCCGACACTTCTCGTGCTGGACGAGTTCCCCGAACTCCTCAAGGCCACCCCGCACCTCGACAATCTGCTGCGCGCCTTCCTCGAGCGGACGAAGACCACATCTCGCCTACGCATTCTGCTGTGCGGATCGGCGGTCCGCGCCATGCAGGAACTGCAGGCCGAGCGTTCGGCACTCTATGGCCGGTTCACCCTTCGACTCCACGTCCGACCATTCGAGCCGTGGGAGGCCGCCGAGATGCTCCCCACCGTCGCACCACACGATCTCGCGCTCATCTACGGACTCGTCGGCGGCATGCCCCTCTACCTCAGCTGGTGGGACGGTGATGCCACTCTCACCGAGAATCTCAGTCGGCTCATCGCGACTCCATCGGCTCCACTGCTGACCGAAGGCGAGTTGGTGATGGCCACCGAACTCGAGTCGCAGGAGCTCCCCTCCTCCGCCCTGCACGCCATCGCTGCCGGTCGCACCCGCTACGGCGAGATCCAGGATTGGATGCGCGCGAATCCGACCCGGACACTGGATCGACTTGTCTCCCTGGGCATCATCGAGCGGACGGTTCCTGTGACCGAGAAGGAGGACCTGACCCGCCGTCGTGTCTACACCATCACCGACAACTTTCTGGCCTTCTATCTCCGGGTGGTCGCGCAATACCGAACCGAGATCGAACGAGGGCTCGGCGCCTCGATTCTGCCGGTTCTCGTCGAGTCCCTCGACGATTTCATGGGGGATCGCTGGGAGGACATCGTGACCCGCCACGTGCGGCGCCTTGCCACTGACAGCGTCATCGGTCCGGACATCGTCGCCGTCGGACGTTGGTGGAACAAGACCTCCTCCGTCGAAATCGACATCGTCGCGCTGTCAGGCCGCGATCGCAGAGTGTCGTTGTGCGGAGAGGTCAAGTGGCGCAGCGTCATCGACGATCCGCGTATCTTGCGTGGGCTTCAGCGAAAGGCCGCCGAGATCGCCGGTGATCACGCTGTCACCTATCTGCTGGCCGCGCGTGATCGCGTCGACACCGACAACGAGGGCGTGCTGGTGGTGACTGCCGAGGACGTTTTCGCGCGGGAACTGCGTCAGTCGTAGTCCCACAGCGAGCGATGCCTCAATGGAACCCGGCCATGAAGACCGGGAGCACGTTGAGCGGGACATTGGCTTGTACTGCCGCTGCGAGACCGGCCTCAATGGAACCCGGCCATGAAGACCGGGAGCACCCCAGCAGACCGGCTACACCTGTGGGCCGTCGACGGCGCCTCAATGGAACCCGGCCATGAAGACCGGGAGCACCCCAGCGTCAGATCGCGCGGAAGGTACCGCTCACCCGCGCCTCAATGGAACCCGGCCATGAAGACCGGGAGCACTCGTCGTCCTTGCGGCCAAACTCCAACTCCCACAGCGCGCCTCAATGGAACCCGGCCATGAAGACCGGGAGCACGGAGGCTCTTGTGACGTAGTTGTGGGTGGGTTCGGCGTGGCGTGCGGGCGCAACGCCGTTGTCCTGCTTAAGGTTTGGTTTGCCTAGAACCGACCTTGAGGAGTCCCGGCGTTGCGCATGTCCAGTGTAGTGCAGAAGGTGTTGTCGATCCCTGCGGTTGTCGAGGGTGTCGTAGTGGAGGAAACGACGTCGGACCCCGAGGGGCTGGTGGTGGTCGGTGTCCGCGCGTACGCGCGTGACCGCTCCCGGTGCGGCGAGTGCGGCCGGCGATGCCCGGGTTATGACCAGGTCAGCGATGTACGTCGGTGGCGGCATCTGGATGTGGCCGGCCGCCGGTGCCTGCTGGAAGCGTCGCTGCGGCGGGTGCAGTGCGCCGAGCATGGGGTGGTCACCGAAGCGGTGCCCTGGGCGCGGTCACGGGCCCGGCGCACGCGTGCTTTCGATGACATGGCGGCGTGGTTGGCTGCTCATATGCCGATCTCGGCGGTCACCGAGTTCCTGCGGGTCGCGTGGCGCAGTGTCTCCGGCATAGTCGAACGGGTCGTGGACGATCATTTCGCGGGCATCGACAGGCTGGATGGGCTGGTCAACATCGGTATCGATGAGATCGCCTACCGCAAGGGCCACCGCTATCTGACGGTGGTGATCAACCACGACACCGGCCTGATCGTGTGGGCGAAAGAAGGCCGCGACAGTGCCACCCTGTCGGCGTTCTTCGACGAGTTGGGACCACAACGCGCAGCCCGGATCGCGAAGGTGTCTGCCGACGGCGCGGAGTGGATCTGGTCGGTGACCGCGCACGCCCCGCAGGCCATCCAGTGTCTGGATCTGTTCCACCTCATCCAGTGGGCCGGTGAGATGGTCGACAAGGTCCGGCGCCGTACCGTGGCCACCCACGGGGGGAGCAAGGGTGCGATGTGGGCGGTCCGCAAGACCCATGCCGATCAGTCGCCCGAGCAGCGTGGGATCGTCGCGCAGCTCCGCGAGGACAATCGGGAGCTGTATGAGGCGTACATGCTCAAAGAGCAGTTGCGTGATGCGATCCGCGCCACCGGGAGAAGACGATTCGTGTTGCTGACCGGGGCACAAGCCTGGGCCCGAGACAGTGACGTCCCCGAAATCGCAGCGCTGGGAAGAACACTCGACCGCTACAACGACCGTATCCGGAATGCGTTGTGTCACAATCTGACCAACGCGCGCAGTGAGGCCACCAACACCCACCTACGCGCACTGACCAAGCGGGCCTACGGATTCCACACACCGCAGGCGCTGATAGCGATGGCCGAACTCACCCGCGGCGGCGCCTGCCCCGAACTGCCCTGGCCGTAATCCACCCACAAGAACGTCAGGACATCCAGCACGGCTCTTGTGACGTAGTTGTGGGTGGGTTCGGCGTGGCGTGAGGGCGCAACGCCGTTGTCCTGCTTAAGGTTTGGTTTGCGAAGACTAAACCTGAGGAGTTCCGGCGTTGCGCATGTCCAGTGTAGTGCAGAAGGTGTTGTCGATCCCTGCGGTTGTCGAGGGTGTCGCGGTGGAGGAGACGACCGCCGATCCTGACGGAGTCGTCGTGGTCGGTGTCCGCGCGTATGCGCGTGATCGGTCCCGGTGCGGCGAGTGTGGCCGGCGATGCCCGGGCTATGACCAGGTCACCGATGTGCGGCGATGGCGGCATCTGGATGTGGCCGGCCGCCGGTGTCTGTTGGAAGCGTCGCTGCGGCGGGTGCGCTGCCGCGTGCACGGGGTGATTACCGAGGCGGTGCCCTGGGCGCGGCCACGGGCCCGACACACGCGTGCCTTTGATGACATGGCGGCATGGCTGGCCGCGCACATGCCGATCTCGGCGGTCACCGAGTTCCTCCGGGTCGCGTGGCGCAGTGTCTCCGGCATCGTTGAACGGGTCGTGGATGAGCATTTCGCGGGCGTCGATCGGCTCGATGGGCTGGTCAACATCGGTATCGATGAGATCGCCTACCGCAAAGGTCACC